>JABDAT010000022.1:0-5683 GCA_013288985.1 Alphaproteobacteria bacterium
CACCGTATTGTCGTTTAACGCATCGAACATCTTGAAGAAGGACGTGAATGATTCGCTAAGCGGCAAGAAGTAAGCAGCCTATTCGTAGCCTTGGTTATTGCCCTAACGTTCCGGGGCATAATAAGCAACTATAGTAAGGGGAAGCATGGCACAGCTTGAATTACTGAATACTCCTCCTGGCGGGCAAGCGCCTATGTCATTTGAATCACCTGATGCGTATATAGCGCTCGATTCCTCTAAAGCGCCTTCCAGCCGAGTTGCTGCCCCTAAAATAGAAGGGGCTTATAAAACAATCAGTGAAGTGGCAGACGAATTGGACGTACCGCAGCATGTGCTGCGTTTCTGGGAAAGTCATTTTCCGCAGGTAAAACCCTTGCGCATGCGCGGTGACCGCAGATATTACCGCCCTGAAGATATTGACCTGCTCGGAAAAATCAAAACCCTGCTTTATACGCAAGGCTATACGATTAAGGGCGCCAAAAAAGTGGTGCGCAATAAAAGCTTCTTCCTGGATGCTTCACCCGTTGCGGCGCTGCCAGAGGCGGCTGTTGCCAAATCTGCCAAGCCAGCAGAAAAGAAAGCCCCTAAACAAGATGTAGAAAAACTCGTAAGCGAGTTGCGCACACTGAAGGCTATTCTTGCTACTGTATTGTAATTACTTGTTTATTTGTTTGGCTGGCTTAAATGCTTGCACCGTAAAAATCTCCTGAAAAATTAGCCTCTTGTTCATAAAAGCTTAACAATTCTGTGGCATAGTACAGATTGGAATGAAGTTTTTACGACAAGGACTCCTATGGCTGATGACAATGAAATCCTTCCTGAAGACATAACGCAGAAGCGCCAGGAATTGTTTGAACAGATGGCAGCAGTGTTTGCCATGAACGGCATGTCGATGACAGAAGAAATGATGGAATATATGCAGCCTCTGCTGGATGGCAGCATGAGCTTCGAGCAGCATCGCATCATGCTGGAGTCTATGATCAAGAGGCTTGAAGCATGAGTGAAGCAGTAACGAAAACAAGTGGGAATGATGAAGATCCGTTAGTAGGGTTACGCCAGCTATTAGCTCTTAATCGCCTTATGGCGGTTATGGAACAAGAACAAGTGTCTAGTAACCTTACCCGATCATATCACGAAGCCCAGCAAGCTGGTTATTTTGAAACTATGTTCTTAGGAACCCATGCGGCGCTTTATCAGGATTGGAAAGATCAGGTAGGAGTGCATGAGCCGGGTAGCGATAACGCGGCAGGTGCAAAAACATTATCCGCTGCTATAAAAAGCACTTTATGCACGCCTCCTAAAATCAGAGATCACAATCCGAGATTGTTTAATGGAAAGGGTCATGCAGCAAAGCATAACCCAAAAACCCTCGCAAGAATTCTGGCTACCTTTTATGAGCAGGTACATGACGAGCATATGTTTGATTACGGCAACGCCCTGACGCTGGACGTGTTTATGGTGCGGTTGTTTAATATACCGGCGATAAAAGGAGCATATCCCGGTGGCTTGAATTTTAACCGGCTCGATCAGGCAGATGCAGAAGCGTTACATAATAAAGATGCAAAAGTGGAAGACCTTATCGAGCCATTCTTGCATGCATTAGATTCGCGCCGTGATAAAAGATGGGCGCTTCCCAAGGTAAAGCGGGAATATCCTGACTGGCCGAGCAGCGTTATAGATGTTGAAGACAAGATAAATATTCTCACCTATAAATATAAGGGTCGGGAATGTCTGGTTACGATGAACGGTGGTTTGATTCCTTATGATGATGCGCTTAAAGCGCAGCTTGCTGAAGATGTCAATTCGCACGTCAATTTTCTCGATTTTAAACGCATACCTAAGGACAAAATAATAGGGTATCTTGATGAACAGAATGACATTAAGCTTAATGATAATGAAAGAAAAAAACTCAGAGATATACGTGATAAAGAAAAAATCGACGGTATTACCATCGATGAGCGCGGTGTGCCATTATTCTGCGCAGATCTCAATATAGTCACAGGCTTGCGCAAAAAGAACGAAGACGCGCTTGCGCTACTAATAAAAAATGTTACTGCCGGCAAGTTTAATACTGTTGATGCGCTGACCGGTAATATCGAACTTAAAGAGCAGTTGCTGCAGCGGGCAGATGGTGATCAAAAATTAAGACGCACTATAGAAATCGCGTATGATCAGCTCCTTGCGACAAAAGAGCGCGTTGAAGAAGTTGTTAAGGGTAAATTTAATGATCCTAAGAATCCGGTTACGCCTGTACCCCTGACCGAAGAAGCCGATGGCACCATTGCGTTCGGTGCTTCTGGTGTAGGAAAATCGACTGTTAAAGAAGGTATTCGTGTGCGCACGAAAGGCAAAGGAGGATTTGTTGAAGCGTCTCTTGATGAAGCGCGCTCGCACAGCAATCTATTTAATGTGATGGTTGCGGCTGGCCATCATAGCGGCGATTATCTGATGATAGCACCCTTTGGTAACAAAATCCGCGATGCTATCGTAGAGCATGCGATAAAAGGGCATTATAATGTGTTGGTTGATGGAACTGGAATAGATCATTACCCGCGCAATTCTAATCTGGCAAAAAAGCTGAAGAATAATATTTATACAACTCATTTATCTGGTGTGGATGCATTTTTGGATGTGGCGCTGCAGCGTGTAATAAGCCGATTCAAGCGTGAAAATCGAGCGCTGCCCTGGAAAGTTACATTGAATAAACATATGCGTGCCGCGATGGCATTTGAAGATGCAACACAGGATCCCTCTCTCGATAAAATTTCACTCTTTGCTAACGACGTAGACAGTAATCCTCCATCCCCTTATCTTGTGGCAGAAAGCTTCATTCTGAATGATGCCGAGTTCGCGCATATGCAGCAACAGCAGTCTTCTCATCAACTGGTTGATTATTGCAAAGGGCTTATCCACACAGATGAGGGGTCTGTTCTCAAGGAATTATCAAGTGAAGAGCCAGGCAAAGATATTGAATCGCTCATTCATAGGAATCCCGGCTGGAAAGAAAACAACGTTGCCTATCTTAATTATCGTCTGGAAGATGACAAAAACCGGGTATTGCTCATATATAACCGGGAGCGTTTTCAGGATTTGTTGGATAAAGGCCTCATGAATTCCGAAGCAGCAGGTCCCGAAGGACTGATGCATAGGACGGTGGAATTAGGCGGGTGGGTTGACGAGAAAGATCCTGAACATTGGTTGGTAAGAACCCGCCGTGGCAGGGAAGGCAATTACGATTTGTCTATATAGACTACTCCTCCGGCGTTTCCTTATGCGCCCAGACCAGGGACATCATCCAGCTTACGCCTAGTGCCAGGCCACTGCCGAGCAATACCTCGAATGTACGGTGAAGCGCAATTTCCATGCCGCTGAAGCGCGACTGATCGACCATTTCCGATGCCATGATAATAGCGGTGGTGATGGGGGCGACACGCCAGCCCAGCGGCAGACGTATGAAGTAAGTGGAGATAAGCACCGTTATAGTAAGCGCGACAGGAAGCAGCCATGTCTGCTGGCCGATGAGCAAGAGAAACACCAGTCCCATGAGCGCGCCAACGATAGTGTTGATGATGCGCGCCTTAAAGGTAAGCCAAGCGGCTTCAATTTTCGGCTCGGTAACAATAATGAGCGAGATGATGGCCCATAACGGGTTGGTGTCGCCCAGCCACTGCAGCATGAAACAGAGTATGCTGGTGCCGATAAGAATCCGTATGGCGTAATGAATGCCGGCTAAATCATTGGCTATAAAAGGAGGTAACTTCATAAATTTGTCTGCGATGATGCGTTAATACTAAATGCTGTTGCTGATGGTTATTTAATACCGCGCCCCGTCTCCCCGTATCGTTCTTTTATAGTGCTCCTGATAGATCACCTATACCCGATATATTATGTATCGACAATATAACAGAGAAGGCTTTTTATGAAAACATTTACATTACGCACTACTGCGCTGGCAGTAATCATGTTGGCGGCGCTTTCGGGTTGCTCAGCTAATTGCCATTGCCCTACTTGCCCCGTTACTCAGACACAACCGTCTTCGACGACCATTATTCATGAGCCGAATAATTACTAAAATCGCATCAAGTAAGTAAGAAAGCCCTCATGACAGCGCTAGCTTTATGAGGGTTTTTTTACGCCGCATGCAATGTCATTTATACGAACAGTATATTATCGCTCAAAGCCCGTTACAGCATTTTTATCTCTGCCTGGTTACAGCTGTATCAACTTTAACCTAAGGAGAAAGACTATGAATAAGCTGCTCTCAACCACCGCCCTGCTGCTGACACTTACCTTTTCAACCGCGGCCTTCGCCCATGACGACTGGTATGGCAAGGAAGGTTCCAAGGAGCCTTTATGCACTGAAAGCGCGGTTTCTAAATTGCCGCCAAAGAAAGCGGCTGAATTCCGCGAGAATATGAAGGGTGCTTATGACGAAAATAAAGGCCTTTGGGCAAAAAAGCAACAGCTGCATAAAGAGTTGCACGCCATCATTGTAGCGCCGGATTTTGACGCCGATGCCTTTATCGCCAAGAGCAATGAACTGCGTGATCTCCACGATAAAATGGAAGCAAACAGAACTGCTGCCTTTGCTACCTCGCTTTCCAACCTTAACCAGAAAGAGCGCATCTCTTTGGTAAGCGGCATGCATAAAGGACATGAAACGCATCATGGCAAATGGTCGCATGTGACGAAGGACGGCACGCACGGCGATGCTACCAATTATACATCGCAGACCAATGATTCGATAAAAGGCCAGCAAATCGATAAATAAATTCTGTCTGGACAGGAAGAACGCGTCGGCTGCACTAGGTGAGGCCGGCGCGTTTTTTTATGGATGAGGTTTTACGATGTGAATAATGCCCACCATTGTTATGGCGACAAACAAGATGTAAAGAGTGGTGTAAAGCCATTGTTTTGGCATGGTATTAAAACCTAATGATTTATAGTTATTATTAATCAATAGCATAATGATACAAAAATACATGAGAATAGACATCAGTGAAAAAAATCACTATGACGGGAGGCCAAGAGCCAACTCCAAGCATGTAACGGTATGGATTTCGTAGTTGCCACCTTCTATCACTTCTTTGATTTCCCGCAGTTTGAAGAAATGCGTGATCAGATCAAAATCGAGATGCTGCGCCATGAAATCAGAGGCTCGGTATTGGTAGCGCCCGAAGGCGTTAACAGCACGATAGCAGGCACACGCCAGGGGATTGATGCATTTCTTAACTATCTCAAAACCGATATTATCAAAGACGAAATGGAGCACAAAGAGAGTGTGTGCGCCGAGCAGCCCTTTACCAAAAGCAAGGTGCGCCTTAAAAAAGAAACCATATCGCTGGGCGAGCCAACGCCGCTTGCCAAGCGCGGAACTTATGTGAATTCAGAGGAATGGAACGCATTGCTCGATGATCCTGACACTATTGTGCTCGATACCCGCAATAATTATGAGGTCCATCTGGGCACGTTTGACCGGGCGCTCAATCCCCAAATCCGCACCTTCAAAAAGCTGCCCAAATATGTGCGCGAGACATTAGGTGATGCCAAGCATAAGAAAATCGCCACCTTCTGCACCGGCGGCATACGCTGCGAAAAACTGACCGCGTGGATGAGCGACCAGGGCTTTGAACAGGTCTATCATTTAAAAGGCGGCATCCTCAAATATCTCGAAGAAATGCCG
>JABDAT010000022.1:5693-8998 GCA_013288985.1 Alphaproteobacteria bacterium
TATTTGATGACCGCATCGCCGTAGGCCACCAGCTTGAGCCGTCGCAAAAGGTCGGCAGATGCGCAGCTTGCGACCATACGCTGACGGCGGAAGATCAAGTACATCCGGATTATATTAAAGGCGAACAATGCCCGCATTGTGACTAGCGCCAGCAATGGGAACAGCCGCCATAATAAGACACTGATGCTGAAGGATAGTAAGCAACAGGCCGCGCCGGAACGACTACGCAGCCAGTCATCGCCATGCATAACAGAGCTATAATCAATCCTTTTTTCATATGTTCTCTTTACCCTCCATTTTTTAATCATGCCGGATTCCCAGCATGAAGTGCATTCTACAGCTATCAAGCTTACAGGAATGCCGCCGCAAGATTAAAAATAGGCAAGGTTTAAGGGACATTATGCTGGAGCTTTCCTGTGCTTCGCATTACAAGGATGGGTATGATAAATGATGCGCTTACCTATGCCTTACAGAATATTGCAGTGCCCAGAAAGCGCGCATTATGGCTTTATGGCGATCCGGCAATAGCTTTCGGGGATGTATATCATCCTTGGCATTCCAAGGTGCACGCATTGGAGAATAAAGGATGCAATGTTTTTTCCACCATGGAGTCGCTTGCGCGTGATTATGACGCAGTGATTGTAGAGTGCCCGAAGCAGCGCGAAGAAACGCAAGGGCTGATAGCGCTGGCGCTATTGTGCTCCGGCAGGTTTGTGATGCTTGCAGCCCCTAATAATGCCGGCGGAACGCGGCTGCGCAAGACCCTGGAAGCATACGGTGTGAAGGTGGAGCATATGGCCAAACATCACTGCCAGGTGGTGTGGACATGGAATTCGGTGGATGCTGACAAAGAGATGATTGCAAGCAATCTATCGCAGCTGGTGCCCAAACAGATAACTATGGAAGGGCAGGACTGGTGGACGCAGCCGGGGCTTTTTGCCTGGAACAAGATTGATGCGGGCAGCAAGTTATTGTTACAGCATCTGCCGGCCAACCTTGCGGGCAAAATCGCCGATTTTGGCTGTGGCTATGGATACCTCTGTGCGATGATGGCCAAACAGTTTCCCGGCATTACCCATATTGACGCCTATGACGGCGATATACGCGCGGTCGCTTGTGCAACGAGCAATAACTCCAAGAAGGTGGATAGCATCTGGCAGGATATGCGGGGTTTTGCCGCCAGGCCGCTTTATGATGCGGTAGTGATGAACCCGCCTTTTCATGATGGCAAAGAAGAGGATGTGGAGCTTGGCAGGATATTCATCACCAAGGCGCTTGCAAGTCTGAAGTCGGGCGGGCGGTTATTTATGGTGGCTAATCGTCATTTAGGATATGAGCAAAAAGGGCTGACGGTGTTAGTGCAGAAAGAAGGATACAAAATTATGACGGCGCGCGCATCATGAGTTCACTCCGCCTTGATCGGCTGATGGCGAATCTTGGCTATGGCAGCCGCAAGGAAATCGCCATTTTTGTAAGAGGTGGACGCATTGCCTTGTATGGAACACCAGTTAAAAAAGCCGACCAGAATATTTTGCTGTCTGATGTAAAGACTGGCGCATTGACCTTTGACGGCGAGAGCCTGGACCCCCCAGCGCCGCTGGTGGTGATGCTCCATAAACCCGCGGGCTATACCTGCTCGCATGATGAACGCGGCGACTTGATTTATGATTTGCTGCCCGCGCGTTGGAAGAACCGCAAGCCAGTGCTTTCCTGTGCGGGAAGACTGGATAAATACAGCACCGGACAAGTGCTGCTGACCGATGACGGCGATTTGCTTCACCGCATCATTCATCCCAAAAGCCATGCGGCTAAACATTATGCCGTTACGCTTGAACTGGATTTGGAAGGCAATGAAGCTGCACGTTTTGCAACCGGCGAATTTCTTATGCAGGATGATGTAAAGCCTCTAAAACCTGCAATCTGGACGCAAACCGATGCAAAAAGCGGTCATATGATATTACAGGAAGGCAGGTTTCACCAGATTCGCCGGATGTTTGAGACGTTGGGCAATAAAGTGGTGACACTGCATCGCTATCAGACGGGTGCACTTGAACTTGGTGATTTAAAAGAGCGGGAGTATCGGGTGTTAGAGGATGCGGAGATTGGAAAGATAATGGAAAGTGAGAAGATGGGAAGTCGGGAATAAATCGCCGTAATAATATACATCGTCATACCGGCGAAGGCCGGTATCTTAGGCAATCTCCTGAGACCCCGGCCTTCGCCGGGGTGACGTTAGTAGGTTCCGCTGTTAAACAATACGCTAAGTCCCTCTCGGTAGGTTGGGTAGGTGAGGGTGATGCGCAGCTCTTGCTTCAACTTAGCATTCGCAACCCGGCGATTGTTGCTGTAAAATTCTTTGGCCATATCTGACAGTTGCGCCTCTTCAAAAGGGATAAGAGCAGGTGGCTCTATATCAAGTAATTGTGCGGCGTAGCGCGTGACTTCATGGGCGGGAGCGGGTTCATCATCACAGGCATTATAAATGCCGCCAGCGTGAGGTGCACTGATGGAAGCGGTAATTATGTTGGCGATATCTTCAACATGAATACGTGAGAACACCTGGCCTTCTTTATAAATGGATTTGGCAGTGCCATCTTTAAGCTGGCGAAGCGCATTGCGGCCAGGGCCATAAATACCCGCGAGACGGAATATGTGTGTCGGTATGCCAGTTTCGTGGCCAAGCGACAGCCATGATTGTTCTGCAGCCACGCGGCCCCTTGTGCGATCATTGTCAGGTTTAAGAGGTGAAGTTTCGTCCACCCACGCACCCTGATGGTCGCCGTAAACGCCAGTAGTGGAAAGATACCCCAGCCATTTGAGGTGAGATGCCGCCTCACGCAGGAGCGGAGTAAAACTACTCAGCACCGGATCATGGAAATTTTTAAGCAGAGGCGCAGCGCTTACAATATGAGTGGCGTCCTGAAGGAGCGCGCGCACTTCGCTTTCGTTAAAATTGCTTATGCTATAGCCGAGTGCGCCCAATTGCTCACGCTTCTCTGTCTGGCGCGTTGTGCCGGCGATTGCCCAGCCTGCCGCATGCAATGGCTTGGCAAGCGCGGCCGCTGTGTAGCCGAAGCCGAAAATGAATAGTTTGTTTCGCATAGGATATAGTTGTTGAGGATAGCGTGGTCGCTGGAGCTTGTCATGCGGAAACCATTTTCGTCATCCCGGCCTGCGCCGGGATGACAATTCCTTCAGAGTGTTTATCCAGCAGCAAATAATTGTTGGCCAATAAATTCGTTTTCCCTCACGCCGCCAGGGCAGGCAAACATGGCGCTGCTGATATGAGTTGCGAACTGGTTGAG
>JABDAT010000022.1:9008-18953 GCA_013288985.1 Alphaproteobacteria bacterium
AAGCCGAGTCGCGGGTCGCGCTGATAGGCTATGAAGAAAAGCCCGGCGTCATATTCAAGCCCCTGCCGCCAGGGCGGCCAGCGTTCGGCGACAAAGTTGATGCCGTCATTATAGGAATAGCCGCGCCTGAGAATCTGCGCGCCGTCATTGCTTTCCGATGCTGCCAGACGCACATGCGCGTTTTCCGGCACGATGAAATTACCGTCTTTATCGGTAGCCTTGAAGTCCGGCCGGTCCAATTCATTTTGCATGCCCAGCGGTGCGCCGGAGATTTTATGCCGTCCTATCACTTCTTCCTGAAAATCAACTTCTGAATTATCCCAATGCTCAAGCGCGATGCGGATTTTGCGCGTGACCATGAAGCTCCCGCCCTTCATCCAGCCGGGGCCTTCATCGCCTGACCAAACGAATCCTTCCATTTCCTGTTCTTTGGGATTTCGTGTGCCGTCTTTAAAACCCATAAGGTTGCGCGGGGTTTCATCATGAGTGGGGCGCGACAAGAAGCCGCTCTGCGTCCAGCGTAACTGAGCGATGCCCTCTGCGATGCGCACAAGCTGGCGTACGGCATGGAACGCCACTTGCGGATCGTCAGCGCAGGCCTGCACCGCCAGATCGCCGCCGCTGATAGTATCCACTAATTGATCGCCGTTGAATTTCGGCATGTCAACCAAGGCCGCCGGACGCTTGTCTGCCAGGTTAAAACGATCATGGCCGTCTTTGGAAAATAAGCCAGCGCCAAACCCGAAAGTAAGCGTGAGGCGTGATGGGGTAAGCCCCAGACTGTCGCCGCCGTCGCCCGCAGGTTTGCTTAAATCACTGGAAAACGGCTGCGCAGTCTGCCCCTGGGTGAGGCGGGCAGAGGCTTCAGTCCAGCTCTTAAGCAGCGTAACGATGTCATCACGCTTAGCGGTGGTGAGGTCAAAGGCAGCAAAATAGAGTGCATTTTGCTGAGGCGTAATGATGCCCGCCTGATGCGCGCCTGAAAATGCGATAGGCCCGGTCTGGTTGCCAGTGCCGGGTTTATGGGTGATTGCATCCATCGCGTAGCGCGCGCCAAAGCCCGCAGCACCGGCGGCCATAAGCCCACCGGCACCTTTGAGGAAATTTCGTCGGCTGATAGTGCCGAGATTTTTAAACGGACAGGACATTCTGTTATAATTTATTGTGCTAAAACGACCGTGTTCATATCATCTTCCACATAATAAAATCCGGTATTATCCGGCGTGAGCGCCAATCCAAACAGATCTCCGTTGCCTGGCGGAGTCTGGGCTTTATCGGTATCAACCCATTGGGCGTAAAGCTGCTTGCCGGTTTGCGGATTGATTTCCACCACCTGGCCGTTCTTGCCGTTGGTCACCAGAAGATTGCCGTTTGGCGCCAGTATCATGGCAAGCGGGCGATGGAGCAACCTGTCTTTAGTAACTTCGCGGCCGGTGCCGACGCTGGTTTTGCGCGTGGCGGCATCGTCAATAGCAATCACGCGGTTATTGATCGCGTCGGATACATACAGCGTATTATCCTTGCCAAGCGCAAGACCGGTGGGGCCGATGATGAATACGTCCTTGGCGGCGCGTTCGCTTAACCCGTCGGCAATGACCGTCTGGCTTTTGACTGCCGGAGGTTTGCCCGCAGGGATGGAAAGCTCAATGCGTAGCACCGTTGCCTTGTTGACAATCGTCCAATTCGGATCGGGAGCGCCGACGCCAAAGCCGGTGTTGCTGACAAACAAGGTTGCACTGGCGCCGTTATCAATCACAGCCATATTGCCCCAGGGATCATTGATATTATTGCCGGCAATGGTGTTTGCCACCTTGCCGTTTGCATCCAGCACGATAAGGCAGCCATTGCCTTTGGTGGCAGTGGTGCCATCCGTGCTAGGTGTACTGCCTGCTATCACCCAGCCGCTTTTAAGCATGGTCATGGCGGTGGTAAGTCCGACGCCGCCCGGGCAGCCAGCCAAGTCTTTAGGAATTTTGGCAAACAGCGACAATTTCTTGGTCACGGGGTTATAATCGACAATAGTCGTTCCCGTGCCCTGCAGGTTGGTGGCATTATTGAAATTATCAATCAATACGTCGCCTTTTTGTACAGAACCGGCAGACACCGGCGCGACGATAATAGCATAGGGATTTTGATCGCCGTTAGCAGGCACGGTGGAAATCAGCGTATTGTGATGATGGTTGGTTTCCAGGAACCCTTTTTCATCTTCGGCGTAAACATTGTATTGCAAGCTAAGCGCGGCTGTAAACAGTAAGCTCAGCAGCGCATATTTTGTCGGTTTATAAGATTGCATGATAATACTCCTTAGAAAGTGATGTTGGTGCGCAGGCCGACGACTGCTTCGTCACCCAGCTTGCGTGTATTGGTAGGGTCATTGGGATTAAGCAGGCCGCCGCCGGGATTAAACACATATTGGAAATCAGGCTGCAGCTGCCACCAGGGGGCCACGGCATATTGGTAGGTTGCCTCGATGAAGGTTTCACCGGTGCGGGCCGGAAGGCCGCTGTCATTATCGAGACTGCTGGCGCTGCTGCTTACGTCGGCATAGCCCACGCCGATTCCTATTACGTCGTCGTCGCGATGCTCGAAAGGCTCGCGGTAGGTGAGTCCTGCATTAAGGCTCATGCTGATAAGGTTGCGGTCGCTTGGCGCAATCATGCCGCGGAAGAAGAAGCCGAGCGACTCTTCACTCTGCGGGCTTTCGCGCCATAACATCTGATCCACCACCGTATAGATGCTGTAATTGCCATGATGCATTAATGGATTGCCGGTAGCGCTGGTAGCCAGCGATACGCCGGTAGTATCGACATGCTGATCGGCGAACTGGCCGGCATCATACCAGAACCCTAACTTATACGTGCCAGGCAGCGGCGCGCCCTTGCCGTTATATTCCATATCATTCATGGAAGGATAGGAGAACTGGAGCTCGGCGATGAAAAGCGGATCGTCGTTAACGCGGAAATTAGTGCCGTGATTATCGCACAATTGAGGATCGCCCTGATCACACGGGCCTGCGGGATTATCGTCGTACACGCCGACCAGCAAGGCAAACGGGCCTTCAGGCTGGATTCGGATGCGGGCGCCGAGCGAAGAAAGCGGGTAGGCGGGACCGCCTGATAGCATGTCCGCCGAAGGTATCATCGGCCAGCCGAACATGGTATTTACAAACAGGCTGGCGCCCTGGCTGTTGATGAATTCCTGATCGATGCTCTGCTGGCCGACCTTTACATCCATCTTGTTATAGAAGAATGCCTGGTCGTACCACAATTCCCACAAACGGAAGCCGCGATCGGCTTCGATGCCGCTGGCAGTCTGGAGAGTATCAAGATTGTCGGCGCTTAAATTGCTGCCATGAACCTGCAGTGCGCTGACATTGAATGTGCCGCCTCTTAAGCCAAATGCCCTTTGCGTATCCAGCTGCGCGGTGGCGGTAGTCAGGCCGTCATAGTCCGCGCTCTGCTTCACACCGCCGGTGATATTGCCCAGCACTTCACTGGTTTCTGTAACATTTAAAGATATGCCGGCAGTGCCAAGCGTTGAACGTACGCCGCCTATATCGCCCAGCAATGTGCTTTGCTGCCAAATGCCTCCTGTAGGTCCTTCCTGCAAACTGTCGCCAAGGGAGAACGTGTTGTCAGGGCGGTTGCCTGCTGATTTGGGGCCGGAGGATCCTGTGGAGGCGCCTTCATCTTCAGCATGTACAGCATTAGAAGCAAGCAATGTTAAAAAGCTTGTAAGCAGCAACGCTTTGAACGATACGTAAGCAGGGCCATTTTTAATGGATGCAGGCGTATTAAATATCATTTTATTGGCCCCCGTTTTATTTGCGAATGATTCTCAATTAAATATTCGTTATGGGAATAATGGTTGCATTTCATTATGTCAAACTAAAAATGAGAATCATTCGCAATTAGATGGTTGAATTGTTCATATACTGTCTTTTGGTATTATAATAATACCTAACGTTTCACGCCTAAAAGCAACGCTTGTGAGCGGATATGCGCCCATAAAAATATAAACATAAAGAGAATTGCTAAAAAGACTTGAATATTTAAATTGCTTAGAGGTTTATCTACACTATCAAACCAAGGACATAATTATGCATAAATCTCACAAAGCTATCAAAGCCCTTAAAGATATTACGGCAACCCTGGCGGCAGGAGACACCAAGCGCGCATCGGCGGATGATACGAATACGCCGTCATGGGTGAATCAGGTGGCGATGCTGACCGGCGCTCTTGCGGCGCTGGCTGGCTTCCTGACGGTGCGCACCACTACGCTCACCAACGAAGCCATCTATGAGAGCAATCAGGCGATATTATCGCAGACCCAGGCATCGGATGCCTGGTCGGAATATGAGGCCGATAGCATCAAGGCCAATATATTTGAAACGCAATTGCTGCCTTCAAGCCCGTTTAGCAGGCAGGATAAGGCTAAGCTCAAGGAAATGGACGATACGCTGCGTACCCGTCAGCCAATACTTAAGCAGACGGCGGAAGATAAAATTAAAGATCGTGAAACCCATTTAGGCCAAGGACTGAAACGTTTGGGCGAAAAAGATGTGCTGGGTTACGCCGGCATGGCGGCACAATTGGGTATTGCGCTGGCATCCGTTGCGGCACTTACCCGCCAGCGCGCGATTTTTTATATTGGCGCAGCAGCCGGTGGTGCTGCTGTAATTGTGACCGCATATGTTTTCATCAGTGCGTATATTGCGAGTTAGCAATTCACAGAAAGATAGCCCCATCGCCCTAATCCTCTCCCAGTGAGGGGGGGGGGCGGGGTGAGCGA
Organism: Alphaproteobacteria bacterium; assembly: GCA_013288985.1. GTDB lineage: Bacteria > Pseudomonadota > Alphaproteobacteria > Rickettsiales > JABCZZ01 > JABDAT01. Next base: position 13,800 of record JABDAT010000022.1, read on the forward strand.
AGGGGGCGATATTTTGCCCCTTTCTAATCTCTCTACCTCAATGAAACTGCGCGGCTTCGGTTGAGCCTTCCATAGCACCGGTCGAAGATTCGCCTTGGGCGATGGCTTGCGCCACGGCGTCAAAATAGCCCGTTCCCACTTCACGCTGATGTTTAACGGCAGTAAAGCCTTTAGTAGCATCGGCAAATTCACGCGTCTGCAATTCAACATAGCCTGCCATGCCAGCGGCTTTGTATTTGGTCGCCAAGTCAAACATGGAATGGTTAAGCGCGTGGAAGCCAGCCAGCGTGATGAACTGGAATTTGTAGCCCATGGCGCCGAGTTCCTTCTGGAATTTGGCGATGGTTGCGTCATCAAGGTGTTTTTTCCAGTTAAATGATGGCGAGCAGTTATAGGCGAGCAGCTTGCCGGGATGCTTTTTATGCAGAGATTCGGCAAATTTTTTGGCTTCGCCCAAATCAGGGGTGGAGGTTTCGCACCAGACTAAATCCGAATACGGTGCAAAGGCAATGCCGCGATTGATGGCAGCGTCAATGCCGCCTTTATATTTAATGAAGCCTTCCACGGTGCGTTCTTTTTCCATGAAAGCACCGTCACGCTCATCAATATCGGACGTGATGAGGTAGGCACCATTCGCATCGGTACGCGCAACAATCAATGTTTGTACACCACATACGTCCGCGGCAAGACGCGCAGCGAGCAGTTTTTGGATATGTTCAGCAATCGGCACCAATACCTTGCCACCCATATGGCCGCATTTTTTGGCAGATGCCAGCTGGTCTTCCCAATGAACACCGGCAGCACCGGCTTCAATCATCGCCTTCATAAGCTCAAACGCATTGAGCGATCCACCAAAACCGGCTTCGGCGTCAGCGACTATGGGCTGCATCCAGTCAATCGTATCGGTACCTTCGGAATGGCAAATCTGGTCGGCGCGTAGCAGGCAATTGTTGATGCGCTTTACCACGGAAGGTACGGAATTTGCAGGGTAGAGGCTTTGGTCGGGATACATCTCGCCCGCAAGGTTTGCATCGGCTGCGACCTGCCAGCCGGAAAGATAAATAGCTTTGAGGCCTGCTCGCACCTGCTGCATGGCCTGGTTACCGGTAAGCGCACCCAGCGCGTTGACATAGGCTTCGGAATGCAAAGAGCGCCAGAGTTTTTCTGCGCCTAAGCGCGCGAGGGAATAATCGATGGGCACCGTGCCGCGAAGGCGGGCGACATCGGCGGCAGAGTAGGAGCGTTCGATGCCTTTCCAGCGTGGGCTGTTTTTCCATTCGTCGGCGATTACGCTTTCGGCTTTTAATGCGACAACCATAACAATTCCCCTAAATTTTGCAGTTAATGCAGAGCATACTAAACATAAAAAACGTAAAAATCATGATATAAATGTAAAACGCTTCTAATTTTTGCTATATTTCCTGCCATTGCCTTAAAATGGAATAGGAGAGTGTGAATGACCAACCCAACTGATCCCTTGTCGGAATGCACAACCAAAGTTATCGCCATGCCAGCCGACACCAACCCTGACGGCGACATGTTCGGCGGCTGGATACTGGGCCAGATGGATCTGGCGGCGTATGTATGTGCCCGCCGTTTGGTGAAACATAAAATCGTCGTGGTTGCGATAGATAATGTTGTGTTCCATAAGCCGGTATTCGTGGGCGATTGCCTTGAATGCTATACCCATCTTGAAAAAACCGGACGCACCAGCATGACCGTGAAAGTGGAGGCTTACGTAGAGCGCCGCGACAGCCAGGAAAAAGAAAAAGTGACCGAGGGACGGTTCGTCTATGTCAGCATCGGCGCCGATCGCAAACCTGTGCCTATTCAGGGCTGAATCACGCAAATATACCCCTTATATATTCTGGCCACTAACCTTATATCGCGCTTATTCTTTTTGCGGCATTCTGTCTCGTGATTTAACCCCGCAATCAGGAGTATGACCATGTTTGAATTCCTCACCCAGAGCAATGAAGAAGATGCTATCGGCATCCTCAAGAATGATCATAATAAAGTAAAAGATCTTTTCGATAATTTTGAGAAGGCAGACAATCTGCGCGCTAAGAAAAAGATAGTGGCGGACGTGATTAAGGAATTGAAAATACACGCTTCCATTGAGGAAGAAATTTTTTATGCCGCTGTGCGGCCGCAAATTGATAAAAAAATCATGAACGAGGCGGATGAAGAACATCACGTGGCCAAGCTATTGATTGCCGAGCTTGAAGTGATGGACGGCACCGAAGATCACTATGATGCTAAATTCAAAGTGCTGTCGGAAAATATCCGCCATCATATCCGCGAAGAAGAAAACGATATGCTGCCCAAGGCCCGCGCGCTTGATATGGATATGGATGCGCTCGGCAAACATATGCTGATCCGCAAAGAACTGTTGTTAAAGAGAGGCGTTGCAACATTTGCGGAAGAAAAAATGGTGGCTGCCAGCAAAGGCAAGGGGGATTCACCAGCGAAGAACGCACATATCTTTAAAGCGAAAAATCCGGTAAAAAAATCTGCCAAAGTATTAAAAATGCCCAAAGCCGCTAAATCCACTGCCCGCAAAATAGTGAAATCCGCCAAGAAGAATACAATCAAACTGGTGAAGGCGTCTTCCAAAGCTGGTAAAAATGCGACAGCGAGAATGGCGAAGATGAATAAAATCTCGGCGCTGAAACATAAGACGGTGCGCAGTAAGCGGTAGCATATATTATTTTATATTAGACAATTCGTTTTTGTCGGATAGGGTCGCTCTTTATTACTGTAACCGGAGTAAACTATGACCCTATCCATGTACCAGGCTTCCAGCCCTGTATTCGTGCGCATGCTGCAGAATCTTTCGGGAATCCTTAAAAAAGGGGCCGCGCATGCTGAAGCCAGGAAAATTGAGCCAAGCGTGTTTATTAATGCGCGTTTGGCACCGGATATGTTTCCTTTGAGCCGCCAGATACAAATCGCCACGGATATAGTAAAAGGCGGCGCTGCGCGGCTGGCAGGCGTGGACGTGCCGAGCTACGAAGATAAAGAAGCAACCTTTGATGAGTTGCAGGCGCGCATTGCTAAAACGATTGCTTTTGTGCAATCCATAAAGCCAGCGCAGATTGACGGCAGCGAAGAACATGCGATTGCGCTTAAAATCGGCGGCCGCGATCTGAATTTTAGCGGTCAGAACTATCTGCTGCAATTTGTGTTGCCCAACGTCTATTTTCATATCACCACGGCTTATGCTATCTTGCGCCATAACGGCGTCGATATCGGCAAGGCGGATTTCCTCGGCAACCCTTAAGCCATAGCTATTATGCAAACTATTCTTCTGTTGCTGGGCTCTAATGTCTTCATGACCTTTGCCTGGTATGGGCATTTGAAGAACCTGCAGAACAAGCCTTTGATTGTGGCTATCTTGGTGAGTTGGGCGATTGCTTTCTTTGAATATATGCTGCAAGTGCCGGCAAACCGTATTGGGTATAAAATTTTTACCCTCGGCCAGCTTAAAATTATCCAGGAAATCATCACCATGGTGGTATTCGCGGTATTTGCATATTTCTATATGGGTAAGCCACTGACACTGAATTTCCTTTATGCTTCGTTATGCATGATAGCGGCAGCCTATTTTATCTTTCAGGATGCGCCTGTGGGGCATTGAGTGTAATCATTTGCATGGTTTATATGCCAATTTATGCATTGTAAGATGCATGTTCTGTGCTATGCAGGGCGCCCGCAAAATGAAACAGCATGAATAGAGCCAAGAGGACGAAATGGATATTAAGAAGATTCCAGTAGGAAAGAATCCGCCCCACGACATCAACGTCATTATAGAAATACCCCAGGGCGGAGAGCCGGTAAAATATGAAATCGATAAATCATCCGGCGCTATGTTCGTTGATCGTTTTCTGCATACTTCAATGATTTATCCGGCCAATTACGGCTTCATTCCGCACACCTTGTCTGAAGACGGTGATCCGTGCGATGCCATTGTAGTCTGCCAGTCCCCCGTAGTGCCAGGCAGCGTTATCCGCTCGCGGCCCATTGGCGCGCTCATGATGGAAGACGAAGCCGGAACGGATGAAAAGATACTGGCTGTGCCGGTGGATGCGTTGCACCCATTTTATGCCAAGGTGCAGTCCTACCGCGATCTGCCGGAAATTGTGTGCGAGCAGATTGCCCATTTCTTCCAGCATTATAAGGATCTGGAAAAAGGCAAATGGGTGAAAATCACCAAATGGGCGGATACTGAGGAAGCCGCTGCCATCATCAGCGACGCTATTGCCAGGGCGCATAAAGCAAAATAGCGCAAAGAGGTATTTATACAGAATTAATGTGCGCAGGATTTTTTGCCAGCGATTCTTTATAGTGACTCCAGTAAGGTACCCTCTCTTGCATAAATGAGGGGGGAATATGCGCTATAGTGCTACAGGCCTGGCGGCCACATTATTGTTTGGCACGAGTATATGTACGGTTGCCATAGCTGCGGATAATTCCTCTGTTACAACAACGAATCCTGCGCCTACTGCTTCTGCCGTCAATACATATGCGGCCAATCCGGGATTTGAATATTCAGCCAGGGAAATGCTTGGCGATATATCGGAAGCGCGGGTGGCCTTAAGTTACGGTGGCAAACAGGATGCGCTGCAGTCATTGGATAACGCCAGCAATGCACTTAACACCATACGCAGCACGCGCAATTACCTGGAAATGATGGGCATTCATTTCGGCCGTGTGCTTTACGGGCAAACCGACAACTATTATATTCCCATTGCAGATGACAGTTATGCGGTGCGCATTTACACGCGCGGCCCGTTCTGGTCTTCCAATAAAGCGCCCGCTGTGCGTGATGTGGAATTGGTGGATGTGAATATTTCCATTAATCCCGAACAGGCAGCCGATCATATACAGGCGGCAAAACGCTATATTGCTGACAATAATTTGAACGCGGCGGATAAAGAATTAGATCGTCTGCTGGGTGAATCTATCCAGGAAACCTCAGTTACAGATGCGCCTTTTGCCAAACTGCAGGATAATATTTATCTCACCCGCATCCTGATTCGCCAGCAGAATTATGAAGGTGCGCGCTATACGCTGGGGCACGCTAAGTCCGCGCTGGGTGAATATGAAAAAACAGTTACTATACCAGAGCGCCGTGCCAGCGTAAGTGAGCTG
>JABDAT010000022.1:18963-19393 GCA_013288985.1 Alphaproteobacteria bacterium
CATCAAGAGCCATGATCCGGCAATGTTGCAGAGGGCTGAAGATCAAGTCGAAAAATGGTGGCAGGAACTTAAAAGCTGGACCAAGCAGAAAACCGCCTGAAATATTTATCGAAATTTTAATATTTATGCTCCCTTTATAAAATAATCCCATCAACCCTATCGCGGGTTTATGGGCTTTTGCATCATTCTGAGAGCTAGGGCATAATAGGGCATAAGCTGACACTATAAGTCAGCGCAGATATGGGAAGAGCTTGGTATACACGTATCATAATTTAATGTATCTTTGCAGCCTATCTCTCTCATTGCAATGGGATGGTAGTTATGGCCAGTAAATCTGCTGCATCACCTGTTCCCGGATCGATAAATAGCGGCAATGAAATGATTGCCCTGCTTAATGCTCTTACGTTGCTGCGCAGAGGGCAGCCCGGCG
>JABDAT010000022.1:19403-20487 GCA_013288985.1 Alphaproteobacteria bacterium
CGTGCGTCTGCCTGCGGAATGGGTAGGGGTGGCAGGTAAAGTAGCTGATGCGTTCAATGAAGTTGTGGAAATGAACGAACGCATGGCCGGCGAACTTGGCCGCTTAAGCCGCACGGTAGGTAAGGAAGGTAAACTCAGCCAGCGTTTGTCGCTCGGCGATGTGGATGGTTTCTGGCAGGCTTCGGTGGAATCGGTTAACGATTTGATTGACGACCTTGTCCATCCAACGAGTGAAACGGCGCGTGTGATCGGTGCGGTGGCGCAAGGCGATCTTTCACAAAAAATGGCGCTTGAAATTGATAATCGCCCTCTCAAAGGTGAATTCCTGCGCACTGCGCGCACGATTAATACCATGGTGGATCAGCTGGGATCGTTCGCGGCTGAAGTAACCCGCGTGGCGCGCGAAGTGGGTACCGAAGGCAAGCTCGGCGGACAAGCCAAAGTAAAAGGCGTAGCCGGTACCTGGAAGGATTTGACCGATTCAGTGAACATGATGGCCGGTAACCTGACCGGTCAGGTGCGCAATATCGCCGAGGTGACGACCGCTGTGGCCGGCGGCGATTTGTCCAAAAAAGTGACGGTGGACGTGAAGGGGGAAATCTTAGAGCTTAAAAACACCGTGAATACCATGGTGGACCAATTGGGTTCATTCGCCTCGGAAGTAACCCGCGTGGCGCGCGAAGTGGGTACGGAAGGCAAGCTCGGCGGTCAGGCGAACGTGGAAGGCGTGGCCGGTACCTGGAAGGATTTGACGGATTCGGTGAACTTCATGGCGTCGAACTTAACCGCGCAGGTGCGCAACATCGCCGACGTGACGACCGCTGTGGCGAACGGTAATCTATCGAAGAAAATTACGGTGGACGTGAAGGGTGAAATTCTAGAGCTTAAGAATACCGTGAACACCATGGTGGATCAATTGGGTTCATTCGCCTCGGAAGTAACACGCGTGGCGCGCGAAGTGGGTACGGAAGGCAAGCTCGGCGGTCAGGCAGACGTGCCGGGCGTTGGCGGTACCTGGAAAAACCTCACCGACTCAGTAAACTCGATGGCCGGTAACTTGACCGGTCAGGTGCGCAATATCGCC
>JABDAT010000023.1 GCA_013288985.1 Alphaproteobacteria bacterium
ATCCGTGAAGGATATTTTGGCATCGCTGTTGATAACCGTTTTGAGTTCGCCTTTTGCGCCTTTCAAAGTGATTTCCTGGCCCTTGATATCGACCTTCACTTTTTCCGGCACGATGATTGGCAGTTTACCTACGCGTGACATAAGTTTTCCCCTAGAATACGCTGCATAGCACTTCACCGCCGACATTGGCGTTGCGTGCTTCGAAATCGGACATTACCCCTTTGGAGGTAGAAAGAATCGCAATACCAAGTCCGTTAAAGAACTTTGGAAGATCTTTAATGGATTCATAGGTGCGGCGTCCTGGTTTGGACACGCGATTGATTTCTTTAATCACGGGCTCGCCTTCATGATATTTAAGATCAATCTCGATATCTTTTTTGGCGCCTTCGCCAATCATGCGGTAATCACGGATATAGCCTTCATTCTTCAATACTTCGAGCACATTGGCGGAAAGTTTGGAAGCACGGCAGTTAACCTGAGCAAGACGGGCTTTCTGGCCATTCTTGATGCGGGCAATCATGTCGGACAATAAATCATTCATGGACATGGGAAATTCCTTACCAGCTGGATTTTACGAGGCCGGGAATCTGACCGAATGAGCCAAGCTCACGCAGTTTGATACGGCAGAGTTTAAATTTACGATAATTGCCGCGCGGACGGCCAGTCAGTTCGCAGCGATTGCGGTAACGGTTTTCAGCGCTGTTGCGCGGCAAAGCAGACAGTTTCATCTGCGCAGCGAAACGCTCTTCCATCGGCAATTCTTTATTCATGATTGTTGCCTTAAGCTCAGCACGTTTTTTACCAAACTGCTTTGCCATACGGCCACGACGGTTATTTTTTTCGACAGAACTGAGTTTTGCCACGGAACGACCTCTCTATTTAACGAATGGAAACTGGAAGGCAGCCAGAAGCGCTTTGGCTTCTTCATCGGTCTTGGCGGTGGTGATAAACGAAATATCCATACCGCGAACCTTATCTACCTTGTCATAATTGATTTCAGGGAAAATCAACTGTTCTTTAAGGCCGAGCGTGTAATTGCCGCGACCGTCAAAGCTTTTATGGGGTACGCCGCGAAAATCGCGAATACGCGGCATCGCCATTGTGATCAGGCGATCAAGGAATTCATACATACGCTGTTTGCGCAACGTTACTTTTGCACCGATAGGCAGATTTTCACGCAGCTTAAAGCCGGCGATGGATTTACGCGAACGCGTTACTACAGGCTTCTGGCCTGAAATAAGACCCAGCTCAGCGGTAGCCGCATCGATGACTTTGCTGTCATCCACGGCTTCGCCTAAACCCATGTTTATAACGATTTTTTCAAGCTTTGGAACCTGCATTGGATTCGCATATCCAAACTGCTTCTGCAATTCAGCAGTAATTTTTTCCGCATAAAGCGCCTGAAGGCGGGGTACGGAAGCGTCTGATTTTTTAGCCGTTTTTGCCATAACTACTCAACTGTACAATGCCGGGTGTTGCCGGACAGAAATCTAAAAGAGGACGGGATTTATACTCAAATACTCGGGGAATGCAAATGAAAAGTGCGTAGGCATTAAAACTTTATGTACGCAGCTCTTTAAGGATTAATTAATACTATCCGATTATAAATAAGAATCGGAAGCATATCCGGCTTAAAATCAGGCATGATAAAGATATCAACCCAATCTATCGAAGGGCTATTATGAATAAGAGATATACATCCACAATTGCACCACTTTGTATTTTGGCTAATGGAGGGGGTGGACTGGAACCGTTAGTTCAAAATGCCATTAATACATTAAAAACAATTATGCTAACACCTCACGGCAAAGAAGCTTTGGAGGAATTATATAATTTATACGATCGTGAAAACCCAGATGTTAGAATACTTTCTGATAAAGCCTTTAAATTGCTGAGTAACGAGGGCCTATTCCCGGCACATGCAGCAGATACAGCCCCTCTTGCTTCACTAACAGAGACAGAACAAAAAACTATTAAATCTGCTCTTCAGTTAATAGATGACAAAATTACTGTTGTCGATCTATACGAAAGAAATGAATCAGAGGCTGCATTCAGAAGCTAAATATTTTTAAGCAATCACTTCGCCAGAACGACGGGCAACGCGTACTTTTTTGCCGTCTGCAAGTTCTTTATAGCCAACGCGGGTAGGCTTGCCTTCTTTAGGATCAGCCAACGCTACGTTGGAAATATGAAGCGATGCTTCTTTGCTGATGATGCCGCCAGCGCTTGCTTTATCCGGGCGCTGATGACGCTTAATCATGTTGACGCCGGAAACAACGACACGATCTTTTTCACGCAGCACCGAAAGCACCGAACCTTTTTTGCCCTTGTCTTTACCGGCAATCACGATGACTTCGTCGCCTTTTTTAATTTTTAATTTCTTCTGTGTCATAATCTGTAGTCCTTAGAATTTAATTTAGTCTGATTTCGTCATCCGCCACACCAACCCTAACGAAATCAGCCTTATTTTTACAATACCTCTGGTGCCAAAGACACAATTTTCATAAAACGCTTCGCACGCAATTCGCGAACGACCGGGCCGAAGATACGTGTGCCGATAGGCTCATTATCTTTGGTTACCAGCACGGCGGCGTTACGGTCAAAACGGATGGCGCTGCCATCAGGACGGCGCACTGCAAAAGCAGTGCGAACGATAACTGCGCGGTGCACCTGGCCTTTTTTTACTTTGCCGCGGGGAATTGCATCTTTAATGGATACAACGATTACGTCACCTACTGATGCCGTTTTGCGCTTGGACCCGCCCAATACCTTGATGCACTCGACGCGCTTCGCGCCAGAGTTGTCGGCTACATCAAGATTACTTTGCATTTGTATCATAACTTTTTCCTCAAAATACCTAGTGCCTACTGCATCATGCCTTGTAAACTAGGCACTAAGCCCAAAGCACACATTACTCTATTCGTAAACAACTGCCCATTTTTTCGACTTCGAAATGGGGCGTGATTCTACGATCTTCACTACATCGCCAACTTTGCATTTATTCTGTTCGTCATGCGCAGCATACTTTTTTGAACTGCGAACCGTTTTCTTATAAATAGGATGCGTGTAACGGCGTTCGACGCGTACTGTTACGGTCTTATCAGCCTTATCGCTTGTTACTACACCTTGCAGGATCCGTTTGGGCATCGTTATTCTCCTGACTCTTTTTTCTTCGTTGTTGTTTTCTTAGCTTTCACTGCTTTTTCAGCAGCGGGCTTTGCTTCTTTGGCCACTTTAACTTTGGCAGCTTTTTTAGCAGGAGCCACTTGTCCGGCAGGCTCATTAATCAATGTCTTCACACGTGCTACATCACGGCGCACATCGCGAAAACGCGCAGAGTTGGTATGCTCGCCGCTGGCAACCTGAAAACGGAGGTTGAAAAGCTCTTTCTTTAACGAAAGCGCCAATTCTTTCAACTCATCGTTGGATTTGCCACGATATTCAGAAATATTTGTCATGCTCAGTGTCCTTCCCCAATGCGGGCAATAAACTTGGTCTTAATGGGCAACTTTGCAGCTGCACGTTCCAATGCTTCACGTGCTACCGCTTCCGTTACGCCGTCAATTTCAAACATGATGCGGCCCGGCTTCACGCGGCAAACCCAGAATTCAACAGACCCCTTACCACTGCCCATGCGAACTTCGGCAGGTTTTTTAGTAACAGGAACATCCGGGAAAATGCGAATCCAGAGACGGCCTACGCGCTTTACGTGACGTGAAATAGCGCGGCGCGCTGCTTCAATCTGGCGTGCGGTAATACGCTCCGGTTCCATTGCCTTCAGACCGTATTCACCGAAATTGAGGGTGAAACCGCCTTTAGCATTACCATGAATGCGGCCCTTATGGGCTTTACGAAATTTAGTCTTTTTGGGCATCAACATATGCGTGTCTTCTTTATATCAGTTCGTTGCCGGTTGTACGCTCAATATCTTTCTTGTCTTGTGCCATGGGGTCGTGGACCATGATTTCGCCTTTGAACACCCACACTTTAATACCGATAATCCCGTACGTCGTAAGGGCGCTGGCTATACCATAGTCAACATCGGCACGCAAGGTATGAAGCGGTACGCGACCTTCACGGTACCATTCCATACGCGCAATTTCATTACCACCCAGACGACCGGAGCAGTTAATACGAATGCCGAGCGCGCCTAAACGCAGGGCAGACTGTACCGCACGCTTCATGGCACGGCGGAAGGCGATACGGCGCTCAAGCTGCTGTGCAATGCTTTCAGCTATCAGGGTAGAATCGATTTCAGGCTTGCGGATTTCTACAATATTAAGATGCACCTCATCGCGTGTGAATTTGTTAAGGTCCTTCTTGATTTTTTCGATATCGGCGCCTTTTTTACCAATCACGACACCAGGGCGCGCAGTATGAATAGTGATACGCGCTTTTTTGGTCGGACGTTCAATAATAATGCGGCTAATGCCAGCGCTGCCGAGATTCTTTTTCAGGTACTTGCGGATCTGAATATCTTCATGCAGCTTCTCAGGAAAATCGTTTCCTGTTGCAAACCAGCGCGAATCCCAGGTTTTATTGACCCCTAAGCGCAGACCAATTGGATTAATCTTTTGACCCATGCGTTATTCCCCTTTTTCGCGCAAAATAATTGTAAGATTGCTGAATGGCTTCAAGATGCGAGCACCACGGCCACGAGCGCGTGTATGCATACGCTTCATCACCAGACCTTTACCAACCCATGCTTCAGAGACGATCAAATCGTCAACATTGAGATTGTGATTATTTTCAGCATTGGCAATGGCAGACTGCACGGCTTTGCGTACATCATTTGCGATACGCTTATTACTGAAAGCAAGCTGCGTAAGCGCATGGCCTACTTTCATGCCGCGAATGAGACCTGCTACATAATTGAGCTTAATCGGGCTGATGCGAATGCGATTAACAATCGCTTTTGCCTGAACCGGAGCTTCAATCGGGGCTTTAGCCTTCTTCGCCACTTCTTTTTTCTTTGTTGCTTCTTTAACCATAGGATTCTTCCTTACACTTACGCTGCCGTTGCTTTTTTGTCGCCGCCGCCATGCGCATTGAAGATGCGGCCGGGAGCAAATTCACCGAATTTATGCCCCACCATATCTTCCGTGACGAGCACCGGAATGAATTTCTTGCCGTTATAGACACCAAATGTGATGCCAACGAACTGCGGCAGTATTGTCGAGCGGCGTGACCAGATCTGTACAATCTGATTGCGTGTGCTCGCACGGGCCTTTTCGGCTTTAGCGAGCAGATATCCGTCAACAAACGGGCCTTTCCAAACTGAACGAGCCATAGATTTACTCCTTTATCCCTTCTTGCGGCGGCTGCGAACAATAAGTCTGCTCGTGCGCTTGTTTTTACGTGTTTTGTTACCTTTGGTACCCTTACCCCAAGGCGTCACCGGATGACGTCCACCTGAAGTGCGGCCTTCACCACCACCGTGCGGATGATCTACGGGATTCATCGCCACACCGCGTACGCAGGGACGGATACCCATCCAACGGCTGCGGCCTGCTTTACCAATCATTTCGTTCTGATGGTCGGGATTAGACACGGCGCCAATCGTTGCCATGCATTCACCGCGTACCAGACGCACTTCGCCGGAACGCATTTTCAATTGCACGTAACCGGAATCTTTACCCACGAGCTGTACATAACCACCTGCAGCGCGGGCCATCTGGCCGCCTTTGCCAGGTTTCATTTCGACGTTATGGACAATGGTACCCACAGGAATATTGCGCAGCTGCATTGCAAAGCCTGGCTTTACATCGGTTTTTTCGCCGGAGCAGATTACATCACCCACAGCCAGACGTTGCGGCGCCAGAATGTAGGACACTTCACCGTCCTCATATTTAATGAGCGCAATGAACGCTGAACGGTTGGGATCATATTCAATGCGTTCAACGGTCGCATTGACATCATATTTATTGCGCTTGAAATCTACCATGCGGTAGCGCTGTTTATGACCGCCGCCTACGCGAAACGCGGTCAGGCGACCGAGATTGTTGCGTCCGCCGGTCTTATTCTGACCTTCGGTGAGCGATTTAACCGGGCCGCCTTTCCAGAGGCCTGATCTATCTACCTGTACCAGACCACGCAATGATTTCGTGACCGGTTTAAACGTTTTAAGCGCCATAACTACATCTCCATGTTTTGCGGCGGCGTGTATCAAAGAGGGGGCGACTTATAGCCATCCCCACCAAAAATGCAACCAGAATTTATGCTATTCCACCCGCTAAATCGATCGACTGACCTTTAGCAAGCGTTACCACGGCTTTTTTGAAATCTTTACGTTTTCCAATTGCGCCGCGGAATATCTTTGTTTTGCCCTGTACGTTGAGCGTATTAACGCTTACGACTTCAACCTTAAACAAGGCTTCAATCGCTTCTTTTACCTGCGCCTTGGTAACATCAGGACGCACGCGGAAGATAACTTTATTATGCTCGGAAGCCGCCGTTGCTTTTTCCGTGATAACGGGACGCGATATCACATCGTAAAACGCTTCTTTAAATACGGGAGCTTCTTTTTTAGCAGATTTTTTTGCTTTAACCATGACTGGGATTCCTTACGCTAAGCGCTTTTCAAGGAAAGCGACTGCATCTTTGGTCAGTACAAGTTCCTTGTGGTTGAGAATATCATATACATTGGCGCCCTGCTGCGGCAGCACATCAACACCTTTGATGTTACGTGCGGCTTTGGCAAAAGCTTCATCGAGCTGTTCGCCGCCGATGATAAGGGGCTTTATGAACCCAAATTTTTCAAATGCAGCAACCATGGCTTTGGTCTTTGCTTCTTTTACCTGGAGCGAATCCAGAATAAAGAGTTTGCCTTCCGCCTGTTTAGCCGAAAGCGCTACGCGCAATGCAAGATTGCGTACTTTCTTGGGCAAGGAAAGGGCATGACTGCGCACCACGGGTCCAAAAATCGTCGCACCGCCACGAAACTGCGGCGAACGCAAAGAACCTGCACGCGCACGGCCAGTACCTTTTTGTTTCCATGGCTTTTTGGTGGTGCCGCTGATTTCGCTTACACCTTTGGTTTTATGCGTACCTGCACGGCGCTTGGCCAACTGATACTGCACCATACGCGCGAGAATATCCTTACGCAGCGTGGCGCCAAAGACAGTGTCAGACAATTCAATGTCTCCTGCTGCCTTATTTTCAAGTGTCTTTACCGCGACTTTCATGGTCATACCCCTTAATGCTTTTCTTTAGTTATTCGCTTTTGGCTTCGCCGGCAGGCGCTTCCGCAGGTGCTTCGGCTTCAGCAGATTTTGCCGCTTTTCTGATGCCGGCAGGCAGCGGAATATTGGCAGGCGCGCCGCGCTTTACGGCATCTTTTACCAATACATAGCTGTTTTCTGCACCGGGAACGGCGCCTTTGATATAGATGAAGCCGCGATCCGCATCTACAGATACAATCTGCAAGTTGGAAACAGTCACACGCTCAACGCCTAAGTGACCCGCCATCTTTTTGCCTTTGAACACTTTACCTGGATCCTGACGCTGACCAGTCGAACCGTGCGAACGATGCGAAACCGATACACCGTGCGATGCTTCAAGACCGGCAAAGTTCCAACGCTTCATAACACCGGCAAATCCCTTACCAAGCGTCGTGCCGATAACATCGACAAACTGTCCGGGTATATAATGGGTGGCAACAATTTCCGCGCCTATTTCCGGAAGGTTGGTTTCATCAACGCGAAACTCCACCAATTTACGTGCAGGCTCCACTTTTGCTTTGGCATAATGGCCGCGCAATGCCTTGCTGACGTTCTTCACCTTGGCTTTTCCTGCAGAAAGCTGAACGGCCGTATAGCCATCTTTTGCTTTCGTTTTATGCGCAACCACGCGAACGTTTTCAAGCTGGAGAATAGTTACAGGAATATGGACGCCGTCTTCGTCGAAAACGCGCGACATGCCTAATTTTTGTGCTACGACACCGGTTCTCATGCTGCCTTCTCCCCGCCAAGCTGAATTTCAACATCCACACCGGCAGACAGATCGAGCTTCATCAGCGCGTCAACAGTTTGCGGAGTGGGATCGAGTATGTCAATCAGACGTTTATGCGTACGGATTTCAAACTGCTCACGCGACTTTTTGTCGATGTGCGGCGAACGGTTCACCGTAAAGCGTTCAATGCGACGCGGCAACGGCACCGGGCCACGCACCTGCGCGCCTGTACGCTTAGCCGTGTTCACAATTTCGCTTGTCGAATGATCAAGCATCATGTGATCATAGGCTTTAAGCCGAATCCGTATTTTCTGACTGTTCATATCTTTCCTCTAGGTTCTAGGGACCAGGGACCAGGGACTAGGCTTAGCACCTAGAACCTAGCTCCTAGCGCCTTTTTTACTCTACAATCTTCGCAACTACGCCTGCACCTACGGTACGGCCACCTTCGCGGATAGCGAAACGAAGACCCTCATCCATGGCGATGGGCGAAATAAGCGTGATATCCATGGCAACGTTGTCGCCTGGCATCACCATTTCAACACCTGCAGGCAATTCCACTACACCCGTTACGTCGGTGGTGCGGAAATAGAACTGCGGGCGATAGTTGGTGAAGAACGGGGTATGACGGCCACCTTCTTCTTTAGTAAGCACATAAGCTTCTGCTTTGAACTTGGTGTGCGGAGTGATGGAACCGGGCTTTGCAAGCACCTGACCACGTTCCACGTCTTCACGCTTCGTACCGCGGAGCAATGCGCCGATATTGTCACCTGCACGGCCTTCATCAAGCAATTTGCGGAACATTTCTACGCCGGTGCAAGTTGTTTTCACCGTTGGCTTCAGGCCAACGATTTCGACTTCTTCACCCACTTTAACAATACCGCGTTCCACACGGCCGGTTACCACAGTACCGCGGCCTTCGATGGAGAACACGTCTTCAACGGGCATCAGGAACGGTTTGTCAATAGGACGCTCAGGTTGCGGAATGGATGCATCCACAGCAGCCATCAGCTTCATGATAGCATCTTTGCCGAGCTCAGGATTTTTGTCTTCGAGCGCGCAGAGGGCTGAACCATGAATGATGGGAATAGTGTCGCCGGGGAATTTGTATTTGGTAAGCAGCTCACGCACTTCCATTTCTACGAGTTCGAGCAATTCTTTGTCGTCCACCATGTCGCACTTATTGAGGAACACAACGATTGCAGGAACGCCAACCTGACGGGCAAGCAGAATGTGCTCGCGGGTTTGCGGCATGGGGCCGTCCGCAGCAGATACTACGAGAATAGCGCCGTCCATCTGCGCAGCACCGGTGATCATGTTTTTCACATAGTCAGCATGTCCGGGGCAATCTACGTGCGCATAGTGGCGATTTTCGGTTTCATATTCCACATGTGCGGTATTGATAGTGATACCACGCGCTTTTTCTTCAGGAGCGGCATCGATCTGGTCATACGCAGTGAATTTGTTTTTTGCATTATTTGACGCCATCACTTTGGTGATTGCAGCAGTCAATGAAGTTTTACCATGATCAACGTGACCAATCGTACCAATATTGCAATGGGGCTTAGTGCGATCAAATTTTTCTTTCGTCATGTGAGGCTCCTCTTAGTTATTTAGGTTTATCCAAAATGTTATTCAAAAATTACTTAAGCGACTTTTTTCTTAATCTCATCCACCATGTTGCTTGGCACCTGTTCATAATGATCAAACTGCATGGAATATTGTGCACGGCCCTGCGTCATGGAACGCAGCGTATTGACGTAACCGAACATTTTAGCAAGCGGCACCATTGCATCAACTACAATGGCATTACCGCGCATATCCTGCCCCTGAATCTGGCCGCGGCGGCCTGTCAGATCACCGATAACCGAACCGGTATAATCTTCCGGCGTCACCACTTCGACCTTCATGATGGGTTCAAGCAATTTAGGATCGCCTTTGGGCATGCCTTCGCGGAAAGCGGCGCGCGCTGCGATTTCGAACGCAAGCACACTGGAATCCACATCATGGTAAGCGCCATCGGTAAGCGTTGCCTTGAAATCAATCGTCGGATAACCAGCAACTACGCCATTATCGAGACAGGCCTTTAAGCCTTTTTCAACACCTGGAATAAATTCTTTGGGCACCGAACCACCGACCACTTTGCTTTCAAATACAAAACCGCTGCCAGCGGGTAAGGGTTCGAGCTCAAGCGTAATGCGCGCAAACTGACCGGAACCACCGGACTGCTTTTTATGGGTGTAATCGATAACCGCTTTTTTAGTGATGGTTTCGCGGTAAGCCACCTGCGGCGCACCAACATTAGCTTCCACTTTGAATTCGCGCTTCATGCGATCAACGATGATTTCAAGATGCAATTCACCCATTCCTTTAAGAATGGTCTGGCCGGTTTCTTCATCCGAAGAAACGCGCAGCGAAGGATCTTCCGAAGCCAGGCGTGACAACGCCATGCCCATTTTTTCCTGATCGGCTTTGGTTTTGGGCTCCACCGCCAATTCAATCACAGGCTCGGGGAATTCCATACGCTCTAAGATAACTGCAAAATCTGGGTCGGAGAGCGTATCGCCGGTAGTGGTATCTTTAAGACCAGCAAGCGCAATGATATCGCCCGCATAAGCTTCTTTAATGTCTTCGCGCGAATTTGCATGCATCAGCAACATGCGGCCGACGCGTTCGCGCTTATCTTTGATGGTGTTCATGACATAGGAACCCGACTCAAGCTTGCCCGAATAGATGCGTGCGAACGTAAGCGAACCCACGAAAGGATCGGTCATAATCTTGAAAGCCAATGCCGAGAATTTTTCATTATCGTCGGTTTTGCGCTCTACTTCCAATTCCGTCTTTACATCGATGCCTTTAATAGAGGCAACGTCAAGCGGGCTGGGCAGGAAATCGATAACAGCGTCGAGCATGGGCTGAACACCCTTGTTCTTAAATGCAGCGCCGTTAAGCACGGGAACGAATTTGAATTTCACCGTACCTTTGCGGATGCAGGCCTTGAGCTGTTCAATAGTGGGTTCTGTTCCAGCGAGGTAAGCTTCCATCACCGCATCATCCATTTCAACGGCAGTCTCAAGCATTTTCTCGCGCGCTTTTTTAGCGGCGTCCATCATGTCAGCAGGAATTTCGACTTCATCAAAATTCGCACCCAGCGCCTCATCATGCCACACCAGGGCTTTCATTTTCACGAGATCAACGAGACCGACATATTTATCTTCGGAACCGATAGGCAGCTGCAATACGAGCGGCACAGTGCCTAAGCGATCAATCATCATCTGCACGGTGCGTTCAAAGTTAGCGCCGGTGCGATCCATTTTGTTCACGAAACAGATGCGCGGCACATGGTATTTATCAGCCTGGCGCCATACGGTTTCCGATTGCGGCTCAACGCCTGCCACTGAGTCAAATACAGCAACGGCGCCGTCAAGCACGCGCATGGAGCGCTCTACTTCAATGGTGAAATCCACGTGGCCGGGAGTATCAATGATATTGATACGGTGATTGTTCCAATAGCAGGTGGTAGCAGCCGAAGTAATCGTGATACCACGCTCCTGCTCCTGCTCCATCCAATCCATGGTCGCAGCACCTTCATGCACTTCGCCGATTTTGTGCGATTTGCCGGTATAATAAAGAATACGTTCGGTAGTCGTCGTTTTGCCTGCATCGATATGCGCGCAAATGCCGATGTTACGATAATCTTTAAGCGGGGTCTTACGTGCCATGGTTTCTAATTTCCTGAAATCAACAACTTATTAAATTTTACCAGCGATAATGCGAGAAGGCTTTGTTCGCTTCCGCCATGCGGTGCGTGTCTTCGCGTTTTTTGATAGCGCCGCCGCGGTTATTGGCAGCATCCATCAGTTCGTTCGCGAGACGGTCTTTCATGGTTTTGTCTTTGCGGGCGCGCGCTGCAGAGATCAACCAGCGAATGGCCAATGCCTGGCGGCGTTCCTGGCGCACTTCAGTCGGCACCTGGTAGGTTGCACCACCAACGCGGCGTGAGCGCACTTCAACAGAAGGCATCACGTTATCAAGCGCTGAAGTAAAAATCGGCAGCGGATCCTGGCTGGTGCGCTTGTTGATGGAATCAAGAGCGCCATACACGATGGTTTCAGCGGCAGATTTCTTGCCGTTATACATCAATGAATTGATGAATTTGGTAAATACGACATTGCCGTATTTAGCATCCGGGAGAACAACGCGTTTAATGGCAGCGCGACGACGTGACATTTCTTAGCTCCTTAGGTTCTAGGTTCCAGGTTCCAGGCTCTGGGCGCTTACTAGCACCTAGCCCCAAGAACCTAACACCTTGTTTATTTTGGTCTCTTTGCCCCATACAACGAACGGGACTGTTTACGGTTTTTAACACCTTGAGTATCGAGAGTACCGCGAATGATATGATAGCGCACACCTGGCAAATCCTTCACACGGCCGCCGCGAATCATCACGACAGAGTGTTCTTGCAGGTTATGGCCTTCGCCGGGAATATAGCTGGTAACTTCGAAACCATTGGTAAGGCGCACGCGGGCTACTTTACGCAGCGCGGAGTTAGGCTTTTTTGGCGTTGTCGTGTACACGCGGGTGCAAACACCACGCTTTTGCGGGCAAGCTTCCATCGCCGGTACTTTATTGCGGCGGGTCGGTTTAACGCGCGGCTTGCGCACTAATTGGTTAATCGTCGGCATGCGATCATCCTTATGTTTCGTCGTTCACTATTTCACACATCACCGGAACGAGACATTTTTGACCCGCCGGGATAGCATTTCTGGCTTCTTATCCTATTGAGATTATGGTATTTTTTTACCAGGACCACATGGGAAATTCCGCCAAGAGGCGCGTAACATAGTCATGCACCCCTCTCCAGTCAAGGAGAATTTAACGGATTCTTTATGATTCATTACACGGAACAATTGTCACCTGTTATTAACCCATTTGTCACTAAACCTTCATACTTTATTGATAGGATTGGGTTAGAATACCACTACATGCCTTCTTAAGAATCGCTGGAGTATTGAATGGGCTGGAAGATTGGCGACTTGTTTGGAGGAAAAGGAAAGCCTTCGCAAACGGTGCCTGAGGTGCCGGAGGAAGATCTTCTGCCCGCAGACCCCATGGACAGAACTTCCTCCTTTAAGCCAGGTAAAAACGGAACGGGTAAGCAAGCCTATCTTTATGTACGCACACAGCATGAAGCAGAGAAAACTGATTATTATGACCCTGCTACTAAAAACAGGCCAATAATGGGCTTTTGCCCAATAGAAGAATTACCGGAAGCTGAAAGGCCGGAGGCCGAAAGACACTACAAGCTTTCATTAAAGCTTAGAGAAATACATACAGCACTTTCACATGAGTTTCAGTATCTCTACAAGGGGAAAACTGCTTTTATGGGATTCCCCATGCCAGACGAAACACCCCCACGCTATGCTTTTGTTCGGTTTCGCAATGCAAAATTCACGGATCGTCCCCATCTCGAAATGGCCGCAGTCTGTATGAGTGCCGATGAAATGAACGATGTAGCCCAATCTTTTGGCCTAATGGATTGGGCAACGCTGAATACCATTGATATAGACGCTACGAGAGTATTGCCAAGAGAGGTCAGAATACAGGACACTATAGGGAAGAATTTAACCCCCGCGCATATGCTTGCCATGGAAGAGCTTAAGCACTTGGCACTTGGAGATAAGCCCACCTTTGCTCTGGGAATGCCTAAACGCATGATTAACGCCATCAATAACAAGAAGGAGCTGGGTATTACTATTGCCCCAGATCATTGCACTAATACTTCTTTTGCTGAAGTGGCCAAGCAAAGAGGCCTGACAACAGCCACTCCCACTACACCTCCACAGACATCACCGAAGGTAACTCCACCAGTAGTATCTTCCCCCCAGACACCGCCTGCGCAATCTACTTCTGAGCCCCCTGTCATATCCGCACCCAAATCGCCGCAGGGAAAGACCGCTACACCTCCATCTGCTATCTCTCCACCAGCCACCACTTCCACGCCTACTCCTCTCGCACCTACCCCCACCAGCAAGAGCTCAAGCTATTCTTCGCCCTCCTCTTCTTCCGACAATAACAATGCGGGTTGGTTGGCGGCAGCGGCAGCGGCGACAGCTGTGGGAGCCGTCATTACCGGCAGTATAAGTAAAAAAGAAATCGAAAAGAAAGCGCCGACGCCAAATACGGAAAAGAAAACCTCTTTCCTTAATGCCACCACCGCCCTTCTTGCCCTCACTGCCGTAGGCCTTACCATAGGCGCCGCTGTAGTAGCGCATAAAGGCCATTCGCGGTAACCCTGGAATCACTCAGTTCTTACGAATTCTGTCACAGAACGGGCATAAAATCTGGCTTTTTTGCAGAAAAAAGTATTTTTTTGTTGCAAATTCAGCCGGGTACAGTCATTTATAGTGGCTAAACTTACGACCTAAGGATTTTTACTGCATGATGTTTCTGCAGCGTGAAAAGCAAATAACCGTTACTTCTCCTGCCCTTGCAGGACGCCCCTTGCCCACGAAAAAAGCCAGCCGCCTGCGTTTTGCATGGTTTGTGCTTGGCTCCGTGTTTGGCGCAGGCCTCACCTATTATGTAGTCTCCGTAATTCATAATGATGCGGAATACAGCAAGGATTCCCGCACAACACGGGCATTTGCATTGCTGGAATCGGCTTTCAAGCCCTTGCCTGCGCTTCCCGTACCAACGCCAGCTGCAGAGCCTGCCCCAGCGCCTGTTGCTGCAGCAGAACCTGCCAAACCCGCGAAAGTAGTGCTCCCTGCCAAGCTCAGCCTTTCGGTAAAATCCGGCGATACGCTCATGTCCATGCTCATGGATAAAGGCGTGGGCCATGACGAAGCGTACCATGCGCTGGAGATTATGAAGAAAGTCTATAATCCCCGCAAACTCGGCGTCGGCCAGGCGATGGAGCTGAATCTCGATAAAAGCAAGGATGATAGCGAAAAAGCCAGCATCACTGGTTTATCGATTGCCGTATCGCCGCTTAAAACCATTGCACTTGCCCGCACTGCAGATGATTCCTTCTCGGCCAAAGAAATCAAGGCACCTATCACCAAAGGCGTGTCGCGCGCAGGCGGCACCATCCACAGCAGCCTGTACCAAACCGGCATAGATTCAGGCATACCCGCGCAATTGCTCGGCGAAGTCATCAATGCGCTGAGCTATGATGTCGACTTCCAGCGCGACATTAAAGATGGCGATGAGATCGACGTTGTTTACGAGCGCATGCACACCGATAAGAACGTCACCGCCGGTTACGGCAATGTGCTCTATGCCTCGCTTACACTGGGCGATCGCGACATTACCATTTTCCGCCATGTCTCGCCGGACGGGTTTTCAGGCTATTATAACGCCAAGGGTGAATCGGTGAAGAAGGCCCTGCTGCGCACTCCCATCAACGGCGCGCATATCACATCAAGCTTTGGCATGCGCATGCACCCGCTGCTGGGCTATTCCAAAATGCATAAAGGCATTGATTTCGGTGCGCTTGCAGGCACTCCGATTTATGCTGCAGGCGACGGCGTGATTGCTGAAGCCGGCCCTAAAGGCACTTTCGGCAATTATGTTAAAGTGCAGCACAATAAAACCTATGCCACTGCCTACGCCCACACCCAGCGCTTCGCCCGCGGCATCCACCCCGGCGTGCATGTGAAGCAAGGCCAGGTTATCGCCTATGTCGGCTCTACGGGACGTTCCACCGGACCGCACCTGCACTATGAAATCCTGGTTAACGGCAATCAGGTGAACCCCTCCGGCGTCAAATTCCGCACCGGACAAACCTTATCAGGCCGCGAACTTGCTTCCTTCAAACGCGAAGTGAAACATATCGAAACCGCGCTTACTGATGCACCGCGCAAAACCGAGTTGGCGTCTTTAGGAAATTAAGGGTGACTTTATTATCTACCACCCGCGATTTTTTGCCACTATCGAGCCCGCTTCCATCAAATCTCTTTCACCGTTGTTTCTGGAACCAGCCAATACGTCAACCTGTCCGCTATATACGAGCGCGTGGACAATCCCTTTAGTATCGAAACCTTTGGTGTCGCCGGAACCATCATGTTTTTCATCTATCCCAGTACGCGTACTGCCGATCATAGACAATTCGCCATCTTCGGAGACTTCTTGAGACTCGCGCTCCCCGGCACGGTGAATCGCTTTTAATAACAGGGCCTTCATATTTGCATCCTTGCACACCATTAAATAACGTGAAGCAAACATGATGCTGGCTGCGTTATAATTTATATCAAACCCGCCTTTTTCCGGGAATGTGCCATCCTGCAATTGACGATTCAGTCCCGATTGCGCTGACTGTAACGCCATAGCCGCCAATTGCGGATCGCTTGCTAAAGATGCAACCTCGCCCAATGCCGCTGCATTGAGAAAACAACGGTGGGTAAAATCCGTCTGGCATTTACCATCTTCTGTGAGGAAGTCGCCCGAAGAAATATAATAATGCATAGCCTTCGCAAGATTGCCTATCTGACTATTTATCATGGGCGTATAAGCAGGATTGCCCGTTTCTTTCAGCATCAGTAAAGTGCGCGCCCAGGACTCGAGAAAGAAATTCTCCGCCAGAAAGTGATTTGCAGAACCAAATGAGCCGTTACTCTGCATCTGCGCAGCACCAAAATTGATTGTGGCTATCCCTAAGGATGGGTCTTGATGCGTAATCAGCGCGGCGGCAACCAGATCCGCTCCCCAACGCTGTCCTTCAATATCAACAACAGCGCCGCTGGCGGCATTGCCTGCGACAGCGCCATTGGCAGCAACATCCCCGACCCCGCTTAAGAGATTTGCAGGATGCAGATACAGCGCCTGGATTAGAACCGGATTATTTACCAATTTCAATATACTCGTCGAATCGTCTGAAGTGAAAGCGTTTGCTGCTTGTGAAGTCAGCAAGGCAACGGTTGCGTAAACTGCAAAAAAGATTCGATTCATGAAAAAATCCTTTCACTGATTAATTGATCGCTATTATATCAAATGTAAGACAAAAATGATATAAAAACCTTGTTTTTGCAGCAATATATGGATTATTAGTTGCCACCATTTCAGACATCATATTCTTAATATTTAAGTAATAATTTTAATTTACTGTTAATTATTAATAATTTTATATTCTAAGCCTATTTCCCTAGATAGCGTAATTGCTGTTCTTCGGTTTTTTCCTACCCATTAACAAGTTTTTAACACTTTGGCGTTAGATTAAATATGTCATAATTGGGATAGATATGAGAACACTGCCGCCGCCAGAAGAATTATACCATGATGCGGTAAGCCTCACACCCGATATGTGGATGGAAAAATACGCCATTCACCCCTCCTATAAAACATACATCGATTATTTCAGTTTTGAAAAAGACGGCACTCCAAAATTCGAAACTAATTGCAATATGGACCCAGAATTATTTCGTGGCTGGGCACGATTATTTTTGCTCGGGACGCAAATAGTCTCCGAAGTAAAAGGAGCGGGTGGCAGAAATCCTGCGGATATTGAGATTGGCACAGCTTATTATAAAACAAAAACAGTGTATGAGCACTCAGCTTGCCTTACCCGCATTGATTCTAACAAGATTATCGTAACCGCAGGCTATATACAAAATCCTACAAAATTGTAAAAGGTGTAAATGCGGGGCATACCCCTGAGCGAAATTTAGATCCCTTTCAAACTGCCATAGAAGTAGGAGTTGAAGAAGGTCTACATGCCGAATCCATCAAAAACCCTGCAATTAAAAATGCCCTTATTGCCGACAAAAACCCGGCTATTGCAAACGCGTGCTCTGTAAAAGAAAAGTATGACAGTATTTTTGCTGAAAAATACATTCATGATGATTTTGTAGCTATAACTACAGGCCTGGGCTTGCGATATAATGCCAATATATGGGATGCATTTATGAGTTCCCATTTTCCAAATAGAACATCCCATGAATTAGCAGGATGGCAATCAGATATACTTCGCACAGCACGACGCAATGCCCAAGAACGGCAGCGTTAAAACACACTATTATAACTTAGTCGCCTTTTATATTTAAGCCGCGGCCTTTTTGCCTTTCTTAGGCGCAATTACCAGCCCGTCTTTTGTGGCGCTGACTTTGACCTCGGTACCGTCGGGGATTTTGCCTTCGAGGAGCATGCCGGCAAGCGGGTTTTCGAGGCTGCGCTGAATCACGCGCTTTAAAGGACGAGCACCGTAGACCGCGTCATAGCCGATATCGGCCAGCCAGTCGCGGCCGCTATTTTCTAGCATCAATTGCACATTGCGTTCGGCCAGACGTTTGGCAAGGCGGGCTATCTGTATGTCGACAATCTTATGCATATGTTCTTTGCCGAGGCGATTGAACAATAATATCTCATCCAGACGGTTGAGGAATTCCGGGCGGAAGGCCTGGCGCACGGCATGCATCACCTGGTCGCGCGTATGGCCGCTGATTTCTTCGCCGTCTTTCTGCCCGGCTAAAAATTCCGAACCGAGATTGGAGGTAAGCACAATCAGCGTATTGCGGAAGTCCACCGTTCTGCCCTGCCCGTCGGTCAGCCGTCCCTCATCAAGCACCTGGAGCAGCACATTGAATACATCGGAATGGGCTTTCTCAACCTCGTCGAATAATATCACCTGGTAGGGTCGGCGCCGCACCGCTTCGGTAATCACGCCGCCTTCTTCATAGCCGACATAGCCTGGAGGAGCGCCGATAAGGCGCGCCACCGAATGTTTCTCCATGAACTCGGACATATCCACGCGCAGCATTGCCGTCTCATCGTCAAACAGAAATTCAGCAAGCGCTTTGGTGAGTTCGGTTTTGCCGACGCCTGTGGGTCCTAAGAATAAAAACGAACCGATGGGGCGCGCGGCATCACCCAATCCTGCGCGTGAACGGCGCACGGCATTGGCAACCGCTACAAGGGCTTCTTCCTGGCCGACAACGCGCGAGCGCAGCATAGTTTCCATCTGCAAAAGTTTTTCGCGTTCGCCTTCCAGCATTTTTTCTACCG
>JABDAT010000024.1 GCA_013288985.1 Alphaproteobacteria bacterium
CTATTTCCGATAAATCATCTATGCGTTCAGCAATATTGAGCACTGGCCAGGAATTATCTTTTTTATGCTGGCGCAACACCTCCATAGCCTTGCCAGCATGTTGAAGCGTCTTGGCAAAATAGGCTTTAGCAACCCCATCCCTGCCAATCACATCTTCAAAAGCACGGCTGATATCATGGGTATAAATCATAGTTCTTTAAGAACCTTAGAATATTTCACCAAGAATTCCCTTGCTTTGGGGGGCAACAACAGGGGTATCGCCGGTGGTGGGGGGCTTATCCTGAGCCTTATCATCCTTTAGCCGCTGCGCTTCCTTGCTGGAATCCACGACGGTATCGCCGCCCTTTTTATCACCAAAAAGATACGTATTGTCCTTAGGCGCTATGGGATTCTGATTTTCATCATGAATGATCTGTTTGATGGCAGGATTAGCTTTATCCGCACCGGCATTGCTTAAAAATTGTGAATCAGCGCTCGTGGGCAACTCAGTTGCAGAGACAGGGGTCACCGCCGTCAGCGTGCCCAGCGACGAAACGGGAGCTGCCACACTGGTACTTGCGCCTAAAATCTTATTATGCGCCTGATCTTCAGCAGGCAATCCTGAAGAATATTCCGCGCCCTGGCCGGGCGGACGCAGATTAAATTCCGGCGGAACGCTTAACGGAGGGCGCGATACAACCTGAAACTCGTCGGGCGCCTTACGGTTAAGCCCTAACGATTCCTTCATATCGGTTGAGCCGCACGCAGCCAGCGCTGCGCAAAACAGCATCACTACAAAACGAAACGGAAGTTTCATGGTCAATTAATCCTTAAGATGCGGATGGTTTAGGCCCTACTATACTGATGAGCACCAGGAGTACAACCCCTATGAAGATGGCGCTGTCGGCAATATTAAAAGCGGGCCAGTGATATATATCCCAATGAAAATCAAGAAAATCAGTGACTGAACCCAGCCGCACACGATCAATGATATTGCCAATTGCTCCGCCAATAATAAACGCTAGCGCAAAAATTACAGGTTTCTCAGTTGCATACAATAACCAGATAAAAAGAAAAACCACTATAAGTGCCGTGCTTAATGTAAGAACCAGGGGTACCCAAGCCTGCATATGGGCAAACATGCCAAAACTAATGCCGGTATTATGCACTATCACCAGATTAAAAAATGGCAATATATCAGTAGGATGTCCCGTCTCTTGCATCAAAACCACAAGCGCTGCCTTACTCCATTGATCAAGCCCGGCAATGCAGGCGGCAACACATAACCCGAAAAGGCGGGCATAGGGTAAAGAATATTTCATGAAAGGGAGCATTACAAAACGTAGATGACAGCGGCAAGACTTTTGTCTATAGAGGGGGAATATTTAAATCATTCCTTATGAAGTTTGCTGACTTCATAAGTGAATCTAACAGCTTCGCTGACTTACAAGGGAGCATTTTATGCTTCTCTGCCTCGGCAGGCTAAAAAGGTATATATGGATACGTTCACTTTTGACTTTGTTACCCCCGAAGCGATATTTTTTTCCGGCCAGGCGGCAATGGTGGAAGCCTCCGGCACATTGGGGGATTTTGGCGTACTGCCGGGACATATGAATTTTATCACCACGTTACGCCCCGGCGTAGTAACTATTCACACGGCGAATGAACATATATCACGGATATTTGTTGCAAGCGGCATCGCCGAAGTAAATAACACGTCCTGCACAATTCTTGCTGAAAGCGTGATTGACCTGACTGCCCTAACGCGCACAGAAGCGGAAGCACGAGTCGCAGCGGCAAAAACAGCTTTTGATAATAGTTTTGATCAAGACGCGCTTTATATCGCCACCCGCGAATTGGAAATTGCCGAAGCCGTTTTGCTGGCATTACAATAACTTTTGCTTTCTACATAAAACTGTAGGGCTCCACATCAATCTTAACGCGTAAAGATGCTGGGATTTTGCGCTCAAGCAACCAGCGCGACAGGAATTGCTGTAAAGGAAACTGGCGTTCGGTTTTAATCAGAATGCGGTAGCGGTATTTGCCGCGCAACAGAAACATCGGCGCAGGGGCGGGACCTAAGATGAGAGGCAAGGAAATAGGCGCAAGGAACGAGGTCACATCGCTTTTTCCCGTGCCCATTGCTCCTCGCGCCTCATCTCTCACCAACTCCCTGGCAAATGCCATCACTTCCTGTTCGTTTTTTCCTTCGACAATCACTGCTGCGAGCTTGCCATAAGGCGGCATGCCGGCGTCTTCGCGTAAGCGCGCTTCAAGCAACATAAATTCGTCACGCTTTCCCATGCTAAGCGCCTGCATCACGGGATGCTCAGGCATATAGGTCTGCAGCCAGACTTCCCCTTTGGTTTTCTCGCGGCCCGCGCGCCCCGAAAGCTGATGCAGCAATTGATACGTGCGCTCACTTGCACGCAAATCACCGCCTGCCAATCCCATATCGGCATCAATAACGCCTATCAGCGCAAGCCCTGCAAAATGATGGCCCTTGGCGATCATCTGCGTGCCCACCAACACATCTATTTTGCCATTTATCATATCATTCACCAAAACTTCGGCCTTGGCGGGTGAGTCGATATGATCACTGGTCATCACCTCTATGCGCGCATCTGGAAGCAGCGCGCGCACTTCTTCCGCTACACGCTCCACGCCTGGCCCGTAAGGTATAAGACAATCTTCATGCTTGCAGTCCGGACATTGTTTGGGAGTAGGAACAATATGACCGCAATGATGACATAATAATTTGGCGTGTGCGCGGTGTACCACCAAAGAGGCAGTGCATTGCGGACATTGAAAGCGGTGGCCGCAGGCACGGCATAACATCAAGGGCGCATAACCACGCCTATTCATGAAAAGCATCGCCTGGCGTTTGGCCGCAAGCGTTGTAAGAAGCGCCTGACGCAATGATCCTGAAATCCAGTTACCGCGCTCTATGGCCACGCTGCGCATATCGACAAGCTGTACTTTCGGCATCTCGGCATCATTATAGCGATTGGGTAAATGCAGGCGCGTATAACGCTTATGCTCAATATTATATTCCGTCTCAAGCGATGGCGTGGCAGAGACAAGCACGGCTGGAATCTTCTCACGCGAGGCCCTTGCGACCGCCATGTCCCGGGCCTGATAAATAACCCCCTCTTCTTGTTTATAGGACGCGTCATGCTCTTCATCAACCACGATGGCGCCAAGATTCCTGAAGGGTAAAAACAATGCCGAACGCGCGCCAACAATTACGCGCGCGGAGCCTTCTGCGGTGTTGCGCCAGCATGTGCGCTTTTTCGCCGCCGATACGCTCGAATGCCACACATCGGGTGCAAACCCGAAACGCGACTCAAAGCGCGACAGCCACTGCACTGAAAGAGCAATCTCCGGCAATAATACCAGCGCCTGCTTGCCCGCTGCGATACAGTGGGCAATCGTATCAAAATACACTTCGGTTTTGCCCGATCCGGTAACACCGTCAAGTACGCTGACCGAAAAGCCCGCGGCAAGTTTTTTGCGAAGCTCTGCAGCGGCAGTTTCCTGAGCAGCAGATAAGTGTCCGGTTGCCAGTGGCCAGGGATCAGTTCCTTTACCACTACCCGCAACGGGCAACAGGCAACCAGTAACTTCTTTTAATCCACCCGATTTAATATACTCGCGCACCACTGCTGCTGAAACTTTAGCATGGGCTGTAATTTCTTTGCTGCTGCGCGGCACAGCACCGGAAAGATAGGCGTTAATGCGCGTGCGCGCCGGCGTAAGACGAATTGTACTTTGTTCGGACAATTGATAACGCAACTCCTGCACTGGCGGCTCCAGCGCATCAGGGCATGAAAGCGCCATTTTTAATACTGGCCCGCGCGCCGCAAGCGTATACCATGACACAAAATCAATAAAGTTCCGCATTGTCTCGTTCATAGGCGGCAAATGCGCAGCAAGGCATTCTATGGCTTTGATTTTCTTTTCTTCCAGAGTGAAACTGCCTTTTCCCCACACCACCCCCCAAAGCGACCTGCGGCCGAACGGCACGCGCACATAATCACCTGTACGGATGTCCATCCCTGCCGGTACCCGGTAGTCAAACGCTTCGTGAAACACAAGCGGCAACAGCACGCTTACTTGCGCAGAATTTTCGATAATCTTGCTTCCGTTCTCATCCGACATGCGATAGAGATTAAGACACAATAACGAGAGGTACTATGAAATTTTTTGTTGATACGGCCGATGTAAAAGAAATCCGCGAACTTGCAGAGACCGGATTGCTCGACGGCGTGACCACCAATCCGTCGCTTATCGCCAAATCCGGACGCGACTTTATTGAAGTGGTAAAAGAAATATGCGCGATTGTTGAAGGGCCGGTGAGCGCAGAAGTAACTGCGCTGGACGCAGCGGGCATGATCGCTGAAGGCACTAAACTCGCCAAGATTGCCAAAAATATCGCCATTAAAGTACCCCTTACCTGGGACGGCCTTAAAGCCTGCAAACATTTCACCAGCCGCGGCACGATGGTTAATGTCACATTATGTTTTTCCGCTGCGCAGGCAATTCTGGCAGCCAAAGCGGGCGCCACGTTTATCTCTCCTTTCGTGGGCCGCCTGGATGATGTGGGACAGGACGGACTGCAGCTTATTCATGATATCTGTGAAATCTATAACCAGTATGACGCTTTCACTACGCAGGTATTGGTAGCAAGCGTGCGCCACCCCATCCATATAGTTGAAGCGGCGAAAATGGGCGCCCATGTGGCAACCTTGCCGCCCAATGTCATGAAACAGCTCGCGCAGCATCCGCTCACCGATAAAGGGCTCGCAGCATTCCTGGCGGATTGGCAGAAAACCGGACAAAAGATTGTAGCTTAATAATATGGCTTCGGAAAAACCTGTGACGCGCAGCAAAGACAACATCACCAAGCAGCAGGTTACTGAATACCTGCGCAAGCACCCGGATTTTCTTAAAGACAATGCGGAGCTGATGGAAATTCTGGCGCCGCCCGAAATCGATCTTGGCGGCAATGTTGTTGACCTGCAGCATCACATGCTCGGCAAACTGCAAAAAGGCCTCTCCAGTCTCAAAAATAAATATGAAGGGCTGGTGCTCTCCAGCCGCGACAATATGTCAACCCTGCATCAGGTGCATGAAGCCGTGCTTTCTCTCATGCGCGCGCCTGCTCTAGAGCAGCTGCTTGAAATCATCGCCATGGATCTGCCAGCTTTTTTCAATGTTGATATTGTGCGTCTCGGTATTGAGTCGGAAGCTGCAGAATTTTATGAAAATAAATTCGGCGAGCAAAATGCTTCCGGCATCGCATTCCTGGAAGCAGGCCTCATTGACAAAACCATGAGCAAGGAAAAATCCGTTCTGCTCGTGGCCGACACTACCAAGAATTTCATTTACGGGTTTGAACAGATTTTTGCCGATTGCTCCGGCATTATCGAATCGGCCGCGCTTCTGCGAATGCGCCTGCCTTCTTCGCAGCGCGGCGTATTGCTTGCATTTGGCGTGCGCATCAAGGATCATTTCCATGAAGGGCAGGGAACCGAACTGCTTACTTTCCTGGCACAGATTATCGAACACAGGCTGGATCAATGCCTAAGCGACAGCGGGATAGCACATTTAATTTAACCGGATTGCCCATTAATGGTGATCTGCGCACTTATATGATGAAGTGGCGCGATTTCCTTGCCCATCAGAAGGCGTTTTCTAGCCATACGATTACTGCATACGACATCGACATCCGTCATTTTATCTGGTTCGTGAACCGCCATGTCGGTGAGGAAGTAACGCCTGATCATCTGGCAACACTCAAACTACGCGATTTCAGGAGCTGGCTCGCCGCACGTCACAATGAGAATTTTACCGCCACATCCACCGCACGCGCCTTATCGGTAATACGCGGATTTTTCCGTTATCTTGAAAAACAAGGAGTGCTTGAAAATCCAGCCTCGCAGCATGTGCGCACACCGAAATTGTCTAAATCCTTACCCAAAGCACTGGCCGTCGATCAGACGATGGACTCACTCACCTCAGTGGGCGCTGAGCATAAAGAAATCTGGGTGCAATTGCGCGATGTGGCGCTTCTTACCCTTATTTACGGCTGCGGGCTGCGCATCAGTGAGGCGCTTGCGCTTACGCCAAAAGATATTGAGGACGGTGCTGTTTCCTTAACCCTTACAGGTAAAGGCAATAAGCAACGTATGGTGCCGGTGCTGCCACAGATACATGAGGCCATTGCTGCTTATAAAAAATCCTGTCCGTTTACCCTAGCTAATGACGAGGCTTTATTCCGTGGGGCGCGTGGCAAACCATTGCAACCAGCTATCTTCCAAAAGGAGATTCGCAATCTAAGGGCTGCTTTGGGGCTACCCGAATCTGCTACACCCCATGCTTTCCGCCATAGTTTTGCTACCCATCTGCTGGCCAGCGGCGGCGATTTGCGCACGATTCAGGAACTGCTTGGACATGCTGATTTATCTACCACTCAGCGTTATACTAAAGTCGATCACGAACGATTACTGAGCGCCTACCAAAAAGCGCATCCGCGTGCTTAAAGCCGCTCCGCCACTTTCTCCATATATTGTTTCGTCGTAAGCCATTTTTGTTCCAAGCCGATAAGCAGGGCCAAATCCTTGGTCATGAAGCCCGCTTCAACCGTTTCAACCGTCGCCTTTTCAAGCTTATCAGCAAAGGCCACCACATCAGGCGTGTTGTCAAACTGGCCGCGGTAGCGCAGCGCTGAAGTCCATGCGTAAATAGACGCAATCGGATTAGTGGAGGTTTCCTTGCCTTTCTGGTATTCGCGGAAATGCCGGGTGACAGTGCCGTGGGCGGCTTCGGTTTCAACTGTTTTGCCATCCGGCGTGATGAGAATAGAGGTCATAAGGCCTAGCGAACCGAAGCCCTGCGCCACAACATCGGATTGGACATCGCCGTCGTAATTCTTACACGCCCAGACAAACCCGCCTTCGGATTTAATGGCAAATGCCACCAGATCGTCAATGAGCCGGTGCTCATAGGTAATCTTTGCAGCCTCATATTTCTCCTTGAATTCTTTTTCAAAAATCGCCTGAAAAATATCCTTAAAACGGCCATCATATTTTTTAAGGATAGTGTTTTTGGTCGAAAGATAGAGCGGACGCTTAAGCGATAAGGCATAATTAAGGCAGGTCCGGGCAAAACCGGTGATGGAATCATCCAAATTATACATGCTCATGGCTATGCCGCCGGCAGGGAAATTAAACACGTCGTGATGTTGCGGCGGGCCTCCTGAAGAGGGCGTAAACGTAA
This sequence comes from Alphaproteobacteria bacterium, assembly GCA_013288985.1. Classification (GTDB taxonomy): domain Bacteria; phylum Pseudomonadota; class Alphaproteobacteria; order Rickettsiales; family JABCZZ01; genus JABDAT01. The sequence goes on from JABDAT010000024.1 coordinate 7,261, forward strand.
GCGTAAGCTTACCGGGTTCTTTCACTACAATATCGGTAGCTTTATATTGATCGCCGTAAGCATGGCGGCCGACAATGATGGGCTTTTTCCACCCCGACACATAACGCGGGACATTGCGGCAAATAATGGGTTCGCGGAAAATAGTGCCGTCCAGTATGTTGCGGATGGTGCCGTTGGGCGATTTCCACATCTGTTTTAAATTAAATTCCTTCATACGTGTTTCATCCGGCGTGATGGTAGCGCATTTCACGCCGACGCCGTATTGCTTAATGGCATTGCCCGCATCAATGGTAATCTGGTCTTCAGTTTCGTCGCGTTTTTTGATGGAGAGATCAAAATATTTCAAGTCGACTGCAAGATGGGGTAGAATAAGCATGTCTTTAATCATCTGCCAGATGACGTGCGTCATCTCGTCGCCGTCAATTTCCACCAGCGGAGTTTTAACCTGAATCTTTGCCATACAATGTCCTTAGAAAATTTTGCTGAAGATAACTTAGACTTACACACATTAAGCTGCAATACGCAACTTGGCGCGCTTGCGTGCGATGCCTGGCATCATTATTATCATTATCAATCTTCCGCGCAGTATCTCTGGCTGGCCTACACCTATGATGCGCTGGGACAACAGAAAGAAGCTTCTACTGCCATTGATAAAGCGTTATTTCAGGATCATTTTAATGCCGAAGCTTTGGAGAGAAAAAAGAACGGGACGAGGCACGAGGGGCGGGGAGTGAATATTCCGCACTATGACAAACATCCTCTGCTGGACGGCGAATTCTGCCTATCCATCGGCGAATCTCCAAGCCAAGCGACGCTTATGCATGATGAGGGAATCAAAGCCTTGGAGCAGGGGGAATATACCACCGCATCCCATTATTTTAACACGGCAATCGCAGTGGACCCGCAACATAGCAATAGTTTCTTCGGGCTTGGCAAAACAGCCTTTGTGCAACAGGACTATGAAAAATCCCGTGAAGTTTTTACCGAAGCAACGCGCTTGTCGCATTTACGTCATAATGCCTATCATCGTTTGGCGTCAAATGCACACTTTGAGCGCGGAAAAACCTTTCTTGCCCAAGGCGAAATGGACCTGGCGATTAATGATTTTAATAAGGCTCTTGACCTATGGCATCAAAATGAAGAAGCCATTAAAATGCGCTCGGACCTCTATGCCGCCAGAAAAGCATTATAAAAGCATTATAAATTATGCGGCCCGGGTAAGCGTCTGACGCAAGCGGGCAAGCTTAGTGGCAATGGTATTATCCAGCATCTGGCTGCCAATGCGCAATTGCACGCCGCCAATAAGCGCAGCATTTTCATGGGTTCTTACATGCACCTTTTTGCCGGTCGCTTTGGTAAGCGATTCAGACAATAATTTTACTTCTTTTGCATCCAGTTCTGTGGCGGAAGTAACGTCTGCGGTGATTTCACCGCGGCTTTCTGCAAGCATCGCAAGATATTGCTCAATAATGAGCGCTGCAATGGCCAGGCGGCGCTGATGCGCCAACACGGTAAAGAAGCTCTTCGTTAAATCGCAGGCACCTGCTTTGGTAAGCACGGCTTCTATGAGTTTTTGCGATTGCTCGCGGGTGATAATGGGATTTACAAATAATTTCTGCAAATCTTTGCTTTCCGCAAGAAGAGACGCAAGTACCAGCATATCTTTTTTCACGTTATCATGCGCTTTTTGCTCTGTTGCCAGTGCGAAAAGTGCGCGAACATAGCGCACAGCAATCAGGTTTTCATCCGAAGACATAGCGATTCCTTGTTAAAAATCTATTCAGGCGATTCTGCTAACATAGTTAAGCCGAGGGTGCAAGTATGGACAGCATGGGTGCTTTGAAACCGGAAAGAATTACCTATCTCTGCTTATAAATATCTACTTATAGTATAAAATAACAGATAGGTACCCTATATGTTGATGGTATAAGAATTGCGATATATTTATATAGTATGACGATGATAAATAATATTTACGGCACCACCGGTACTCAGGCGCAAGTGGCGCAACTTACTCCTGCTACGCCAAACAACACAACGGCAGGGCTGTCTTTTGGCGATGTGCTGGATGCCGTCAACCCATTGCAGCATATTCCCGTTGTCTCAGGCCTCTACCGGGCCATAAGCGGTAGTTCTATTTCGGCCGTTTCTCAACTTGCCGGCGATACACTCTATGGCGGATTGATTGGCGGCGCAGCGATAGCCTTTGCCTCTTCCCTGGCAAATGTCGCCGTACAACAGGTTTCCGGTGAAGATATCAGCCAGCATGTCGTGGCAACCGTGAATGCCGCAGCTGCGGCAGTGACCTCTTCAACAGCACCCGTCACAGCCAAACTTACACCCGACTCCACTATGCCTCCTGTTATCAATGCAAATAATGATGTTGCCACGCAAGCCGCAACAGCCGTGCAAACCATGTTGCATCAAGGGCTGCATCCCGAACATACTAACGGAGAATATCAGCGCGCCCAGGCATACGATGCCGTAAATAAGAAGCTCTCAAAAATAATTATATAAAGACACGAAATATTTAATTCTTTCTTTCTCCGAATAATGCCGTGCCAATGCGCACATGGGTGGCGCCAAATTTTATGGCTGTTTTATAATCGTTGCTCATTCCCATGCTCAGGTAAGGCAATTTATATTTCTTCGCCAATTTAGAGAGCAATGCAAAGTGCGAATCCGGAATATCCTCTGCCGGAGGAATGCACATAAGGCCATTCACGGGAATCCGTGTACTCATATATGCTATCAAAGAGGGCAGATTCTCAATTAAGGCTCCCCCTTTTTGCGGCTCTTTACCTGTATTAATCTGAATAAGGAACTGATTGCATCGAGTTATTGCTTTGTTTTTCTCTTTATATATGGCGTCGACTAGTCCAGCTCGATCAATCGTGTGTATTACATCAAACAAAGAGAGCGCCTCTTTGACCTTGTTAGTCTGCAAGGAGCCAATCAAGTGCAGCTCTATATCAGGATAGCGTTCTCGCAGCAGCGGCCATTTTTCCATTGCCTCCTGTATCCGGTTCTCACCAAAAACGCGGTGGCCTGCCTCAAGAAGGGGCAGAATGGCTTCCTGAGGTTGTGTTTTACTAACGGCAACCAGAGTGACAGGCCGTTTTAAGGCTTTTTCAAGTGCATTTATAGAGCCGGTTATTGTTTTCCAGCGTTCTATAGCAAGATTAAATTCTCTCATAATCCTTAAAACTCATATATATAGCATATCATTATATAATATGTCTGCAAATCACCTTCCATACTCTTTTTGTGACATCTAAGCAACAGAGTGTCTAAAATGCAGCGGGTGATAAGTTGCATTTGGCAGTCTCTGCTTGCATACCCACCCCTAAATTCACATATTGGCGCCAGGTCACGCAATGTGTCGCCCTCGAAGTGTCTTTAACGATACGACTTGAAACGGCCCTTGCACCTGGTTCTACTATAACAACCTTAGAATAGGAAACGTGTTATGAAAAAAATACTACTTGGTACTACCGCCCTTATCGGCGCTGCTACCCTGCTTGCAGGCGCAGCATCGGCTGAGGATCCGAAAGTGACAGTAGGCGGCTTCAGCACTTTTGAAGCTGGCTACATCAAAGACAATTATGACGCAGGCAACCGCAGCGTCACATTCCGCAACGACAATGAAATTCATTTCAATGTTGCTGGCAAAACTGATGCTGGCCTTGGTTACGGTGCTGAAGTTGATCTCGAAGCTGACATCAACGGCAGCAGCGCAGCTACTCCCGGTTCTACCAACCAGGGTATCACTGCTCACCGTACTTACGGCTGGTTGCAGGGTGACCAGTGGGGTCATCTCGAATTCGGTTCCAATGATGGTGCAGCCCGCACTCTCAAAATCGATGCTTCGAACATCGCCCGCGCTTCGGGTGGTATCGATGGCGACTCATTGTTGTTTGCTGACGTAAACGTACACAACACTGCTGGCGCGAACCTCAGCAACTATTCTAATCTTTTTGCTGGTAGCCGCTCTTTCATCACCGCTCCACGCCTTCCTGTGGAAAATGGTCCTGCAACTGGTTTTGCAAGCGACGTTTGGGGTAATGATGACAAGATCACTTACTACACTCCCCGTTTCCAGGGCTTCCAATTGGGCGTAAGCTATGCTCCAAGCTTGGCTGACCGTGGTCAAAACAATACCAGTTTCTCAGATGCAGCTGTCGATGCTAGCAACATCCTGAGCGGTGGTATCAACTACGAAAACCAGTTTGACCAGATTGGCGTAGCTGCTGCAGTAACCGGCGAAACAGCGAAAGCTGATGCTTCTGCTGGTAACAACATTGAAGCATGGAACGCTGGCTTGAAACTGTCTTACCTCGGCTTCAGCGCTGCTGGTTCATACGGTGACTGGAATGACAGCTTTGCTGCTTCTGGTACCGATGCCTGGTACGCAACTGGTGGTCTTGCTTATGAAACCGGCCCTGTCGGCGCAAGCGTGACCTACCTCTACAGCGATACCAAACCTACTGGTCAAGACAACAAGTTCCAGGATGTATCCGTCGGTGTGGATTACAAACTGGCTCCCGGTTTGACTCCCTTCGTAGAGTACACCTGGTATGATATCGACCCAACCGGTGGCACCGCTCTTTCTGGTGCTGGCGCTGAGAACAAAGGTAACGTTGTTCTCGTTGGTTCACAGCTCTCCTTCTAATAGAAGAGTTGCAACGTAAAAGAGGGCGGTGCCGCAAGGTGCCGCCCTTTTCTTTTTAGATCGTTCCCGCTGCGGACTTCTGTCCTTCGCGGCGAACCTAACATCTTCGATGACTAAAGGGCGCGTCCTACTTGCCCGCGCTTCTTTTCCAGTTCACAGATATACAGAGAAGTTTCCACATAGCCTCACAGCGAAGATTTCATGGAATGAAATCAAAGACAGTGCCCCCTCTTATACCGCTCTTCTCTCAAAATCGATGCGCGGGTCTATGAGCACATAGGCGACATCGCCAATAAGGTTAAATACCAGCCCTATGAGCGTAAAAATGTAGAGCGTGGCAAACATCACCGGATAATCGCGGTTAATGGCCGCCTCAAAGCCCAATAAGCCCATGCCGTCAAGCGAGAAGATAACTTCTATAAGCAGGGAGCTGGTAAAGAGGATGCGCAACAGCGCACTGGGAAAACCGGCGATAACAATAAGCATGGCATTGCGGAAGACATGGCGCAGCAGGACTTGCGGCTCAGTGAGGCCTTTGGCGCGCGCCGTCATGACATAATGCTTGCCGATTTCATCGAGGAATGAATTTTTGGTCAGCATGGTAAGCCCGGCGAAGCCGCTTACCACCATGGCGCTGATGGGAAGCGTCATATGCCAGAAATAATCGGTAACTTTATGCCATGCAGACAGTTCCGCCCAATTATCGGAAACAAGGCCGCGCAATGGAAAAACACTCCAGTAACTGCCGCCACCAAAGAGAATGAGCAGAAGAATGGCAAAGAGAAAGCTCGGAATCGCATAACCGATAATCACGATGGTGCTCGACCAGACATCAAACTTTGTGCCGTTACCCACCGCTTTGAGTATGCCAAGCGGCACGGAAACGCAGTAAACCAGCAAGGTAGTCCAGAGCCCCAGCGATATCGATACCGGAAGTTTCTGCAATATGAGCTTAATGACGGGCTCATCATGAAAGAAGCTTTTGCCGAAATCAAAGCGCAGGTAATTGCCAAGCATCTGAAAGAAACGCTCGTGAGCCGGCTTATCAAAGCCGTACATTTTCTCCATATCCTTGATAAGGGCAGGGGTCAATCCCTTGCGCGCCACGGTAGGCGCTGGCGGTATTTTCCTGCGCCAGACTGTTTTGATGCGCCCCCCAAATCGGATGAGCCGCTGCCGCTTACCCGCGAAGTCGCGTCCATATCGGCATGCTTGATGCGGGCAATCATCTGCTCCACCGGCCCGCCGGGAGCTGCCTGCACAATAACGAAATTCACCACCATAATACCCAATAAGGTGGGGATAATCAGCAATAACCGGCGGATAATATATGTGAGCATGTTAAAGATTGTTTAATTATTTCATCTTAGAATAAAGTGATCCCGAAATAAAGCCAGCTATTGATATGATTACTAATAATAAAACAATGCCATTACCCTTGACACCAGAAGATTATATCCGAACATTTTTTGTCCCCTATGACAATGAAATAGCTCAACTTGTTGATCCCTATGTAGCTAGTTTTCCTACAGAAAAACAGGGACAGGCAAAAGCATCCATTTCTGGCGTTAATATAATATATCGTCATGGCGACGAAGAACCCGATCAAGATCCACAGCGCCGTGGATTAAAAGAAAGAATCAATGATATCCGCGATAAGGCAATGGCTACATTCAATGCTCAATTGCCAACGTTTATAGAAATGTTTCCACAGCTATACAGCCCCGATCATGATACCTCTGGCTATGATAAAGATGCCGGCCTAAAACCTGAACGCAGAGGTCGTATTCTAGAAGTACCCGACATTTTGGGGGGAACAGGGTTTACGGCATGGCATACCCCTTTTGAGCCTGGTGAAGAGCTTATACCTCATAATCATACTGTGCCTGTCTGTGCTTATACTGTTGCGGGCACATTAGAAGAATCAAGCTATATATTAAGAGATAATACGTTAACTGAAATCAAAGAAGAGATAAATAAACAAGGACACCATTCAGCATTATTTCCTAGAGAAGATAACATTCATTCCTATATTAATAACAGTACTCAGCCTGCATTGGCTCTACATTTTTGTTTTCAATGTCAGCACAACGGCATTGATCATCCTGTTCGTGAAGTCTTTTCTGATCTTAGTAGAGCACGTGAATCAGATAATTCTCCAGAAATCGGTTTGTGGCAAGTATTGCCCGCCCAAAAGAATCAAGAGGGGTTTTGGGTACATACAACGGGAAGCGATCGTATTGTTGGTCGTGAACTATGGAGAAATATCGTAGAAGAGGGCGGAGGATATGGGGGATATATAAAGGCATTACGTAGATAAACTAAACCAATTTTGCGCGCGTTGGATCAATTATTGTTCCAATTTTTCCTGAATCCAAATCATATTTTATTCCTTTTTCACGGACAACCGTAGTTGTAACCCCCGAACGCAATAAAGAATCATCAAGGTTGGATAAATTTACAGCATCAAACATCGTTGCAATTCCTGCGGTTTGATCACATGTGCGCATCACTCTATCTACAAGTATGGCGCCAGTTGTAGGAGATAACGTTCTTATCCCATTTGTTAGGCTCATTTGCTATGTTCCGAGACTGACACCGCTTCGAAATTTCTCACCTGCGGATATAGGGGCCTGTATCATGCTCTTTCTCCTTGGGGCAGTAGTTTTTCTTCCATCCCATCAATAAATTCTTTTAATGCTATAAAAATATTACGAAATGCCGTTTCTAACGTATCACGCAATTCGGCAGTAATAGGATGATTATTCTGCACAACATCGGTATAAAATGCCGATAGAATATTAGCTGAATTCGTTACTTGGGTTACAAATGGCGTTGCCAACTCAAGCTGAGTTTTTCTATTAGTAATCCCCTCAAGCGATACTGCACCCATTACCTCATCCACTAAATCATAAAGCCTTACAATCTCTCCGAATAACTCCTCACGCTGCTGGGGCGTGAAAGAGGCGGGCAGGGTATTCGTTATCTGTTCTGTCATAGTTGGCCATTGCTTAGTTGTTCGGTGAATTTACCCACGACGCCGCGTTCCTTATTTTCCGTTTCTTCTTTTGGCGCACAATCATCCCAGTTCTGCACCGCGCGCATCCGCTGGCTTTTTATAATTTCCCGCAGCTCCATAATTTGCGTGATGAAATCATCATCCGTGCAAGAAGGAGGGGCAGAAGGTGTTAATACTGCGCTTTGCATAGATCCCCATTGTAAACATCAGGAGTTAATATTTGGTAAAAACTCCTAAAAAATCCAGCATGTTTTTTATTGGGCCTTCAATTGCTTTTCCTTCTTCCCATCAATCCACCAGGTCTGGAAGCCCAGGGAATATTTGGGGGCGAGCTTTGGGCGGCCGAATTTGTCCCAATATGCTACACGGTAAGCGCTTAAATTCCAGTGCGGCACCATGTAATATTGCCACAATAATATCCGGTCGAGCGCGCGCCCTGCGGGCAAAAGCCCGTCTTCATTCTTGGCGCTGATGATTTTGGCAAGCATTGCATCCACTGCAGGGCTTTTCACCCCGCCAAGATTCTGGCTGCCTTCTTGAGAACTTTGAAAGGAATGCCAATAGCTTAACTGCTCATTGCCAGGAAAGAAAATGCCGCGGTTAATCCAGATGGAAACAGTATCAAAATCGTAGGTTTCCAGGCGTTTTTCATATTGCGCATCGTCAACCACGCGGATGCTGGTCTCAATGCCCAATTGCTTCAAATGCCTGCGCATGGGGGCAGCGACGCGTTCAAACACCGGCGTATGCAATAAAAACTCAAAGGTCAGCACTTCATCGGTTTTGGCATTGACGCGCTTGCCGTCTTTGATGACCCAACCTGCATCATTTAACAACCTGTCCGCTTCGATAAGCTGCTTGCGGTTATTACCGCTGCCATCGGTCACCGGCAAATGGAAGACTTGCGTAAAAAGTTCGGGCGGCAATTCGTTTTTATAAGGCTCAAGCAAAGCCTCTTCCTTAGCATCCGGTAGCCCTGTTGCCATATACGGCGTATTGATGAAATAGCTGGTATCGCGTTGATATGCATTGAAAAACAGGGTCTTATTCATCCATTCGAAATCAAGCGTATTGGCGATGGCGCGGCGCACCCGTTCGTCGGCGAATTTGCTGCGGCGGGTATTGAAAATAAAACCCTGCATGCCCTGGGGCACTTCATTGCGTATGAGTTCTTTCTTAATCCTTCCGTCGCGCAGGCCCGGGCAATCATAATTCGTGGCCCAGGCGCGCGATACGTTCTCTTCGCGGAAATCATACTCGCCCCCCTTAAACGCTTCGAGCGCCACCGTTTCATCGCGGTACATATCATAGCGGATGATATCAAAATTATTCTGGCCGACATTGACGGGAAGCTTATCGCCCCAGTAGTTTTTCACGCGCTCGTAAACAATATTGCGCCCCTGATCAAGAGACTTCACACGGTAAGCGCCGCTGCCAAGGGGCAGCTCCAGCGTGGTCTGGGTGAAATCATGTTTGGCGTAATAGGCTTGAGAGAAGATGGGCATGCTGGCAGCAATAAGCGGCAATTCACGCTTGCTGGTATCGCTGAAATTAAAACGGACATGATAGGTATCAATTTTGATGACAGAGGCAATCGGCGCATAGGAAATACGGTAACTCGGATCGCCGTCTTTTTTGAGCGTATTGAAGGAGAACACCACATCATCGGCGGTGATAGGAGAGCCGTCCTGAAACCGCGCTTCAGGGCGCAACAGAAAATCGACATAACTGCGGTCAGGGGCAAGGATAGCGCTCCTGGCAATCAGCCAATACATCGATTGCGGTTCATCAA
>JABDAT010000025.1 GCA_013288985.1 Alphaproteobacteria bacterium
GTGTATTTCTGGAAAACCGGTTGGCGCTGGTTTGGGCTTATCGCCGTGACGGTGGGCATGTCCACGGCGTTTTTATACGTGCCGCCGGATGTATTTATCAGCGGCGATGGCAAGCAAGTAGCAGCAAGGCTTGATGACGGGCGCATCGCCATGGTGAAGGGAAGGGCGCAGAATTTATCGGCGCAGCAATGGGTGCGCGCTGCCACGGAGCATGATTTTGTTGATAAGGATGACAGTCCGGCAGAGTGCGACAGGCAAGGCTGCATTATGAAGGCCAAGGGCCACACGATAGCGGCGCTGAAAAAGATAGATGCGCTTGCGGAAGATTGCAGCATGGCGGATATTGTCAATTATACCGCTGCCGGTTTCACGCGATGCCTGTGCGGCACCTGTTTTCTTTGATAAAACAGCACTTGATGCAGGCGGCGCCATTACGTTGTGGTTTAGAGATAAGGACATATTAATAAAACGCGTGCGCGATGAGCAAGGCAGCCGCCCATGGGTACATCAGGAAAATTCAGGCGAGGATGCGCCGTGACGCCGCTGCAAACCCCGATTTGACAGCGCTGTCGATGGTGGCGGGCAGGGCGGGTTCAGTGTAATCGCCAGCAAGAAAAAGATTGGCGTATTTAGTTTTTTTTTCCTTGTCATGCCCGTGTAGACGGGCATCTTTCTTACTACTGGCTGCGTTGACAGGGAGATTCCTGCCTGCGCGGGAATGACAATCATCTAAATGTCTTGACGCATGCGTTGCGCGTCTTTCACAAAGAATGCGGTAAGGGGGAAGCGGTAAAGACAGCCTCAACGCTTTGCAGATATCCTCCCATAATAATTGTGCGATAGTTGTATTATCACTCAGGGCTAAATCATTCGCGGCACTGGTGGTGGTTGAGAGTATGTTGTTTCGGTAAAACAGCCAATGCGCAGCGCTGCCCAGGATTCCCATACAATCCCGGTCGGCGGGCCAGGCAATATCGGGACAGAGAAAATGCCCATTTACGATAGCATTATAATGGGTGGGGATTTGTAACTGCGGCACTAAATTCTGCGCTGCATGGGGGGTGGTGGCGAGGATCACGTTATCATCACCTGTTGCAATAGATTCGTCAGCAAATTGCAAAGCACAAATCCTGTTTCCACTCCACTGCAACGTTTTAACGGCGTGTCTATAATGTATTGTGCCGCCGCCCTTTTCAATGCAGGCAATGGCAGGCTCGATGAGGCTTTGCGATAGGGAGTTTTTAGGCAGGTAATAGTCAAGCCCGCGACGGCCGTTTTTTAGTATTTCCCATAAAGTGCGGCGCAGTAATATCGCAGATGCGGCACGAGGCTCCGTATTAAGCGCTGCGAGACAAAAAGGTTCCACAAAGTGTTTAAACAGCGGACTTAAGGGATTGAAGTAATCGGATACAGTGGCAGTGTTATGCGCAACCGCCAGCTTCATAAGGCTTTGCAATGCCCAAAGAGGCTTAAATACGAATCTTTCGCCAGTTGCAAAATCTATAAAATGGTAACGTGGATGTTCGCGCTTAATAAAGGTCGCCTGCGCGCCTATCATCTTTATATATTCAAGTGCGTGGCGGTTGGCGCCTAAAATCAGATGATTGCCGTTATCGATGATTTGCCCCAACGTCTCGTCATAATAAGAGCGGCAGCGCCCGCCCGCTTGCGGCGAGGCCTCATAAAGAACCACATCCTTGCCTGCATTTATGAGCTTGACGCCTGCGGCAAGTCCTGCGAGACCTGCACCGATAATATGAACTTTTGCCATAGTGTTACTTAGCAGATGGAACAGTACTTGCCACTTTCTTACTGCGCCGGGCTCGTGCGGCAGCATGATCATGATCGCTACCTGTGCGCCTTGTTTGCGCCAGCGCAGGTGCGTGAAGCATGGTTTGCGCTTTTTGCATTTAATCATGAAATAGCGATTATCGCTGAAATCGTCAGTGAAGAAATGATAGGCTTCATACGTTTTGCCTGGTGGCGTGAAGCGCTTGATGAGATTTACGGCAATCAAAAATTGCGCAAGCATCCGGTGGTGGAAGCGCTTGCACAGACGATTCATGCGCATCATCTGCCGCGCGCGTTATTGGATATGATGCTTGCGGCGCGCGCCAATGATCTAGAGCAGGAACCATTCAACGATTTTGCAGAGTTGGAAAACTATTGCCGCGATACGTCGGCAACGCTCCTGCAGCTTTGCGCAATAGCAGCAGAAAAACCCGTAACGCCGGCATTGGAGCATCTGGGGGTTGCCTGGGCATTGATAGGTATAGCGCGTACAGGCTCAACGATTGCTGCAAAAGAAGAACTGCTGGCAGCAGCAGAGGAGCATCTTCATTTTGTGCGCGAAGAAGGAGTTACCTCATTGCATATTTTTAAATCATTTTACTATGCCGCCCAATTTTACCTGAAGCGGCTACGAAGTGGAAAACAAAGCAGCCGGTTACGATTGACATTTCTGCTCTGGCTCAAGAGCCTGTTTTAATAATCTATTATAGCCACAAAGCAATTTTTCTGCCTGTAAACAAGTCCTGCAGCCTGTTAATTAATTATTAATGTTTTGTGGCTAGATTGTTAATGGATAACAATGCCTTTAATATAAAAAGGGGAGCATTTATGGCAGAAAAATCAGTGGAAATGGGATCACTTATATTACCGGATGGAACGCCGCATTCTATTCGATTTATACGTGATTCCGAAACAGGAACTTATATTTTGCAAGCTGGTCATCCAATGACTGGCGCAGATGGAAAGCCAATGGCAATCCCTGGTGTATCGATAGAGAATACATCGCTCAGAGATATTAATATTACTACTGCGGTTTCTAAAGTAGATGGAGAAAATGGAAAATTATCCTACCGGGGATATGATATTCAAGATCTGGTTACCCACACTTCGTATGAAGAGGTGTCTTCTCTGCTTTTGCACGGCGAACTGCCCAATGAGAATCAACTAAGTGTATTTAAGAGCCGTTTGGCAGAAAAAGCTGTGCTCAGTACCAAGGTTCAAAAACAGTTAGCCGGTGTTTTAAAGGCCATTGAAATAGATAAAGATACCAATCCGATGGAACTTATGACAACCCTTATGGGTGTTATGGGGTCGCAGGAACAGCTTCCTATTAAGGGGGAAGCGGCAAGATACGATTCCAGTTTGCGCACTATGGCCGTCATGCCAACGCTTATCGGCTTGGTTAATGCAAGGCTGCAAGCGGGAAATAATCCAGGTAAAATGGATAACTATGTATTTCCCAAGAAAGAGGATTTTGGAGAGAATGGGGAGAAATTCTCTTATGCAGAACTATTGCTGAGCGCGCTTCAGCAGAAGCCCATTGCTGATTTGGATGCGAAGCAGGTAGAAGCCATAGATAAGTATCTTATCCTGCATGCAGAGCATGGCCTTAACCTTTCCACTCTTACAGCCCGCGTTGTTGATTCCGGTGAAGCCAAGGCCGGTGCATGGCGCATTTCAGTCGGAGCGGGGCAATCGCTTGCAGGAGATCGTCATGGCAATGCCAGCAATGAGGCGCTCAATAACCTGAAATCAATATTGGCGCGTCCGGAAGCAACCATAGAAGAAAAAGTAAATGGATATATCGCTGAGAGCGATGAAAACTATCGCCGTTCCAAACAAAACCCTCCTGAACAACAGACTGCTGTGGGCTGCGTTATTCCAGGTATTGGCCATAAAATTTACGAAGCGCCTGATCCCAGGGCTGCTGCATTGCAGGGGATATTGGCGTCTTCGCAACAGCGCAGTCCATTGCTGGATGTCGCATTGTGCTTGCAGGACAAGCTGAAAGATCATCCTCGTTTTGGCAAAAGAACACCAAAGCCTTATTTCCCAAATGTCGATTTCTGTTCAGGCGTATTATTAACAGAACTCGGTATTGATGAACGGCTGATGACCTCAATGTTTGAAGTTTCCCGCAATGCAGGTTGGCATGCACAGACCGCCGAGAGTGCGCGTAGTGTGGGAAATATCGCTCGTCCGGAAGCGATTGTGACAATAGAAGATAGGCCTTTCATTCCCATGGATGCACGCGCAGTGCCTACGGATGTCACCGAGGCTAGGGCCGAGCAGCCATTTCCTCAACCCACCAAACTCGTTAGAGCCGCATAAGGAGCAACCATCATGCAAAGCAATTTTCAAAGCAAACTTATCTCTTCATCCGGCCAGGCCGGCCTGGTGTATTTTGTCACTGCGCAGGCAAAAGGCGCGCCTGCCTGGTATTATATCCAGGTCGATGAACCCAAGCATAATGCATTCAAGAAACAGATGGAGAGGGGCTCGCTGAATCTGGCCGATTTCGGTAAAATCCTCCATTCAGGCTGGGGAACAGCGGCTCCGGAGCCGATTCAGGCGCTGGTAAAAGAGCAGTTCAGCGAAGCAGCTTAGTTTTTCGCAAGAACCTGGTTCATTTTATTGCGGCGATGCAGTTGCAGCAGTAGCAACAGCAGCATGATGCCTGCTGAAAATAATGATATGGCTTTGCCCATCATTTCAGGCATGAGCGCTGTAAGCTGCACATGTATGTCTCCTTCTCCGGCCGGGATGTGCATGATGATTTGCCCGGTATGAGGATCACGGTTTAACTCCAGTTCCCTGTTTGCAGTAAACGCCCTAAATCCTGGGAACATGAATTGCCGGAGGATGAGTCTCGCATCTGTGGCTGCCTGGTAATGCAGCAGGATGTTGCGGGGCTTCCATTCCTTAACCGTGACCTTGGTATCTGTGGGAACTACATAAAATTTATCAGCATAGGTTTCTACCGCCAGGGGTTGCAGTATCAGCTTATTGGAAGCATCTCTTTTATAGTCGGATCCTTTATAGAGAGGGATCAGATCGAGCGAAGTAAAATAGTCTTGGTATTGCTCAATATTGACGCTGTATTGCCTGTAATTAAGTGGGTCGGCGATTTTAAACTGCTCTATGGAAGTGCGGCTAAGCTGCGGCCATACGAAGGTCAAAACGGTGAAGACCACAATGAGCCCATACCAATAAGGGCGCAGCTTGGGAAATGTCAGCGCGCACAAATAGGCAAGGCACAAAGAGCTGATGACAAACAAGCGCTCGGAAAACTGAATGAGATAGATGGGAAGCAGCCTCCATAACGGCAGTGTCACAGGCAGCATGCAAAACAATGCCAGGAAGCAGACAGTCACAAAAAACGTTCGCTCATGGCTTTTGCTTGATTTTATATAACATAGTGCCAAGAGGGCTACGCTAAGCACAAAAAAACAGCTGAGTAATATGTTTGCGGATAATGCAGTATTAAAAAAGAAAATGAACTGTTCTTTGTCAAAAACAGCGTTGCCTAATTGTATGGTGTTAAATTGCGATGATGCGGTTACAAAATTTTTGTAAGCCAGCAAAGGCACGAGATAGAATGCGGCAAGCCCCGCTCCCAAAGCAATGGCCATTACAAGACGAGGCGCCTGCCACCGCGCATCGTGTCTGTTGAGATGCGTGATGCAGTAAGAAATGCTGATAATGCTCCATAAGGCCGTCTGAGGAATATTGGTGAGCATGAGAATGCCAAGCATGATGGAAAATGGCACAATGCTTGAACTGCGCTGCTGTAGCATCTGTTTGGCGGTAAGAAACAAGAGGGGCAGCCAGACGTAAACCCACATCGTGCTTGGCATCAGATAGGAGTAGAAATTGATGTTAATATGGTCAGGAAAGGTCATGTATAGAAGGCTTGCTGCCAATGCTGCGGCATGGTCATGCGTTTCACTCTTGATCCACAGATAGAACGTAATGCCGGATAAAAACACCGCCAGCCAGCATGCGGCGGCGATCTGGAAATAACCAAAATCAGCAAGCGGCGACAGAAAGAAAAAGAATGCCGTGATAAAATAAGCAAGGGGAGGGTAAAAGAAAAAAACCGGACTGCCCCTGCCTACAAACATATCCAGCAGCCAGCGCGGATACAACTCGCCGTCCCAGAACTGGCGGCTGAAGAATTTAATCCACAGGCTCTGGCAGTGCAAATCCTGGCCGCCGGCGCCAAGTATAAATGCCGGTGCCATAAGCGCAACGGATAGCAGCAGGATTATCAGCAGGTGGCGCGGTGGCAGAAGAGTATTGAGAGTCATTGGAATTCTAGGTTATTTGGACGCTTGTGCCGTTATGTAAACCGACTATAAGATTATATGCAATCAGATATCGGCAGCATGAATCTGGAACAAGAAAAATCGATATATTTTACCGGCATTGATCCCCTTCGGTTTATTGCGGCGCTTTTTGTCGTCTTGTTCCATTATAGTTTTGCCATTAAATATAATGCCTGGTCATGGATGCTTCATCCTCCGGATTTTTTGCAGGAACATGAAAGAAAATATGGGTTTCTCGCCTATGGCTTTCTTGGTGTGCAGATCTTTTTCGTTATCAGCGGCTTTGTCATATTGCCCTCAGCCATGCATAAAACTGCCCGGCAGTTCTTTGCAGCGCGTTTGTTGCGCCTTTATCCGGCATTGTTTATCTGCTGCACCATTACCTTTACAGTGCGCAATTTTTTCCCCGTGGATGCTCTCGCTCTTTATACTACCCACCTAAAAGATTACCTGGCATCGCTTTTTCTAATGAATGAAGTATTCAAGCTTTATTACATTGATGGCGCGTATTGGACGCTTATCAGTGAAATGATGTTTTACGTGTTTATCGGCCTGTTGATTTTTACGCATAATCTTTCCCGGTTGGAATATTTTCTTATGGCGGGGTTATTGCTCTTTGCTGTGTATCCTAAGCATCTTCTTATAGGCATCCAGTTTCCTAAATATTATGGATATGCCTTCCTGTGCGATTCCTTCTGCTTTTTCTCGATTGGATCGCTGCTTTGCCTGAATCACCTATATGGCGTTTCTAAATTTCGCTGTCTGACACTTCTTTTTGCCTATCTCTTGTCTTTAGTAAAGATTTTCGATCTATGTATTGTTCTCCAAAAGATAGAGCCGGATATAAATGGTATTATTGGCTGCGTTATTTATTCAGGTTCACTTATAGTTTTTTATCTGGCGGTAAAATATTCCTGGCTTTTGCGCCATAAGCCCTTCTGGAGGTTTATCGGCAATCTTGCCTATCCCCTTTATTTAATCCATCAGGTGATAGGATATATCCTGCTCTATTATTTTTCAGGTAAATTGGATTATTCGGTCTTGGTGATAAGCATTACTGCCGGCATGGTAGCATGGGCTGCAATCATTCATCTATACGGTGAATTGCCGCTTAGGAACTGGATAAGAAAATTGTTATAGAAAATTGTTATTTGGTGACCCCTACGGAACACAAATCGAACTTATAATTGTTAAAATTTAGAAAGATATAAAATTCAGGACATTGATTTCTAGCATTTCCATCCCTCTAATATTACGAATTGTTAGATAGTTGACTTTATATTTATTGGGGGTACAATAATTAAATGGAAATCGAATTCGACGCTGCTAAAAATCAGGCAAATATTATTAAACATGGTATCGGTCTTCATCTTGCGGAAGATTTTGAATGGGATAGTGCAATCATTCATCCAGATGAACGTAAGAATTATGGCGAATCTCGTTTTATTGCATTGGGTTTTATCAGCAGCAGATTACACGTTGTTATTTTCACCACTCGTAACAAAAATCTTCGCATCATCTCACTAAGAAAGGCAAATGAAAGAGAAAGGAAAGAATATGAAAAAGAAACCCTATAAAGGCACCCCGGAAGAAGACAATATTGAAGAATTGGACGAGGCTTTCTTTAAAAAGGCAAAACCGTTTAAAGAAGTGTTTCCTGAACTGTATACGGAGTGGAAGCGCGGACGTGGACGGCCAAAGAAAGCCAATCCCAAACGCGAGGTAAAGCTACGCATTGACCCCGATGTGCTTGAAGTGTTCAAATCGCATGGTAGCGGTTGGCAGACACGCATGAATGATGTGCTTAAAGCCTGGGCAAAGCGGCATCCAGCGTAAACTTACTATGTCAGAAACCCGTCCATCAATTCCAGCTGAAACAAGAAGACGTGTCCTTGTTGAAGCTGGACATCGCTGTGCTATTCCTACTTGTCGTTATATTGAGGTGGATATTCACCATATTATTCCTTGGGAGCGATGTAAAACTCATGAATATGGCCTTATGTCCTAATTGTCATAGAAGAGCAGATAGAGGAGAAATAGATCGAAAATCGTTGGGCCTATACAAGGCGAATTTAAGATTTGTACATGATAAGTATTCAAATTTTGAAATAGATATGCTCTTTGAATTATATCAAGCTCCACAAAACAGCTTTATCCATTTCCTGCTTATTTAATGTTGCTTATTAAAAGAGTCATTGAGGCAGGCTTTATTCAGAGGCATGAAACGCCGGGGCAAATATTTATTGGAGGAATGAAATCAAATCCAGATTTTGTTGCAATTACCGCTAAAGGAAGGGAGTTCATAGAGAATTTGGGATTGCATAAAATTGATTAAATCAATCAAAAAAAGATTGGTGACCCCTACGGGACTTGAACCCGTGTTACCACCTTGAGAGGGTAGTGTCCTAACCACTAGACGAAGGGGTCTTCAATATTAGCTGGGTCACTGCCGCGCTTTAAAGATCGGGCGCGTCTTCATGAGAGTTGCGGTTTGAATCCGGCCGTCCTGCATTCTGCAGGAAATCATCCGAATGTCCACTGCATCCGGTAAGCACACTGCATGCAATTATTATAAGAGCGCATATGCGCGATGTGATATTGGCCATGGCTGTAAATCCTGAAATTTTCCGAGTTTCTAACGTTTTTGAAAGTAAATTGCAATAATTATTAATTAATATTAACTATTGCTCTGTGAAAAGTGCTTGGTGTTCACCGCATAAGTAGACTTTTTCTTCCAGATATTTTTTTGCTCCTTTATGAAGAAGGCTTTGATTGCCAGGATGCATACAGGTGCCATGCAGTACCATTCTATGGGCTGGAAGAAAAATGGAATAATATGCGTAATGCGGATCCTTTTCTCATATTTGCATACCGCAACAATAATAAATGCCAGATATAAAGATGTGCTGGCGATGCTTAAATAGTCAATGAAGTTTCCCTTCCAGAAACCGGTTAATATATTGTACGCGTAAGAGAAGAACCCATATAAAGAGAAAGAGCTCAGCATAAAATCCAGGAATTCGCGCGGACCATAATCTGGACTTAAAACCAAATGTTTGTAGCTGATGAACATATCCCGGAAAATAAAGGGGGCAAAAACCACGCCTTGCATCCACCCAAAAAAGATCATGGGCAATGTATATACATCGATGAGTTTGCTCGAATAGCGTATATGGTTGCGAAGAAGAAAGATGGAACCGCATAGCCAGCGATAACGTTGGCGCAGCAGGGCAAAAAATGTATAAGGCAATACTGTTTCCACTACTGCTTCAGCACAAAACTGCGTCTTATATCCCTTGCGTAGCAGTCGCACAACAACATCGGCATCTTCTGAGAATCCACGCGGGCTGAATCCGTTAATTTCAAGCAGAATGTCTCTTCTAAACATGCAAAGCGGACCGGGTACGGTAATATTTGCGTTGATATGCGTTAATATTTCCCGTGTAAGAGAATAGGTCAGCTGGCTGAGCAGCGTCCAACAGGATATGATATGATTGCGGTTATATACTTTAACGACCGTCCCGCATGCAGCGACTTGCGGGTCGCTGAAAGTATCTGCCATTTTTTCAAGCGCTTCTTTACTGATTATTCCGTCTCCATCAACGACTGCGACAAGGTCGCCTGATGCCTCGGCAATACCACGGTTTAGGCTCTGGGCCTTTCCGAGTTGTTCATAATTAGTGATTACCCGTATGCCTGAAATAGCGCTGAGGATTGCAGCGCTTTGGTCCGTGCTGTTATCATCAACAACAATGATTTCTTTCTTTCCTGCATAGCTAGACGTGAACACAGAATGAATGCATTGCGCTATGATTCCTTCTTCATTATGGCACGGAATGATTATGCTAAGGGATGGATAGGAGTCTCTACGTGGGTAAGGTGGTTTTTTGCGGTATAAAAACGCTATCAGAAAATAGGCGGCGGACGAGGTAAACGAAATGGAAAAAATCAGAACTTTTACTATATTCCAACAAGACATGCCAAATTTTCAATAATTTTATGACTCAAAGGCCTGTTAATCGCTTGCGCAAGCGTATGCTATTATAACGGGTTTAGCAAT
Source organism: Alphaproteobacteria bacterium (assembly GCA_013288985.1). Lineage (GTDB taxonomy): Bacteria > Pseudomonadota > Alphaproteobacteria > Rickettsiales > JABCZZ01 > JABDAT01. The sequence goes on from JABDAT010000025.1 coordinate 10,180, forward strand.
ACTTGCTCTTGTTGTATTGCAAATGACGGCTGTCTGCTCTAAACGTAATTATCTAATATAAAATACAGTATGCGAAAGCTTCTTCTTAAAAAACCCATTGCACAGATCCAGAGTGAAACTGAAGTCAGCGAACTTAGCCGCTCTCTCTCTGCGCTTAATCTGGTAAGCCTTGGCATCGGCTGCATTGTCGGCGCGGGCATCTTTGCCATGACGGGACTGCAGGCGGCGCAATATGCCGGGCCTGCGATTATGATATCTTTTGTACTTGCAGCCATTGCCTGCGGGTTTGCCGCTTTATGTTATGCGGAGCTTGCCTCCACTTTACCGGTTTCAGGCAGCGCTTACACCTATGCTTATGCCACACTGGGTGAACTGCCGGCCTGGATTATGGGGTGGCTGCTTATCTTGGAATATGGCATTGCGGCTTCTACCGTGGCAGTCAGCTGGGCGGGCTATTTTGTAAGCCTTATGAAAGATTTGGGATATACTATACCCGACAAGCTTAGCGCTCCCACGCTGCTTTATAATGCCGATGCAGCTGCCGCGGGGCTTAGCGCGGTATCATGGCAGTATGCTTTTAATATGCCGGCTTTCGTGTCCGTAATGTTTCTGACAGGTCTTTTGATAATTGGTGTCAAGGAATCGGCGACCATGAATAATGTGATTGTCGCCATTAAGATTGTTGTGCTGATTTTGTTTGTCGCTATGGGCATATCGCATATTGATACAATAAACTGGCATCCGCTCATTCCGCAGAATATTCCGGGTACGGAGCGCTATGGCTGGCCGGGTATATTGCATGCGGCGGCGGTGATATCCTTTGCATTTGTCGGATTTGAAGCAGTATCAACCGCAGCGCAGGAAGCGAAGAACCCCCAGAGAGACATGCCCGTTGGCATATTGGGATCACTCGCCATTTGCACCATACTCTATATATTGGTAGGAGCGGTGCTCACGGGTGTTACCAGCTATACGCGTCTTGATGTGGCCGACCCACTGGCGGTTGCTGTCGATGCAATGCATATAGGCTGGCTTATATGGGTGGTTAAAGTGGGCGCTGTTGTGGGATTGTTTTCAGTAATGCTCGTGCTGCTTTATGGCCAGACGCGGATTTTCTACAGTATGGGGCGCGATCGCTTGCTGCCCGAATTATTCAGCCGCATTCATCCGCGTTTTAAAACGCCGCACTGGAACACGGCCATTGTCGGATTGGTAACCGCACTGGTCGCAGGATTTACTCCCATTGATATCTTGGGGGATTTGGTAAGTCTGGGCACATTGCTGGCATTCGCGATTGTCTGTTTCAGCGTGCTTTACCTGCGTTATATGCGTCCGGAAATGCCGCGCGTTTTTAAAGTGCCGTTTTTCCCTGTCACACCTATATTGGGAATAATATCCTGCGTCTGGCTTATGTGGGGCATTGAGAATATGATGATATTGTTATTTAAATATTATATACCTGCAGGGCTATTGATTTACTTTTTTTACAGCCGGAAGCATAGCGTCACTCGTAAGAATTCTGTCTGATTTTGGGATTATACGCTTTTAGTCCGTATTTCCTTTCTACCTATTAATATATTGTATTATATATTTATTATTTGAACTTCTTGTACGGTTGTTCATACGGTTTCTATTTATAATAGAAAAACGCGAAAAAATATTACGTGTTACAACCAAATAGTAATACAACTTAACGTTTCATTAATAAATATATGAGAAAAATTAACGCATCATCAGCACGTAAAAATGGTGATTATTTAGCTAAAGCACATACTATAACACAAAAAAAGAGGACAAAATGCGTGAATCACTTATAGAAAAAATGAAAACGGAAATTGAAAATAATCTTAAAATCTTTCTTCATGAAGAAGGTATAGAGCTGCAGATGGCCGCTAATGATAATGCAAATACTGGCGGACCGTTGGTAATCGTGGAAGATATTAAAGATACCCCGCTGGCAGGTGTCAGCGCCTGCTCTCGGAAATACGTGTCATATTAGGAATTTTGGGCAAACCCTGGCAGTGCGATACGCTTGTTGAGGGCTTATACCAAACCTTGCATCCCCATCTTATACCTTGCCTGAATTGACAGTGCTGTTAATGAGCCTTCATGTGGAATCGGTGCAATGCGTGCGTCCACGCAAACTTTATAAGCGTGCCATTATGCGTTATATCGTGGAGGAGCAGTGAGAGATTTATATCTTAATTTTTGAGCCACTGAGCTCTCTGATTGTACTTACGCTGCTTACGCATGCAACCCCATTCGTTGTCATGTCTCGAATAATGCCAGCTATATCTAATATGGCCCTGTTTGTTTGGTGCGGCGGAGCTTTAAGCTCAATAGTGGATTTTTTAACAGTGAGCAGAGAGTCTGACGCGGGTAAATGATCATTGGGTCTTTTGCTTTCGGCAGGCACTATGACATAGGTATGTATTTTACCTGTATTATCGCCGCTTACTTCAGAATAAGTATATACGTCCGCTTTCATGGAAAATTCTCTCTAGAATATGAATGTAAATAAGTGTCTATACAGCATCGCTGCCGAAATATCCATCCCATGCGATATCCAGAAGCGCTTTGCTAAGAAGAATATCCTGATTGTTATGGAGGCAGATATCGCGAGCCCGTTCGATAAGATCGCGGGGTTCGCAGGCGCGCATTTCACGTTGTGATGACTGGTAACGGCTGAATAGATGTTCAATAATATCCTGCTTTACTTCAAGTGCATAAGAAAGTGCATATTGCTTAAAAATCCTAGCATACATTTCTTGGGTGGGAGCATTGATATAGGTGCGGTAACCCAGGCGGCGCAAAAAGGCGGGATCGGTCACTTTTTTGGGATCAAGATTGGTGGCGATAACAAGCCTTAAGAGAAAAGGAACCTGTATTTTCTGTCCGGTATGCAAGGTCAGAAAATCAACCTGATGCTCCAGCGGGATAATCCAGCGGTTAAGCAGCGCATCGGGCTCCACGCGTTGGCGGCCGAAATCATCGATAAGAAAAGTGCCGCCGTTAGCCTTCATATGCAGCGGCGCTTCATAAAATTTAACCGCCGGAAGATAAGCCAGATCCAATGATTCCAGTGTCATTTCACCGCCGGCAACAATAAACGGCCTGCGGATTTTTACCCAGCGCCGGTCGATAGCCTGATGCTTTCGCGCTCCGTATTCCACCGTTTCATGGCAATGTGCATCGAACAGGCGGATAATATTATTTCCACTCTCAATACAGTGGGGAATCCATAATGTGCCGTCCAGCGCATCGTGAAGTTTGCGGCCGACGCTGGTTTTACCATTGCCGGGAGGACCCGATAGAAAGAGGCTGCGTCCTGAAGATGTCGCAAGCCCCACCACGCTCAATACTTCCTCCGGCAGCACCAAATCGGCAAGCACTTCTCTGACCCGGCCAGCGGACACCGGCGGGCTTTGCGTCATCTGCCATTCAAGCATTGCCTTATAGGATTCAAGTGGCACGGGCGCGGGTCCAATATAGCCGTTACTTTGCAGCAATCTAACCGCCATTTCGCGCCCCCGGTTAGAAATGGAGTAGCGGTAGCCAAACGCCTCGTCTTGTCCCAACACTTCGAGCAACGCGCTGCTGCGCAACTGTTCCAGCAAATCATTGGTTATGGTGCGCGGCAACAGGAGGTATTCAGCGACTGTATCAGTCGATATCTGGGAATTGACATGCGCTACTTTAAGCGCCAGATCGAGCAATATAGTGCGGTCAATACCGGTGCTGCGCATATTAAGCGGCGCTTCCGGGGCATAGCCATCATCGGTTTGCACCATTTTAGGAAGGTAAGATTCATTATTTTTTTGTTTTATCAAAGCAGCACTTTCTTTGAAGAGAGCCTATGATGCCTGCCACGCTAATCCCCAGCCAGCGATACTAACATAATGTTGAGCCCATGTATATGTGGTCAATAGGAAGGCTATCCGCAGCTTTGATAGGGTGTGATATTCAACCCATTGTAATAAATGTGTAATATTTTCTTCATATATTTACGCTATAGTAGACTAAGGTTAGTGTTTGGAGTGCCGATACAATACGCGTAAAATTGATACTAAATTAGCGGCAGGAATATGCCTTTATACCGATGGTCGTCTAGCGCTGTTTCGCAAATGGAGTGCACGTCATCCGATAAGATGGTGCAGGCCGTTTTGCGTGTGCAAACGGATGCCGATCCGCAGGTGCTTACTCAGATACAGGCATCGTTAGCCAGCAAACATATTCCAAGTTTTGTAAAAACCGAAAAAGACGGCGATGTTTTAATCATTCCTGAGAGTAAAGGCGAACAGCCATTACTTGATGCGCTTACCAGTGGAGGATGGGTTAAGGGGCCGTCGCAGATACTTGCAACGGCTGCGGACAAAAAACTCCATCCCAAGGAAACTTCCGGGTCCTTTATCAAAAAACATCCTTTGCTGCTTACCGGGATATTTATCAATATCGGAAGCCTTGCCTGGATTATTTCCGGCATCATGCGTGCCCGGCATAACCGTGACGGCAAATTTACCCATAATGATATGTCAGAGATGATGGTCGGTGTTGTAAATGCAGTAGGGGGTGGATTACTCGCGCATTATGGCAATGATACCTCTAAACATCCTTTGCTGGCTTTTTCAGACGGGCTATCAGAATATTTGAAGCAGCATGGTACGGTAGTTCCTACACATGGCGCAACGCCGGAAGATATTCATAAAAGCGGGTTCTTTGCGGCTGCGGAAAGCTTTATCAGAAAAAATATTATATCCATCACGGCACTCTCCAAGGCAACCGCTGCCGGTCTGGTTGCACACTCCGCTACTAAGCAAGCTAACCCTAATGGATGGAAAAGGGCGGGGGGAATAATCTATGCCGCCGCATGGCTTGCGACATTCGCACTCGATAAACCTAACGCGCCTCCTTACGAATTTAAATCAAAAGAACCCCCGGCCACCCAATCCGCCGCGAAAAGATTATATGATTGGGCGGCCGAAAATCCGCGCAAGCACATCACGGCTCCCTTGGCTATTACTACCCAGATGTTGAAGCTTTGGGGAGCGGGTGAGGAAGGGGTAAGGGCCCATAAGGCGGTGAAGGCAGCAGTGGGCACTCCAGATTATGATTATCATAAGAACAGGCAATATGACTTTGTATGGAATGTGATAGCCTATAGCGCCTTTGAGATATCCAATGTGATGTTCGGCATTTCAGGCGATAAAGAACCTTCCCAGCAAAAAATTGATCCGGAAGGATTCCAGAAAGACATGCTGATGGTATCGGCGAATATACTTAATAATGTTCCTCCCAAAGCCCGCACATTTGCTATAGAGACGGCGGCCGACTATGTTACCAGCATCAAAGGCGTTACCCAAAGCCGTGCGGAAGTGGAAAAGGCCATTTCCGATCAGGTGGACCATTTGCAGTATGCGGCCTCAAGAACCATCGGCCAAATGTATTCAGGCATATGACGCAGACAACAGAAAATACAGATTCTTCGAATGCAATTACAACAGTGGCTGCGCTTTACCAAAATGAATTAAAAACAGATTTGACCCGGTTGCTTAAACAGTCAACTGAACTGCTTATCAATGCAAGGAAATATAATACGCCTTTTGAGAGTGGGGTGCATCATGCAATTAAAGATATTGCAGCGAGCAGAACTGATATACATGCCCTAAACAAATTCTTATCCACTATTAGTTCAGAAAAGGACGAGGTAATTATATTACCCAAAATGAGGAGATCAGCAGAACAGCCAGCAAGAGTTATTGAGCGTTTTGTGAACTCGATTGAAAGTGCAGGAGCTCCAATTACTTCGTTATACCAGGCAGGGTTATGCATAAAGCTGGCCAATA
>JABDAT010000026.1 GCA_013288985.1 Alphaproteobacteria bacterium
GATATGGCCGATATTCCTACCCTCAAGGAAGCATTTAAAAACGGCGACGATATTCACGCCATTACCGCCAGCCAGATGTTCGGCGTTCCCGTGAGCGCCGTCACGGGGGGTTTGCGCCGTAAAGCCAAGACCATCAATTTCGGCATCATCTACGGCATCAGCGTACATGGGCTTGCCGCACGGCTTGGCATATCGCGCGGGGAAGCGGGCGCCTATATCAAAACCTATTTTGAGCAGTATCCGGGCATTCAGGCCTATATGGAACGCACCAAGCAGTTCGCGCGCGAACACGGCTATGTCGGCACGCTGTTTGGCCGCCGATGCTATTTGCCCGGCATCAATGATAAAAACGGCTCCATGCGCAGCTTTTCCGAACGCGCCGCCATCAACGCGCCGCTGCAAGGCACCGCTGCTGATATCATCAAGCGCGCAATGATTGCGGTCGAGCGGCAATTGCTGGGCAGCACAGCGCGCATGCTGCTGCAGGTGCATGACGAGCTGGTGATAGAAACCCCCGCCGCCGATGCTCCTTCTATTGCAGCGCAAGTAAAGCAGATAATGGAAAAAGCGGCCTATGTAAGCGTGCCGCTGACAGTTGGCACGAATATAGGCGATAACTGGAGTGAGGCGCATTAGATTTTATTAAAGGGGGCACGCTGCTCCCAATTTCGCGTCCGCGAAATTTCCCCTGCGAGGTCGTCATATAGAATATCTCCACACATACTGAAATTTCCTAAAACTGATACCTCCGGCGGACTAAAGGGCTTGTTCTGCATGAATCTAAGGCCGTCTTTCAAAATCTTAACTATAAATTAGGAAAAGGGGAGTACCCTAAATCGGCAAAAACGCAGCCCAGTATATTCATGCAAAACCCATTGGAAATGAGCCAGGAAGAAAAAGAAGCGTTGGCATTGCGTCTGCACCAATGGATTATCGCATATTCTGCAATGCATCCCAAAAATGGCCCTATAGGACAGCTATATAGGGCGGCCCTCATCGCATTAGAGGCAGGCCTAGGAGCCGAAAATATTCACCTTTCTCAAGGCCCCTACAGTCAACTCAATAGTTTGGCCAGCATAAGGGCTGGCATTAATGTTGATAAGATAGCGTTACTCAGAGCAGAGCTGATTACACATTACCGGGAAATAGATTGCGCTGCATTAGCCGCCCTCTTACCAGAGAAGGTTAAAACCGATTATATTGCCCAGGTAGAAAGCGAGTCTATCCCGTCAAATTTGGAGGAAAGAAAAAAACTCGCCCAGTTCTTACATGATTTCATTGTGGGCTATTCACAGCAAGCTAATTCTACCCTGAGAAAGCAATATGCAAGTGCTCTTACAAGTTTCAGTGAACAGACAGCAATAGTAAATCCCCGGATTTCCTCCAACACGTTTAAAAATAGTTTGGCGGGCGCATGCACAAAAAATAATACCACTGTCGCAGTACTCTACCACGCAGGATTAATAGAGAAAGAGGGGGCATGGGAAATAATCCGCGCTGACGTAATTGCGGACTTGCTGCCTGAAGGCATGGTTGAGACGTATCTGAAAGAGCTCAAAGAAACTGGGAGCAATCAAAACACAGCACTACGCCATCAACAGAGGAAAGCCCCCCCTTCACCTGGCAGACAATAAAATTGCCATTGTTATTGTTTTTACTTGATTTATTTTACTCTCCAATAGCTCATTTTTATATAATCTTAACAAAAAATTAGAGGAATTAGGGATATAATCTTCCAGTATGAGAAGCTTGGGAAAATAATTTATGCTAAATGAGAATAAATACGACTTTACGTCCCGAAGGGAATGTGCCCGCTATATCCATGATTTTATTATGGATTTTTCGCAAGGAAACAATCAAACAAACCTGGGACAAAAATATGCGGATGCCATCAGAAAGATTCAGAATAAAGAGCCTGTAGAAGAATTTTCTACCCCAAGTAGCTTAATCAACAGAAATAGCACTAAAACTCTGAAAAAACTACAGGATGCAGGGCTAATTGTGAATGGACGAAGTAAATTAAACATCCGCCTATTAGTGAAACTAGCTCCAACAGAAGGCATTGCAGAGTGCCTTACCACCTATCCTCCAAAGAGCAATACCCCGTTACCACCAGATGTAAAGGATGACACATCTCCTGCCCCGCCTCAACAACCGGATATAGTGGATGCCCCCGCCAAAGATGTAAAATCTGCCAAGCCAGAAAAAGGATCCCCGAAACCTCCGAAGCCATTATCGCCTGAAGAAATCGTATTAAGAGCGCTGGCTGTAAAACTGCATAATGCTATCGCGGATGCAAATGCAAGGGATTTGGTGCTTGAAGATGAATTAACAAATGCAACTATTAATACTCTTAGAAGTAAACGTAAAAATACCGATCCGATCTATATATTGCCATCTGCAGCACTGCAAAATGAACTATTCAATCACTTTGGGCAGGAAGGTATCGCTAATCTAGTCCGCAACCAAATGGTTATTGCACAAAAAGATTTAGAAAAAGATCGTGCGGATTTCGTCCGAAGTGAAATCCATTCTGATACTAGATTTGCCATCAACATACAGATGATTGCCAGCCACCTACCCAAGACTATGTTATCTATTTTGGAAGCACATGCCAAAAGGACAGGAGGCTGGAGAAGCAAAGTGACAGAAGGCATGGTCAATGAGCTCATAAGCGATAGCATCCAAAGAACAGGAAAGCCTCCACCACGCTCCGTCTCTCCCTAATATTATTTTACTCATTAGTATAAAAATACCGCTCACCTCCCGGCCGCCACTTTTTAATTTTTCTGTTAAGAATAAAAAAATTCTTTTATAGATGGAGAGTATCAACACAAGTAAAGCGCATTGATGAAACTCCTTCCGATTCTTTTCCTCTCATTAAGTCTTGGCCTTATTGCTAACATTGCGACAGCTGGGTATGCCAGCGACTCTAGCGAAGATAGAAGCTATAAACAATGGAGCAAGTTCGCACAAAAATATCCCGCGCAAAATAAGTTGCTCAGCAAAAAAGATAACGCAATCCTTATCAGGGATAATCAAAAACAATATGCGCTCCCTGCCCTTGCCTGCGCGTCAGATCCCCAAAAGAAATTTGCCTTCGCGCCTTCTTACTATAATGAACGCAGCGGATTTTTATATTTCATGGCGCAAAGGGCGCCGCAGGAATGCAATATAGAAACGCCTTCAGCAGCGTATGATTTTAGAACCCACCAGTTCTTTGCTTATGCCGGCAACCCAAGCTTTTCACCCGATGGCCAATATCTTGCGCTTTTCCAAGGCAAAGAAAGTTTATGCCCTGATAAACTTACCATCTGGCATTATCAAAACAACCAATGGAGTCTTGCCGATACCATAGACAAAGCCACCCTCTTTAATGATCCATGGGGCCATGCTCCCATGCAATTAGGGCATTTTGATGTATGTTATGAAGACATGTACTGGAAAGACGGCAGCCTCATTCTCGACGGAATACCCATGGATCCCAAAAATTCCGGCAGCCCTTATGAAAATTATGCGCTTAACAAAAGTGATATAATACTCACAACTGCCGATCTGTTAACTGATACCGGCAGCGCTATACTGCCCATCAGCCTCTCCGTGATAATACAACCCATAACACATAAGGCTCTCCCGGTTTGGCCATGGCAGTACCGCGGTGATGAAAGAAACATAGAAGCCACCGAAGCGGCATTATCGCTTGAAATCAACACGAGTTCACCCTTGCGCATACACCGCCTCTTTGAAGTAAACCCGCAAGGCGAGCCCACAACCAGCCTGTTAATCCGCAAGGCCGATGTTCCCGCCGCAGGCACGGATGTCAGGAATCATGATGTAGATGAAGTGGCGCGCATCGGCGGATACCATATCACCAATTTTTCAGAGAAGTTTGGATTGATTGAACTCTCCCAGGATCACGATCCCAATGGAAACAGCGCATTATTCGACTTAGAAACCTATCGCATGACTCCTGTGAGTGGTCATATTCTGGCCTTTTCTTCTTCGGGTAAGACATTCCTTACTGCTCCCAAGCCCGGATTTTTCCTCTATGACACACACAGGCTGGAAGTATGGGAAAAAGACGGAATGGAATGGGAAAAATTGGGCGAATATCCTTTGGGTTCATTCGGCAAACGAAATCTCCTGGTAAAGGATGCTACATTTATAAATGATGATACTGTAGAGGTTAGCTTCCGTTTGCCTGGCAGCACCAGCACTACTTCTCCGGACTCTGTCGTCAGGCTGCAGCGCACGGTAAATAAAGGCATGAGCAGATTCACTGTGCAGCAATAAAGCCATAATAGGAATTTTATTTCGTATCTGAAATGAATTGATTAGATTTTAGAAAATCATAGTGAAGATTGTAAAAGTACGAGCTTTACTTTCGTTCCTACGCGCATTGATCTGAAAATTCAGGTCATATGGGCGTATAATTCTTGCATTGTAGCAAACCGGTCCTATAGTGGCCGCTCACAAGTGATGAGCCTATGGCGTTTCTTGATAAATTAAAGCCGGTTATCCTATCTGGCAAAGAAGTTTACCCCATTGTCGAAGGCGGCAAGGGAATTGGGGCGACGTGTGGCCAGAGCTCAGGCGCCTTCGCCGCTGCTTCCGCCGTGGGCACATTTTCAGGCGTCAATGCCGACAGTTATGACGAGCATGGCCATCGCCTGCCGCAGATTTATTATGGCAAAACCCGCCGCGAACGCCACGAAGAGCTGATTGCTTTTGGCATTCTGGGCGGCGTTACCCAGGCGCGCATCGCTCATGAGATTGCCGGCAAAGAAGGCCGCATCCACATGAATATCCTATGGGAAATGGGCGGCGCGGAAGACATACTTCACGGCATCTTACAGGGTGCAAAAGGCCTTATCCACGGTGTCACCTGCGGCGCAGGCATGCCTTACAAGCTCGCGGAAATCGCCGCGCAATATAACGTCCATTACCACCCCATCATTTCGTCCATGCGCGCTTTCCGGGCTTTATGGATTCGCTCCTACAGCAAAGTAGCGCATCTGCTTGGCAGCGTTGTCTATGAAGATCCATGGCTGGCCGGCGGGCATAACGGCCTTTCCAACAGTGAAGATCCGCAGAAACCGCAAGACCCCTACCCGCGCGTAGCCGAAGTGCGCAAGTTCATGAACGAAGTGGGACTGCATGAAACCCCTATTATCATGGCGGGCGGCGCATGGCATATCGCAGACTGGGAACATTGGCTGGACAACCCGGAAATCGGGCCCATCGCCTTTCAGTTCGGCACCCGCCCGCTCCTCACTAAAGAAAGCCCCATTTCCGACAGCTGGAAACGCAAGCTCCTTACCCTCAAAGAAGGCGACGTCTATCTCAACCGCTTCAGCCCTACCGGGTTTTATTCTTCGGCGGTGCGCAATAATTTCATCGTTGAACTCACCCATCGCGGCGAGAGTGAAATAGAATACCGCACTGCGCCGGAAGGTGATTTCGCAGCAGCTCTGCCAGTAGGCGCGCGCGGCAGGCCCGTATATATAAAGCCGGAAGATAAGACGCGGGCGGAGAGCTATATTGCGCAAGGCTACAGCGAAGCGATGAAAACGCCCGACTCTACGCTTATTTTTGTAACACCGGAAAAATCCAATCAGATAATCGTTGACCAGATTGAATGTATGGGCTGCCTGAGCCATTGCAAATTCAGCAACTGGAAAGACAAGGACGATTTCACCACCGGCAAAAAAGCTGATCCGCGCAGCTATTGTATACAAAAAACATTGCAGCAGATTATCCATGAGGGTGATGTTGAGAACCAGCTGATGTTCTCCGGCCATAACGCCTATAAATTCTCTTCCGATCCTTTCTACAATAATGGCTTTATTCCGACCGTAAAACAGCTCGTAGACCGCATCATGACGGGCTATTAGGCCATTGCGTCGCGCGGAAGCTGCACTAAATCAGTCCAGAATGTTTCCACCTGTCTTGCCAGCTCGATAAATTTTTCCATGCTGGACGGCTTAATAATGTAGCAGTTGGCATGGCGCTCATAAGACTCAAGTATATCTTTGGGCGCATTGGAACTGGTGAGCACGATGACAGGAATGGTTTTAAACGGCGAATCCTGCTGCATGCCTGCGCGGCCCTATTCTTGCCATGGTTATGTCCTTTCTTTATGCGTTTCGTAAAAATAATCGCAGGTTCGGTATATATCCTTTATTAAAATTTTGCTTAATTTCCCATACTATTTTTTCCTGCCCTGATGTAAGGATTCGTCATGATAAAGTTACGTAACCTGGTAACAGCATTTGCGCTGTTATTTTTCATTTTGCCTGCAGCAACAAGTGCCGCTGTAGCAGGCGCAGATGGCGCCCGTCAATTTGTCGATGCTACCGGCAAACAAGTGTTGGCTATTTTAAATAGCGGAAACAATAAACCCAGCCAACAGCAGCAATTGCGGCAATTATTTTCCGCGAATGTCGATATTGACTGGATGAGCCGGTTTGTTTTGGGCCGCGGCTGGGATCAGGCAACAGATGATCAGAAAAAACGTTACGCACAGGATTACAGACAGTATTTGCTGGTACGCTATACCAGCAATTTTGCTGATTACGCAGACAGTAAATATACTATCACAGGCGTAAAAAGCGAGTCTAACGGCCAGTTCACCGTCGATATGCAGATTAACACCCCACAGCAAGGGCAGCAGCAGACCGATGCCGGTTACCGTGTGCGCGCTGATGCAAACGGTAAATTCAAAATTATCGACATTATTGTTGAAGGCGTGAGCCTCATTACCACCGAGCGCGAGGATTTTAATTCCGTCATTAATCAAAAAGGGATGGATGCGCTTATCAGTGACATTGAGGCTAAAATCAAAACTGAAAACAGCAGGCGGGTTGAGTAACAACTCTTCTTGGAGTAATTAAGCGGCTTGTGGTAGTATTCCCGGACTATATATTTAACGGGCCATCATGAGCAAAGCTTTCACCAAAGAAACGGATTTGGATGATGCAGAAGATGCATTGGACGAACCGGAATCCCTTCCCAAGCATTTTAAAAATTACATGACACCTCAAGGTGCCGCAGCGCTGCAGGAAGAATTGCGCCGGTTAATGCGCGAGGAACGGCCAAAAATAGTTGAAACGGTGGCCTGGGCGGCCAGTAACGGTGATCGCTCGGAGAATGGTGATTATATCTATGGTAAAAAACGCCTGCGCGAAATCGACAAGCGCGTGCGTTATCTCACCAAGCGGTTAGACAGCGCTGAAATCGTGGACCCAGAACAACAGCAAGGACTGGCGCAGATATTCTTTGGCGCCACGGTGACCTATGCGCGTGAGGACGATAGCGAACACATCGTTACTCTGGTGGGGATTGACGAAGCCAATCTGGAGCAAGGCAAAATCAGCTGGATATCCCCCGTTGCCAAAGCCCTCATGAAAGCCCGCATCGGCGATACGGTGGAATTGCACACCCCTTCAGGCGCAGAGAGCATTGAAGTGCTGGATATACGCTATAATATCATCAAAAAGCAGTAAATTCTGCTTACGATTTCTTGATAAAATCCAGAAAACTCGTCACTGCAGATTTACCTTTTCATTGCTAGGCTGATACTCTTATCATTAGCATTAAAGGGGCTTTTATGGCCAGACCTGCAATCACACACAGCAAGCCAAAAGATATTCAGTTTAGAACGCCTTCTAATCCTGAAGACAAGGCTCATCAGTCTGCCCAGAAGAATATGGGAACCAACGATGACCTTGAAGGCCGCAAATACAGTTACCGCGGACATGAAAATGCGGGTGATTCTCTGGATGATGAAAATAATATGCCGCAGACTTCTCACAACCGTAAACCCTAAGGAATCATAGTATGAATATCCGTTTCTTATTCGTTACTTTGGGCCTTATAGGGCTTGGATATGCAGTTGCCCCTGTGAATGCTGCGGCTGATAACACCCAGGATTTCATAACCAAGGCAACTATTGCCAATGAATTTGAAATTGAATCGAGCAAGCTTGCACTGGAAAAATCCCAGAACAAGGACATAAAACATTTTGCCCAGCAGATGGTGGACGATCATACAAAAACGGGGGATGAGTTAAAATCCGTCCTGCAGTCGTCCAACATTGCCTCACCCAAAGAAGAGCTGGATTCTTCTCATCAGAAGATAATGGATAACCTTCAGAACGCCACCACCGATGATTTTAATCACCAGTATATTGCCGTACAGACCGATGCACACAAAGAAGCAGTAAAGCTTTTTACCGATTATTCACAGCATGGGGATAATATGACAATCAAGACGTTCGCTGCCCAAACCCTTCCCACATTGCAGGAACATTTAACGCATGTTCAGCAATTAAAGGATAAAGAATAGCGACGAGAGTAATCACGATAACAATAGGGAGATGTCTTATGGCAATATATCCTAATCATGCCTTATCCCACAAACGTCAGTTCAGGGTTATGTACACGCTCGGCATCGTCTTTTTGATTGCCCTAATAGGTTCGGGCGGCATGTACATCCTTATTGATGTGCTTCCTGAAGCCCGCAGCATGACAAAAGACATTATATATGCCATTGTCATCATGGCGCTGGGCCTTGCGGTTCCTTATTGGATGCTGAAATTGTCGTTTCATGCTGCCCATGTATGGAATCCTAAGGAAAAGGAATTTGAGCTTAAAGACCTGACCAAGAACCAGGACGATCTGGTGCAGGATAAAGAACATGCCCATTCCCGCTCTTAGAAGCGTATAATATCCGCTATGGATTTGTCTGCGTGATTTTGCTGAGCAGTTCTTCCAGCACTTTTAAATCTATCGGCTTGACCAGATGATGATCAAAGCCTGCCTCTTTAGAGCGCTGGCGATGCTCCGATTGCCCCCACCCTGTCTGAGCAATGAATACAGAATTTTTTAGCGACGGGTCACTGTGCATCGCTTTGCAGACTTCATATCCGTTCATTCCGGGAAGGCCGATATCAAGCAAAATCACCTGCGGATGATAGGTGCGCGCAATCTCAATCGCATCACGTCCATTGTAAGCCGTGCGAACTTCCTGCCCTAAAAGCTCCATCATCCATCCTATGGTTTTGGCCGAAGCTTCATTATCATCCACCACCAGCATGCGCAGTGAAGATGGCAGTTCCTCATGCGTGGCTTTGTCGGTATTTTCAGCAGATTCTTTTTCCAGCGCGCTAACGACAGGCAGGCATATGGTAAATTCACTTCCTTTTTTCAAACCATCGCTATGGGCATTGATGGTGCCGCCATGCATCTCCACCAGGCTTTTTACCAACGTGAGGCCAATGCCAAGCCCTCCCTGTGTACGCTCCAGCGAGCTATCGACCTGCGAGAACATATCAAATATGCGCGGCAGCATGTGCGTGGCAATACCAATCCCGTCGTCGGAAATGCTGATAACCAGCCAGCCTGCATCTAGCTGGGCCTTCACTTTTATATGGCCGCCATTATCGGTATATTTTGCCGCATTATTAAGCAGGTTGGAAAATATCTGCGATATGCGCGCAGGATCAGCCTCAAGCCAGACTGCCTCATCCGGCAATGCAATGGTAAGGGTATGGCCGCGTTGGGTAATCAACGGCTGGGCCGTTTCCACCGCATGATCAAACGCATCCTTGAATTGCATTTTCTCTTTGCGCAGCTCAATCTTGCCCTGCGTAATGCGCGAGATATCGGTCAAATCATCCACCAGATGCACCATATGTTTGAGCTGGCGCTCGATAGTCTCTTCCGACTGCCTGCGGATATCGGCATCCTTCGTCAGTTTCATAATATGCAATGCGTTATGAATAGGCGCCAAGGGATTGCGCAGTTCATGTGCCAGCATGGCCAGGAATTCGTCTTTGCGCTGATCGGCATCGCGGATTTTTTCCATCAGCGTCGTGTTTTCAAGCGCAATGCTGATACGTGACGCTAAATCGCTGGCGAGTGAAATCTCTCCGGGTTCATATTTAGCCCGTGCGCTCCTGCGCGTAAGAATCAGGACACCGCTGGTTTCTGCCCTAAGCGTCAACGGCAGAATCAACACCACTCCTTGTGTAGAAGAAAGCACTTCTCCTTCAGCGCAGGAAACTCTGCCAGGCGAAGAAATAACCGGCATGGGAATGTGGGAAAGCAATTGAAACTGATTGGTTGTCAGCACTTTCTGGATGGCTTTCTCAAGTTCAGAAAATGCTGCAAATGAGGATGGGACAGGAGCCGAGCATACCTCTTTCTCTGGCGTTATCCATGCCTGTTCCATCTGGCTATGATGCGGCTCCTTTTTGTTAAACCACAGCATGCTTACATCCGCCAGATAAGGGACGGGAATCTTTGCGATAACACTTAGAATCTCTTCCTGGTTTGGTGAACGCGCCAGAATTCCACTGGCCCTTACCAGAAAATCTGACCTGCGGGCGGATTCTTCAGCTGCCGTACGCATAGCCCTCTCTTCAGCCTGCAAAGCAGCTTTGCTGCGCATCTGGGAAAGTTCGATAAACACCTTAACCTTGGCCTGAAGGATTTCAGGCACTACCGGCGTCGGGAGATAATCCACAGCACCGCTCGCATAACCCTGCGCCATGCGTATTTCATCCGTGAAAGCGGTGAGAAAGATAATCGGGGTATGGGCAGATTTTTTACGCTTGCGGATAAGGGACGCTGTTTCAAAACCGTCCATTCCCGGCATATTCACATCCAGCAATATGACGGCGAATTCCTGGCGAAGCACCACCCTGAGCGCTTCCTCTCCTGAACGCACTTTGACTACATTCTGGCCCAACTCCTGCAGTATTACCTCATATGCCAATAACTTTTCCGGCAGGTCATCTACCACCAGTATGTTTACCGGATCGTGGCCCGGCAGTATCGTCCCTTCATCCCGCAACCATTGTTCAGAAGATATTTCCAGCGCAGGATAATTCACAACATCCCCATAGGTTTAACGGTGCAGCCAGGCGCGCAGTACGGTCAGCATCTGTGCTGTATCGACCGGTTTGGATAAATAATCCCATGCGCCGGCATCAATGCATTTCTCACGGTCGCCCTTCATGGCTTTTGCGGTGACGGCAACAATGGGCAAATTTTTCAGATGCGAGAACTTGCGTATTTCACGCATGGTTTCCATGCCGTCCATTTCCGGCATCATGATATCCATCAGCACGATATCGATATCTTTATCTTCCTGCAGAATATTGATGGCATCGCGGCCGTTATCCGCCGATTTAATGACCATATGGTATTCTTCCAGCACGCTGGAGAGGGCGAAAATATTGCGCATGTCATCATCCACAATAAGCACTTTTTTACCTGCAAGTAATTTATCAGACTGGCGTAAATTAAGTAGCTTGGTGCGCTGGGCATCGGGCAGTTTTGTAATATCGCGGTGTAAATACAGGGTGCTCAGATCGAGCAGACGCTCAGGGGTATGCGCATGTCCCGCCAGGCATTGTTCGCTTATCCGTTTCCAGTCGGATTCCTCTATTTCACCCTCACCGTATACTATGATAGGCGTGCGCATATGAATGGCCATCTCTTTCTCATCTTCCATTTTGATGAGCGTATGCGCAATCTGGATCATGTCCGGGCTCAGGATAAGACAATCCACTGCATGCTCCTGAAGCGCACGGACGGCGGATGCTTCATCATTGACGGCGACAACATGTATTGTTTCATCGTCGATAGTCTTGAGGATACGCTTGCGATTTTTCGTGTTTGGTTCCACGAGCAGTATCGTTTTGGTTTTGCGTTCGGCATAATCGGTGACGGTATTTAAGAGCTTATCCACCACATCGCGGCTCTCGATAGGTTTGGCGACAAAGGCCAGCGCGCCTGAAGACATCGCATGCTGGCGCGATTCATCGGTGGAGATGACACAGACGGGAATATGGGACGCGGTTTCGTCATTCTTCAACCGTTCAAGCACACGCCACCCCTGCATATCGAGCAGATTAATATCCAGCAATATCGCATGCGGCTTATAGTCATAGGTGAGTGCAAGCGCTACGGCCCCCAGCGAAGTTACAAGGCCTTTATAACCCTTCTCACGCGCTATATCCAACAGGAACCGGGCAAAGCCCAAATCATTTTCAACAATCAGTATGACCTGATCGCCGGGTTGAATGAACTCACGGTCATCGCCCACTTCATTGACAAGATGCCCCACTTCCGATTCCGTCATGGCAACATTGTCCGCAGCATTGGAGGGAGCAGGTGCATGCGTCTGGAAATCCCTGGGAGTCTCCAGCATGCGCTCCGAAGAAGCTTCACTGCTTCCCACCATTTTACGCGTTCTGGGCGGTGAATAGGTGCCAGGCAGGAAGAGTGTGAAAGTGCTGCCTCTTCCAGGGGTGGATGCCAGCCTGATTTCACCGCCAAGCAAACGCGACAATTCACGGCTGATGGCCAGCCCCAGACCGGTGCCGCCGTATTTGCGGCTGGTAGAACCGTCTGCCTGCTGGAAGGCTTCGAATACAATCATCTGTTTGTCTGCCGCAATGCCGATGCCGGTGTCGGCAACGGAGAACGCCAGCACTTCTGATGCGCGGGTTAAGCCTTCATTGCCGATGCCCCAGCCCATTTCCGCCGGCTCAACCGTAAACGTCACCTGGCCATGATGAGTAAATTTGAAGGCATTGGAGAGCAGGTTCTTAATGATTTGCTGCAGGCGCTTGGCGTCGGTAACCATGGATTTGGGCAGGCGTGAATCGAAGCGGATGACAAAGTCGACATTCTTGGACTCGGCCACATGCTTGAAGGTGCGTGATACATATCCATGCAGATCGTCGAGGCGCAGTTCGCTGCTTTCCACCACCACCGTACCCGATTCGATCTTCGACAGATCGAGAATGTCGTTGATGAGCATCAGCAGGTCTTTGCCCGAACTGTGAATCGTCTTGGCATGCTCCATCTGCTTAGGCGTCAGGTTGCCTTCGGAGTTTTTATTGAGCTGATCAGAAAGAATGAGCAGGCTGTTAAGCGGCGTGCGCAATTCATGCGACATATTCGCGAGGAATTCCGATTTATATTTAGAAGTAAGCGCCAGCTGCTTGGCTTTGTCTTCAAGTTCCTGACGGGCCTGTTCCACTTCCTGGTTCTTAAGCTCCACTTCCTGGTTTTGCTGTGCAAGCAGATGCGCTTTATCTTCCAATTCAGCGTTAGTCTGCTGCAATTGTTCCTGGCGGGTTTGCAGCTGCTGCGCAAGTGATTGTGATTGGGTCAGCAGATCTTCGGTGCGCATGTTTGCTTCAATCGTGTTAAGCACAATCCCGATAGATTCGGTCAGCTGATCGAGCAGCGCCTGATGCAATGGGTTAAACCCGTCAAATGAAGCCAGCTCCAGCACGCCTTTCACCTGCCCTTCAAAGATGAGCGGCAGCACGAGCACGCTGCGCGGTGTCGATTCGCCAAGGCCGGACGAAATACGCAGATAATCCACCGGCAGATTATCAAGCACGATCTTTTTCTTCTCAATCGCGCATTGGCCCACCATGCCCTTGCCCAGGCCTATCTGTTTGCCCAAGTGCTGTTTGCCCTCGGAGGCAAAACTCGCAAGCAAGGTCAGTTGTGAATCCTCTTCTTTGCTGTCTAACACATAGAATTCCGCCTGCTGCGCGGTTACCACCGGGCAAAGTTCGGACAGCACCATGCGTCCCACATTCGTCAAATCGCGCTGGCCTTGTAACATGCGGCTGAATTTCGCGAGGTTGGTTTTGAGCCAATCCTGTTCGGTGTTTTTCTGCGTCGTATCGCGCAGGTTTCGGATCATTTCGTTAATCGTATCTTTAAGCACCGCCACTTCGCCTTGCGCTTCCACAGTAATCGAACGCGTCAAATCGCCGAGCTTGCCGATACAATTAACAGCATGATCGACACGCTTGCAACGTTC
>JABDAT010000027.1:0-10019 GCA_013288985.1 Alphaproteobacteria bacterium
GCAAGCGTGCCCTGGATGATATCAATGCGTTCCATCAGGCCTTCGCGCTCAGCAACGCCGGCGCCGTGCGGGCCATACATGCCCACCGCGTGGACTTCATCAAGATAAGTAAGCGTATTATATTTCTGGGCCAGATCACAAATATCGGCAATTGGTGCGATGTCGCCGTCCATCGAATAAATTGATTCAAAGGCAATGAGCTTAGGGCGTGATGGGGCTATCGTTTTGAGCAGAAATTCCAGATGTTCGGGATCGTTATGGCGGAAGATATGTTTTTCCATGCGGCCTGCGCGGATGCCGTGAATCATCGAGGCATGATTACGCTCATCCGAAAACACCACACAATCAGGTATGTGCGAAGTAAGAGTGCTGAGCGTGGCTTCATTGGCGGTATAGCCGGAGGTAAAGGCGAGCGAGGATTCCTTATGATGCAGGCGTGCCAGCAACGATTCAAGCTCGACTACCAGATGATGATTGCCAGAAATATTGCGCGTGCCACCGGCACCTGCGCCAAGCGTTTCAATGGCGGATTTCATGGCGGAGATAACTTTGGGATGCTGCCCCATGCCCAGATAATCATTCGAGCACCATACCGTTACAGGTTTGCCCGTTGCATGGCTGTGGGCAATAGGAAACTGGCCCACGCGGCGCTCCAGATCATGAAACACGCGGTAACGCCCCTCGGTTTTGAGGCGCGCGAGCGACTGGTCAAAAAATACATTATAATTAAAAGGGTCAGTCATGGCTTCTGCTTACGACATCCGTATGTTTGCGTAACTATAGCCCATTTTATAAGGGATTTCTCAGGAAAATTATAGTTGTATTTTGATGGTTTTAACTCTCAGGCGAAGGCGGATTTACCATCAATTTCATAAGCAATTGTTTTAAATGGTATAAATAGCCTGTGTAATATGGTGACCGCAATGCCAAACAGCAATAGGGCGTTGGCTTGGTGCAGGGAGGCCAGCGGAATCGGCACTACAAACAGCAGTGTCAGCACGCCAAGCAGGAACTGTACGACCAGGATCGAGAATAATATGGGCAGCAGGTGGGCAATATGCGGGTTGTTTCTGCCAATAATCCAGAAAAGCATTACCGCTAAGGATACAATATAGGCCATCATGCGGTGAATAAACTGGATAGTTGCCACATCTTCAAAAATATTTTTATACCACGTATCCTGGGACCATAATCCTTCCGGAATCCACTGGCCGTCCATGCGGGGAAAGGTATTATAGGTAAATCCGGCATGTAATCCTGCAACAATTGCACCTACTATCACCTGCAGTGAAATCAGTGTCACTACCAGGCAGGCAAATATTTTAAGGTAATGGGGAGGGCTGGGTAGTTCAAATCCGCCTGTGGTTATTTTGGAGTGGCTGAAACTGAGCGTCTGCCATAAAACAAGACCAAAGAGCAGGAATCCCATCGCCAGATGCAGGCTAAGACTGTAGGAACTCACATGAGGATTATCTATCAATCCAGTTTGCACCATATACCAGCCGATGCCGCCTTGCAGGCCGCCAAGCGCAAAAATAGCCCCTAATTTAAGCGCTTTTTTCCATGGCAATACGCGCGTAAAGGCAAAACACAGCAATGGCACCAGGAATAAAACGCCTGCCACGCGTCCAATCAGGCGATGGATATATTCAAGCCAGTAAATATGCTTGAATTCCGGCAGCGTCATATTAGGAAATAATTTTTTAAATTGCGGCGAGGTCTGGTAATCATCAAATTCTTTTTGGAATGCGGTGTCATCCAGTGGTGGCACTATGCCAGCAATAGGCTTCCACTCAATAATTGAAAGACCAGATTCGGTAAGACGGGTAAGGCCTCCTATCACGACCATCAAGGCGATTGCCAGGAGGCACAAACAAAGCCAGCCGCTTATAATATGGCGCGCCGTGTCTGTCATAGTGCTTTGGGGTTGCGTGGTGAGCATAAAATGATATTGAATGCTTTCTGCATTAGCTTCTGAA
This sequence comes from Alphaproteobacteria bacterium, assembly GCA_013288985.1. Lineage (GTDB taxonomy): Bacteria > Pseudomonadota > Alphaproteobacteria > Rickettsiales > JABCZZ01 > JABDAT01. The sequence goes on from JABDAT010000027.1 coordinate 1,980, forward strand.
TTAGCCCCTCTATATAAATCAAGTCCCATGAACGCACCAGATGATTTTTTGCCTTTGAATGACAATACTTCCCTGCGTTATGTAAGGCTCTGGCTATTGCTTGGGGTAGTGGCGCTGGGCGTTGCCGGCATCTTTGCCGGCCTGCTTGCCAATACTAAAAGCGCATTTTTCTATACCGCGCTCGTTGTCCATGTGGATTTATCGGTGCTGGTTTGGTTTCTCACTATGGCCTGCATGTTTTTTACGCTTGTCACCAATGGCAGGGGCTGGCAAATGTTGGCAAATAGCGCATTCTTAAGCTTTGCCGCTGGTGCGGTGCTGATTGTGGTCTCGGCAACATCCGGCGGTGAAGCCTACATGAGTAATTATATTCCGGTTATTCATCATCCTGTGTTTTTCTTAGGCCTCAGTTTGCTGCTATGCGGTGTGCTTGGCGCAGTGGCCAATATGTGTTTCAGCTTCTCCAGGGAATATCTCAATAACCCCCATTATTTTGGCATAATTTCCGCTGGCATTATTATGCTGATAGCCATCCTTTGTTTCATTGTATCTGCGCGCAATATGCCTGCCGGTATGAGTGGCCAGCTATATTATGAATACGCTTTCTGGGGTGGCGGCCATGTGCTTCAATTTGTTCATACCCAGTTGATGATTGTTGCGTGGCTGTGGCTTGCGCATGCTTCCGGCATAAAGATAAAGCTGAGCGATACCCAGCTTAAGATATTATACGCTATCGGGTTGGTTGCGGCTTTGGCTGCGCCTCTCATTTATTTTGGGCAAGGAGATGATATGCTGCATAGCAATCGATTCACCTTGCTCATGAAGCATGCCAATGGCTTGGCAGCTTTAATAATAGGTGTAGCATTAATCTACGCGCTACTCCGCCAGCCATGGCCAACAGAAAAACGATTATTCCTGATTACGCTTTCCATGTCTGTTTTGCTTTTTGCTGCAGGAGGGACGCTTGGCTATCTTATTGCTGGCAGCAATGTGACGGTGCCCGCGCATTATCACGGCTCGATTGTCGGGATAACGCTAGCGTTTATGGGTATGGGGTATTTGCTGCTGCCATCATTTGGTTATGTGGATGTTGCGCGCAGTATCCTGGCAAAGTTGCAGCCCGTTATTTACGGCGGTGGCCAGTTATGCTGGATGACCGGCATGGCAATGCTGGGAGCACACGGTGTGCCGCGCAAAACGCCTGGTTCCGCTGATACTATGGGCGTGCTTGCTTCCTTTCTTAAACATAGCGGCGATGGCCTCGCCTTGATTGGCGGCTTGCTGTTTGTATTTATTATGTTAAGAGCAGTGAGCAAAAAATCGGAGACTATATGAGCACTAAAAAAATCAAAAAAGTAGTATTGGCTTATTCGGGCGGACTGGATACATCCATTATTCTGCGCTGGCTGCAGGAAACCTACGGTTGTGAAGTAGTGACGTTTACGGCCGATTTAGGCCAGGGCGGCGAGCTGGAACCAGCGCGCAAAAAAGCTGAGATGATGGGCGCCAAGCAGATTTTTGTAGAAGATTTGCGCGAAGAATTCGTGCGCGATTATGTTTTTCCGATGTTCCGTGCCAACACGCTTTATGAAGGCGTGTATCTGCTGGGCACTTCCATTGCCCGCCCGCTTATCGCCAAGCGCCAGATTGAAATTGCCATAGAAACCGGTGCTGACGCTGTGGCCCACGGCGCAACCGGCAAGGGCAATGATCAGGTGCGTTTTGAACTCGGCTATTATGCGTTGAAGCCTGACATCCGCGTGATTGCTCCCTGGCGCGAGTGGGATCTGACTTCACGCACCAAATTGATTGAGTATGCCGAAAAGCACCAGATTCCCATCGCCAAAGATAAACGCGGTGAAGCGCCTTATTCCACCGATGCCAACCTGCTACATATTTCTTATGAAGGCAAAGTGCTGGAAGACCCATGGGTGGAACCGCATGAAGATATGTTCACGCGTTCTGTCTCGCCAGAAAAAGCGCCGGAGAAACCCACCTATATCGAAATAGAATTTGAGCACGGCGACCCGGTTGCGGTTAATGGCAAAAAAATGTCGCCGGCGACGCTTCTCACCCACCTCAATGAACTGGGCGGTGATAACGGCATAGGCAGGCTGGATTTAGTCGAAAACCGCTATGTCGGCATGAAATCGCGTGGCGTATATGAAACGCCGGGAGGTACAATATTATCGGTTGCCCACCGCGCCATTGAGAGCCTGACGCTTGACCGCGGCGCTGCGCATTTAAAAGACGAACTTATGCCGCGCTATGCCGAGTTGATTTATAACGGCTACTGGTGGTCGCCGGAGCGCGAGATGATTCAGTCACTGATTGATAAATCACAAGCCAATGTCACCGGCACAGTAAAGCTTAAATTATATAAAGGCTCGGCAACGGTTGCAGGACGCAAATCGCCTGTGAGTCTTTATAGCCAGCAGCATGTTACGTTTGAAGAAGATAGCGTTTATGATCAGAAAGATGCTCAAGGCTTCATTAAGCTCAATGCGCTACGGTTGCGTCTCTTGAAGCACAGCAAGTAGCCCCTCTATGTGTCATCCCGGAAGGTGAGCCAGTAGGCGAACCTATCCGGAATCCAACTCTCATGAGCTTATAATCTTAAAGTGGCCAGTCAGCAGACTTGTCGTGCGTAATGCTTTCGCACACGGCAGGCCTACTTGCCTGCCTACATAACTTCCCAGTGCATGACAAATGGATCCCGTATCGCGCGGCCTTCTGGCCGCTTGTACGGGATGACAATAGTGGGCTTATAAAAATGAAAATTAAGAATAATTGATTCAAGAAGATATTGAATATCGCGTAATGTTTATCTAAAGTGCGCTCCATGGAAGCACTTTTAATAAACTATCTGCCGATTCTGATTTTTCTGGGTATCGCGATGGCTATTGCCACGGTGATGGTGGTCTTGCCGCTGCTGATTGCGCCGCGCAAGCCAGACGCTGAAAAACTCTCCGCCTATGAATGCGGTTTTGACACGTTCGGCGATGCGCGCGGAAAATTCGATATCCGTTTTTACCTTGTTGCCATTCTCTTTATTATATTTGATCTTGAGGTGGCATTCTTATTCCCCTGGGCGATTTCACTCGGCACTATCGGTGTGTACGGTTTCTGGTCGATGATGGGGTTTCTTGGAGTACTCACTATCGGATTCATGTATGAGTGGAAAAAAGGTGCGCTGGAGTGGGAATAGGAATTAAAAAATGAGCAATACTGCACTTGCAACACATTCATCAGGCAATTCTCAGGACGCGTTGTTAAACCGCGCGCTGGATGAATTTAATGACAAGGGATTCCTGGTCACGCAGTTTGATAATCTGGCGAACTGGGCGCGTTCCGGCTCGCTCTGGCCCATGACATTCGGCCTTGCCTGCTGTGCGGTGGAGATGATGCAGGCGGCAGCCTCGCGCTATGATATGGATCGTTTTGGCGTAGTGTTTCGGCCAAGCCCGCGTCAGGCGGATGTGATGATCGTTGCGGGAACGCTTTGCAACAAGATGGCGCCAGCGCTGCGCAAGGTTTACGATCAGATGGCTGAGCCGCGTTATGTGATTTCCATGGGCAGTTGTGCCAACGGCGGCGGCTATTACCATTATTCTTATTCCGTGGTGCGCGGCTGTGACCGGATTGTTCCGGTCGATGTCTATGTACCCGGATGCCCGCCCACGGCCGAAGCGCTGATGTATGGTATTTTGCAGCTGCAGAAAAAAATCAAGCGTACGGGGACGTTTAAGCGATGAAAAAAACACTTCCTGAACTCGCGGAACTTATCAAACAATCAAAATCGGTTGATACGGAAATCGTCCACAATGAGTTGATGGTTCATGTGCCGGCAGAAAAAATTGTGCCGTTGCTCATGTTCCTGCGTGACGATGAGAATTGCCAGTTCACCCAATTGATGGATGTTTGCGGCGCAGATTATCCTGCGCGCGCAAAGCGGTTTGATGTGGTCTATAATCTGCTCTCAGTAAAACTTAATCAGCGCATTCGCGTGAAGCTGCAAACCGATGAAGCGACTCCCGTGCCTTCCGTTACGCAGGTATTCTCTGCTGCAGGATGGTTTGAGCGCGAAGTGTGGGATTTGTATGGCGTATATTTCTCCGACAATATTGACCTTCGCCGCATCCTTACGGATTACGGGTTTGACGGCCATCCTATGCGCAAGGATTTTCCTCTGACTGGTTATGTTGAACTGCGTTACGATCCTGAACAGCGCCGCGTGGTGTATTCACCTGTGAAATTGCCACAAGCCTACCGCACCTTTGATTTCATGAGTCCCTGGGAAGGGCCTGAATATCTGCTGCCTGGTGATGAGAAAGCGAAGGCAAGTTAATGTCAGAAGAATGGAATATACGTCCTGCAACGCAAGAGGATTGGCCGGGCATCTGGGTAATTTTCCGTGACGTTATCAGTCATGGTGATACTTATACTTATGCGCCCGATTTTACCGAAAAACAGGCGCGTGATATCTGGATAGATAATGGCTGTCATGGCTATGTGGTGACTCACGGCACTAAGATTGTCGGCACCTTTACGCTTCGCACCAATAAACCCGGATTTGGCGATCATGTGGCCAATGCTGGTTATATGGTGGATAAAAATTCGCGCGGGCAAGGGATTGCCCAAGCCATGTGCAGCTATTCCCTGAAAGAAGCCAAAAGGCTTGGGTTTCAGGCAATGCAGTTTAATTTTGTGGTCGCAAGCAATAAGCCCGCCGTGCAGTTATGGCAGAAAATGGGCTTTAAGATTGTCGGCACCGTGCCTGGTGCATTCCGCCATGCAAATAATGGCCTTACTGATGTCCATATAATGTACCGCTCGCTCGACGATATAAAAATATAAAAACCCACTCTTAAACTATAGGTGGCATATGGGGTTTATTTCCCGAAGCTTCTGGTATGGTGATGAAATCCTTTGGAAAATATTCTGGGTTTACGGCGTGTTTGCCATATTTATGGCCAAGGTTGCAGCTATTGTCATTCGCTTAATAAGCGGAATAGATTTTGATAATCTAACTTCAGGCCAGGCGCAAAATCTGCTGTGGTTTCAGGCTTTTTATCTTTTCTGGCTGCTTGGCTCGCTGTGGCGCTGCGCTTTTAATGTAGAAAACAGTTTCTGGGGATATTTGACGCGAACGCTTGTTGTTCTTTTTATTATATTCTTAGGCATGTTAGTTTTTATGCATGGCGCTGTGCCCGATCCATTTAAGATGCTGACAAAATGGATGAACTATGCACAAATAAGATGGAGATAGGTTTCTAAATAGAGTAAATAAGATTAAGCATACATAATTAATAAGCAAAATACCCATGACCGAAGTAGCTCTTAAAAATCTTACCCTTAATTTTGGCCCGCAGCATCCGGCTGCGCACGGTGTGCTGCGTCTGGTGCTGGAGATGGACGGCGAAATTGTGGAGCGCGCTGACCCGCATATTGGGTTGCTTCATCGCGGCACCGAAAAACTCATTGAGCATAAAACCTACCTGCAGGCGCTGCCGTATTTTGATCGCCTGGATTATGTATCGCCGATGTCGCTTGAGCATTGCTATTCATTGGCGGTGGAAAAACTGCTGGGTTGTGAAGTGCCGTTGCGCGCTAAATATATCCGCGTGTTGTTTTGCGAGCTTACCCGCATTCTTAACCATATTCTGAACATCACCACGCAGGCGCTTGACGTTGGCGCAATGACACCGTTGTTGTGGCTGTTTGAAGAGCGCGAAAAAATCCTGGCCTTTTATGAGCGTGCTTCCGGCGCGCGTTTTCACTCCGCCTATATCCGCCCCGGCGGTGTGCATCAGGATATTCCGGCCGGTATGGATGCTGATATTCTGTGCTGGGCAGAAGGTTTTATAAAATATGTCGATGATGTGGATGATCTGCTTACCGAGAACCGCATCTGGAAACAGCGTCTTGTCGATGTGGGTGTGGTAAGCGAAAAAGAAGCGCTTGATTGGGGTTTTTCAGGCCCCATGCTGCGTGGCTCAGGTGTAGCCTGGGATTTGCGCAAAGCCCAGCCTTATGAAATTTACGATCAACTCGATTTCGATATTCCCATCGGCAAAAATGGTGATTGCTGGGATCGTTATTTGGTGCGCATGGAAGAAATGCGCCAATCTCTTAGGCTGATTGTTCAGTGCATAGAGAAAATGCCTAAAGGACCCGTTGTAACGCAAGACCCCAAAATTGCTCCGCCCAAACGCGCATTGATGAAGCAATCCATGGAAGCCATTATCCATCACTTCAAGCTCTACACGGAAGGCTATCATGTGCCAGCTGGTGAAACCTATACGGCTGTGGAAGCGCCCAAGGGCGAGTTCGGAGTCTATCTGGTGGCTGACGGCAGCAATAAACCCTACCGCTGCAAAATACGCGCGCCCGGGTTTGCCCATTTGCAATCACTCGATTTCATGACCAAAGGCCATCTTCTGGCGGATGTAGTCACCATTATCGGTACACAAGACATCGTCTTTGGGGAGATTGACCGGTAAGAATGCAAGGGCAAGTCCTCAAAAAACTCTTAGGTTTTATCATTATTATTTCGCTAAGCTCTGCTGGCGCAATTGCGGCCCAGGGCCCGGTTGAAAACCAGCGCCTGTGTCAGGACGGTGATTTGGCAGGCGGCTCATGGAAGGAAGTGCAGTTTATTGAAACTCCTCCCCACCGGGAAGCCGCCTGGGTTCATGATTTCCCTTACCAATATCTTTCTTTCTATCAGGATCATTATTATAGCTTTGTTGCCACCAATCGTGAGTATAAAACTCCCAAGGAACTTGCGAAAGCGATGCAGCTGACGCTTCAGCAAAAACACGCTTTCAAATATACGCTGGATAATCAGGGGGTGCTTAATCTGTATGTCGATCAGAAGGTAATTTACAGTTACCGCTGTTTGGTCATTAAAAAAACACAAAGCGGATTTAAAAAAGACGATTTGGTTTTAACAGCCTATACAAAACGTTCCATGACGCTGCTCTATAAATTATACCGCCGCTGGTTTTAAATGCGAAGAAGGCTAAATATGCAGCTTGTAAACGCGCTCGTCTGTATTTGCGGCCTGCTGGGCCTGGGTTTTTCTGGCGCGTGGGCGGCAGACAATAGAGCACAAAAACAGCGCCTGTGCCAAGAAGGAGATTTAAGGGGCACGTATAAACTGGTGGATATGCATGAGACGCCCAAATCCGTCGAGTCGGCGCTATATCATGACTTGCCCTATCAATATCTTGCCTTTTACAGTGATCATGCTTATGCCTATGTTACTGCCAATAAAGAGATAAAAACTCCTCCGGAAGTGTATAAAGCCATGTTGCCGCCGCAAAAAAATCCACATGTGCTTAAATATGCATTGGACGCTCAGGGAGTGCTTGATCTCTACACCGATAAAAATATAACTTATCGCTACCGTTGCCAGTTCGTTGAGCAATCGCAAAGCACCTGGAAAAAAGGCGATTTAGTGCTGACGGGATATACGAGGGAAAATACGCAACTTTATAAATTATACCGCCGCTGGTTTTAAAAGGTAATATATGACGAATACTTCGACGAATGGTGAACAGCCCGCAAGCTTTGCTTTTACGCCTGAAAACAGCAAGCTTGCAGAAAAGATAATCGCGCGTTATCCGCAAGGCCGGCAGGCCTCGGCGGTAATGCCGCTTCTGACGCTTGCCCAGAAACAGCACCATAACTGGCTGCCAAGAGCGGCTATGGATGTAGTGGCAGCTATGCTGGATATGGCGCCGATGCGCGTCTATGAAGTAGCTACTTTTTACAGCATGTATAATCTGGCGCCTGTGGGAAAGCATTTTATCGAGCTTTGCACGACAACGCCATGCTGGCTGCGTGGTTCCAATGAGGTTGTGGCAGCGTGTGAGAAACATCTGGGTATTGGCCTGGGAGAAACCACGAAAGATGGCCAGTTTACCTTGAAAGAAGTGGAATGTTTGGGTGCCTGTGTAAACGCCCCTATGCTGCAAATCGGCGAGCAATTCTACGAAGATTTAACCGCTGCAAATGTTGTGGCATTGCTTGAAC
>JABDAT010000027.1:10029-13641 GCA_013288985.1 Alphaproteobacteria bacterium
GTTAAAGCGCGGCGAGAAACCTAAGCCCGGTTCGCAGATTGGGCGCGCTTCGTCCGAACCCCAAGGTGGCCTTACGACGCTGAAAAAACAAAAATCCGCATGAAAAATATTGCCGCATTCTTTCTCTGCGTAATGTGCTTTGTTTCTGCAGCACATGCGTCGGTGACTGTAAAAGAACTCGTATTGCAGAAGGGATTATATGTTAAGGCAAACTGTGTTGCCGATCCGGCGGACCCTGCCTATGACGGATGTAAATGCGATGCGGATATACGATATCCTCAAATCGAAGGACTTGCCGATATGGCGGCGCAGGTGGCCCTCAATGCCAGCTTTAAACATGATGCCGAGCAGGCGCAATGCGAAGGTGATGTAGCCAAAGATGTGCCTAAAGCTGCTTCCGACAAAAAAGAAGAAAAAAGCCCGTCTTCAGCTTCGCATCATTATGAAATAACTTTTCAGTCGGATGCTGTGCTCGGATTAAAATTTACTGACTGGGGCTATACTGGCGGTGCGCATGGCAATGGTTCTGTCACCGGCATCATTATTGATCTGGCAAAAGGTAAAATCCTTGCGCTTGGCGATATTATCGTGGCGCAGAACATTGCTGGCGTTAATACTGTGATATACAATACGCTGTCGGCCAAACCCGAAGGGGAAGTGTTTCGCGATCAGATTGAAAGCCGCAAGGAGTCGTTTATTGATAAGGGCCAGTGTCAGGGGTGCACTTTGGTGCTTGAGCAAAACGGCCTTAATGTAGTATTCCAGACGTATGAAGTCGCTTCCTTTGCCCAAGGCAATATGGAAGTGGGCATACCTTCACAATACATAATATATCCAGCGATATCTGCAGCCCTGACCAACCCGAATAAAGCAAATATGACGGAGACGAAATAATGTTAAAAGATGAAGATCGCATATTTACCAATCTCTACGGCCTTGAAGATTGGCGTCTGGCCGCTGCGCGCAAACGCGGCGACTGGAGCACCACGAAAGAAATTCTTGCCAAAGGCCAGGATGCCATTATTGAGGAAATGAAGGCTTCAGGCCTGCGTGGCCGTGGTGGTGCAGGTTTCTCGACGGGAATGAAATGGTCGTTCATGCCTAAAAAATCCGATGGCCGTCCATCTTACCTGGTCGTCAATGCCGACGAAGGTGAACCCGGCACCTGCAAAGACCGCGACATGATGCGCCATGATCCCCATAAGCTGATTGAGGGATGTCTAATTGGCGGTTTTGCCATACGCGCTGTCGCTGCCTATATTTATATTCGCGGCGAGTTTGCGATTGAGGCCGATCATCTTGAATTCGCCATTGAGGAAGCCTATGCGGCGGGGTTGCTCGGCAAAAATGCCTGCGGTTCCGGCTATGATTTTGACGTCTATGTCCATCGTGGCGCCGGGGCATATATCTGCGGCGAAGAAACCGCGCTCATTGAATCACTCGAAGGTAAAAAAGGCCAGCCGCGCCTGAAGCCGCCATTCCCTGCTGCCATGGGCGTCTGGGGCTGCCCAACTACGGTCAATAATGTTGAAAGCATTGCTGTAGTGCCTGAGATTTTGCGCCGCGGGCCAGCATGGTTTGCTGCCATTGGCCGTCCCAACAATGTCGGCACCAAGGTTTACTGCATATCAGGGCATGTCAATAATCCCTGCAATGTGGAAGAAGCAATGGGGATTCCGCTCAAAGAATTAATTGAAAAACACGCGGGTGGTGTGCGCGGCGGCTGGGATAATCTGCTGGCCGTGATTCCCGGCGGCTCTTCGGTGCCTGTTATTCCCAAATCCATATGCGATACCGTACTCATGGATTTTGACGCGCTCAAAGAGGTGAAATCGGGGTTAGGCACGGCGGCTGTTATCGTCATGGATAAATCGACTGACATCGTGAAGGCAATCGCACGATTGTCAAAATTTTATATGCATGAATCCTGCGGCCAGTGCACCCCATGCCGCGAAGGCACCGGCTGGATGTGGCGTGTGATGGAGCGCATGGTTAAAGGCAATGCCGAGCTGGAGGAAATTGATCGCCTGCTGGACGTTGCCTCACGCATCGAAGGCCACACTATCTGCGCCCTCGGTGACGCTGCCGCCTGGCCTATCCAAGGCTTGTTCCGCCATTTCCGCCCTGAGGTGGAGAGAAGAATAAAGGAATATGGAATGAAAAGCGCTGCATGATTGATGCTTTGTTATGACAAAGCACCCCTTACTTCCAGAAAATTATGGTGATGCCAAAATGCATACATCCATTCTCCATGCACTTAAGCCGTATGAATATGCAGCAGGAAGTGTGGTTGCCAATCCACAGTTAAAATGGGATCTTGCAAGCGCCTGGGACGATGCGCAAACTCTATTGCAAAGAGGGGATTGGCATGAAGACAGGGATAATGCAGCTTGGCAGCGCATAGCGGATAATGAAGAGGAAAAGGATAACCTTGATATTATTATTGCAGGCATGGTGGCGCGCCAGATGCTTGAACCCGAATCAGGCTACACTATCCGCCGCATTGAACATAAAACTGGAGGTGAAATGGTTTTAACTATATCAAATACCGTGGCAGAAGTGCTAAAACAGGATTTTCCCAAGTCAAAATTTATTGCGGCGGGTATTTAAGTAAAATTTACAGAAAAGCTGGCATATGGTACAGGCTGTGTGCTAAAGAAAAACAACCATTCATATTGAAGAATCTATGACCAAACTTACCATTGATGGAAAAGAGATTGAAGTCCCCGCTGGCTCCAGCGTAATCCAGGCCTGTGAAGCCGCAGGCGTTGAGATTCCGCGTTTCTGCTATCATGAGCGTCTTCATATCGCCGGCAATTGCCGCATGTGCCTGGTGGAAGTTTCCCCCGGCCCGCCCAAGCCGCAGGCATCCTGCGCCTTGCCGGTGGCGGAAAACATGGTGGTTAAGACCAATACCCCTATGGTTAAGAAGGCGCGTGAAGGCGTTATGGAATTTCTGCTCATCAACCATCCGCTTGATTGCCCCATCTGCGATCAGGGCGGAGAATGCGACCTGCAGGATCAGGCGATGGAATACGGCACCGGCATCAGCCGCTTTCAGGAAAATAAGCGCGCCGTGCAGGATAAATATATGGGGCCGCTCATTAAAACCCAGATGACGCGCTGCATTCACTGCACGCGCTGCATTCGTTTCTCGGAGGAGATTGCCGGTGTGCCGGAATTGGGCGCAACAGGGCGCGGCGAACATATGGAAGTGGGCACCTATATTGAAAAGGCGATTACCTCTGAATTATCCGGCAACCTGGTGGATATCTGCCCGGTGGGGGCGCTCACTTCAAAACCCTATGCGTTTGTAGCGCGTCCCTGGGAGCTTACCAAAACCGAGTCCATTGACGTAATGGATGCTGTGGGAAGCAACATACGTGTGGATGCGCGGCAAAATACGGTGCTGCGCATATTGCCGCGCCTCAATGAAGAAATTAATGAAGAATGGATATCCGATAAAACCCGCCATGCCTGCGATGGTTTGCGCACCCAGCGTCTTGATCATCCCTACATACGCAAAGATGGCAAGCTGCAAGTTGCCACCTGGCCGGAGGCGCTGGCTGCCGTTGCCGATAAGTTGAAATCAACCGCAGCACATAAAATAGC
>JABDAT010000028.1 GCA_013288985.1 Alphaproteobacteria bacterium
TGTCAGAATGAATATACATTGCGCCACGCGCCGGACAAAAGGATGCGGTGCCACCACTGCAGCATTAAGCGCAAGCGCAATAAAAATTGCCATGCTTAGAAACAAGGTCTGTTCAGGCCGTGCCACCTGCATCAGCAGAGGCAGCGCATCAAGACTAAGCAAAGATACGAAAGGAAGAAACAGGATGGCAGGCGAAGAATGCAACCGCGCCGCCAAAGGTTTTGCAATAAACCAGCCTGCTATGAGGAAAAGCAGAAACCGTGCCATGCCAACAATGCGTATCCATAATGGATTATCTATCTGCATAAAGACTATGTAATTCACCAGCGCATGCGGATACCAGGTTAACGGCAAGGGTTTTGCAAAATGATCTGCTTCCTGGCATTGCGGCAATAGCGTTATGACGCTTAAACGATCGACGATGGCGCGCTGATTCGGATAGCTCCAGGATATTTCATCCGTCTGCAGCGGCATGAAAATGCCCAGCGCAAGTATAATAATCAACAGAAAGAACCAGAAAGCTCCCAGTGATTTAGACATGCGCGAGCCTTATAGTGGACATGTTATATTATCCCCATCGTGCGCGGCAGATGCACGTCGCGGTGCACATAGGCATTCTGCATCAGGCCAAATCCCATCAGCATGGAAATCATGATGCTGCCGCCATAAGATAATAACGGCAGCGGCACACCCACCACAGGAATAAGCCCCATCACCATCGCCGTATTAATGCAGATATGAATGAACAGCATGGCTGCCACCCCTATAGAGAGCAAACTGCCAAACTGGTGCCGGCAGCGCAGCGCAATGGCAATGCCATAGCCAATCAGCGCCATGCACAGCGCCAGCACGACAAAACAACCGAAGAATCCAAACTCTTCGGCAAGCATGGTAAAAATAAAATCGGTGTGTTTCTCAGGCAGGAAATCCAATTGCCCTTGCGAGCCCTGCATAAAGCCTTTGCCGAAAAACCCGCCGGAGCCGATGGCGATCATCGACTGCATAATATTATATCCGGCACCTAAAGGATCTTCCTCAGGGTATAAAAACGTCATGACGCGCTGCTTCTGATAGTCATGGAGAAAATGCCACCCTATGGGCGCAGCCGCCAATGCCAGCACTATGATAATAATAAAGTACCGCGCCCTTACGCCGGCCATAAAACATAATATGGCGCCCACCGATATGAGGATGGTCGCCGTCCCCAGATTAGGCTGGCGCAACACGAATGCTGCAGGCACCAATATTAAGAGCACCGGAGGCAGCAGCAATACCAGGCGATTGACCTCTTGAAAATTGGTCGAATGAAAATACCGGGCCAATGCAAGTATGACAGCCAGTTTCATTAATTCCGACGGCTGCAAGTTGACGCCTCCCACATCTACCCAGCGCTTGGCGCCCATTCCGATAAATCCCGCGACCTCCACGCCAATGAGCAGCAAAAGACATACGGCATAAATCACATAGGCATAGCGCAGCAATACGGATGCCGGTGTCAGCGCAATGCCCATCATAAGTATAAATGCAAAGGCGAAACGCAATATCTGGCGCGACGCCCAGGGTGAAAAATGTCCTCCGGCCGCAGAAATCATCATGATAAAGCCAATGGTCGCCACAAGCGTAATATACAGCACCAGAAACCAGTTTATTTGCGTGAGTTTTGTGAGCATATTATTTCATATCAAGTTGTTCCTGGGTTCCGTCACTGTCAGATTGCTGCGGACCGGCAGTTTGTATTCTGCACTGCACATTCACGATATAATTCTTTGCATTATCTTCGATAGTATTATTAGAAAATGTTAATAATCCCGAACCCGTCCATTGCGCGAAAACGCCGTGATCAAAAAGAAACTGCTTGAGCGTATTGAGGCTTATTGCCATTCCCACATGCTGCTCGGAAAGCTTCTCATGGGTTTCCTGATTAACAGTATATAAAACTGTTTTTGCAACGACTACCCCGATAACATTGCCACTGACGTCAAATACCGGTCCGCCGGAATTGCCATGCTCCACAACATCGGTGATAAAGAAATGCCCGGGATCGCCGCCAGGCATATCATATTTCAATTCCTGCACCTGCGCTTCCGCCACTTTATATTCGCCGCGCGCGCCCTGTGCGCCGGGATAACCAATGATCAGCACTTTATCGCCGGCATGCATATCGTCTATATTAAAACGCAGCGGCGCAAATTGCCCGGGCGGTTGATCGGTTTGCAATAAGGCAAGATCATGCTCAGCATCCAGCACCTTGACAAGCACCTCACGCTCCGGCACAGCACCTTTAATAATGGCTTTATCGCATCCGTTCACCACATGCGCATTGGTAATGATATATTCGCGGTTCACAAAAAACCCGGTGCCAGACTGCACACGGAAATATTGCACTGTTTGCGCAAAACCTGCTGCAGGCAATACAAACAGGCATAGAAATAGGAATAATCGCATCAATCTATTTGCTCCTCATCGGTATTTTTAAGCATTTCCGGCAATTGCGGCCCCGGCTCGCCAGCGTCTATGGATTGTATCTTAAGCAGCATATCACTTACAACGGGCGCCGCGGCGGAAGCGCCGCCGCCTCCATGCTCGACAATAACGGCAGCAGCGTATTTAGGGGCCGCCACCGGCGCATAGGCAACAAACCATGCATGATGCCTGTCTTCCCAGGGCAGTGAATTTTGATCCATGCCATGGCGGATGAGTTTCCTGACCTGCGACGTGCCGGTTTTACCGGCCATGGCAAAGCGCTCATCGGTAATGCGGTGGCCATACGCCGTGCCGCCCGGAATATTGGTCACAGCGTTCATGCCGTCCTGCACTGCCGCCAGATGCTCATCGCTGACGCCGATGGATTTAAATTCCGGCGCAATATCGGAAGCGACAAGACGCGGCGTTACGGCAAAACCGCCATTGGCGATGCGCGCAACCATAACTGCAAGCTGCAAAGGTGTCGTGAGTATGTATCCCTGACCAATCCCCACGTTAATAGTATCGCCCCCCTGCCAGGACTGGCCATAACGCGCATGTTTCCAGTCATCATCGGGCACAATACCCGGTTTTTCCCCGGGCAGCCCAAGCCCTGTGTTTTTACCGAGCCCCAGCTTGCGCGCCATGGAAGCCATATGGTTAATACCCAGCCGCTCAGCCATGGTGTAAAAAAATACGTCGCAGGATTGGGCAATCGCACTATGCAGATTCATCGACCCGTGCCCCTCCGGCTTCCAGCATGTGAACTGATGATTGCCAAGCATAAAATGGCCATTGCAAAACACTCGGCTTTCCGGATTGATTACTTTATTTTCAAGCGCGGCCAGACCCATGGAGAGCTTGAATGTCGACCCCGGCGGATATTGCCCGGATATGGCTTTATTCATCAGGGGATTGCGGGTATTGGCCTGCAATTCTCCCCAATATTTAGCCGTAATGCCTTTGCTGAAACTGTTGGGGTTATAACCGGGCATCGAGGCCAGCGCCAGTATATCGCCGTTATGGATATTCATGACTACGCCGGCAGCGCTTTCCTGGCCAAACCGCGCCGCCGTATATTCCTGCAATTTGCTATCGACCGTAAGATGCACATCCTTACCGGACTTGCCTTCTTTGCGGCCCAGCTCCCGCACTGCCAGCCCATGCACATTTACTTCCGTCTGCTTGACGCCTGCAGTGCCGCGTATTTCCGACTCAAGCATTTTCTCGATGCCGCTCTTGCCGATTTTAAAATCAGGCAGGCGGGCAAGCTGCTCCTCTCCCATCTCTTTTTGCTCGCTCTCCGTTACTGCACCTACATAGCCAATCAAATGCGATGCACGCTCGTTAAACGGATAATAACGCACCTGCCCTACATCAACGAATACCTCCGGGTAGCTCAGCCGGAAAAATTCAAACTGGGCAAGCTCATCCCACGTCAGATGCTCTTTGATCAGTATGGGCGGCACATAGCGCGCGGATTTGGCTTGATCGACGACTTCCTCTATGCGCTCATCGCTGATAGTAAGCACACTCGCCAGCGCGCTTAATACTTTACGCGCATTTTTTGTGACTTCGGTGTCCAGAAACAACCGGAAATTCTTTTGGTTGTTCGCCATCGGCACGCCGTTCCTATCCAGCAGAAGGCCGCGTACCGGAGCCACCAGCTGCAGCTTCACACGGTTGCCTTCTGCAAGCATTCTATATTCCTGGGCCCGCATGAATTGCAGGTTATAGAGCCGTCCCAGCAGCACGCTGAGCGCAACAAAATTGACCGCCCCAAAGACAACGGCGCGGCGCGTAAACATATGTTTGAAGGTGGGCGCCTGCGTCATGGGAAATTCATAATTGATGTATCCGCCGGTAAACCCAGGTGAGTACGATATGCATTAGCGGGTACGCAAGGCATGTCGTGCAATATTGTAATAAGTGGCTGCGGATAGGCAACAATTTTGCGAAATAGATGCTCATGACACCCCACTGCAAGAGTGTGGCAAAGCATAAAAAAACAGCGAAGCCGAACCATACCGATCCAAACAGCATTTTTCCCAGCACGCGGCGCTCCGTCGTCAGCAGAAATGCGGCCACCAGATTCACCAGTGAGCAGACGCCAAGCGGAGTTCCTCCCAGCGTATCTTGTAAAAGCCCCAGCACAAAAAGGAACCCATACGGTAATATGCCGGGATAAAAAACGCCCCAATAATAGATATTGATAAATAGGAATGAAGGCATAATTTCATTAATGCCGGGGAGGCGAAACGGCACCGTCGTCAGAAGCACCATGAATGTGGTAAGCACTGCCGGCGTAAGCTTAAGCGACAATTGTTCCAGCTGCTGCCAGAAGGAATTCATGGATAACCTTTGGATCGAATATACTGTATGACTGAACCTGCCACTTTGTTGTGCCTTAATCAATCGTTAACCTTATTTAGCTACTAGTTTATACATGTCCGTGTTTTCCGAATCCAGACTCAAACTATCCTTCAAGCATCGCATGACGCTTTGGTTCACCTTGCTTGCCGGAATGTATATAGGATGGATTGCATTCCTGCAGATTATACAAGGAGACGATGATCCTCTGTACCAGGGCCTGCGGGTGCTGATAGGCGGCGTGCTTTTAACAGGGTTTGCATTATTTAATCTCTATACGCTGTTTCGCAAAACCGTGCAGCTTGAGCAGGAAATCGCCTCAAGAAAAATCTCGGAAGCAAAAGCCCATCAGCTGGAAACGGATCAGAAATTATCGGCCCATGAACTCTTAAAAGCGAAAGAGGAAGCGGAGCGGGCGACAAGGCTTAAGAGTGAATTTCTGGCAACTATGAGCCATGAAATCCGCACGCCCATGAACGGCATCATCGGCATGACCGGCCTTTTGCTCGATGGCGCGCTGGATGCCCAACAACGCAGCTATACGCGTTCGGTAATGAAATCCGCCGAAGCATTGCTGGAGCTTATAAACGACATACTCGATTTTTCAAAAATTGAATCCGGCCAGCTGCATTTTGAACCTATTGCGTTTGATCTGTTCAGCGCCTTTGAAGAGGTGGTGGAAATGCTGCAGGTAAAGGCGCATGAGAAAGGCCTTACTATTGTGCTGCATATCGCGCCCGTTACGCCGCGCTACGTGACTGGCGACCCCGGGCGCATCCGCCAGATGCTGTATAATCTCATAGGCAATGCGATTAAATTCACCTCTGAGGGCGGCATCACCGTGCGCTTGACCGCTATAGGCGCTCCCTCTGCTCATGAAGAAGAAATCGCATTGCATGTCGAGGTGGAAGATACCGGCATAGGCATTCCCAAAGATAAGCACCGCTTCATTTTTGAGAAATTCACCCAGGCCGATTCAAGCACCACGCGCAAATTCGGCGGCACCGGGCTTGGGCTTGCCATCTGCAAACAATTTGCTGAAATGATGCACGGCAGCATCGGCGTGGAAAGCGCGCCCGGCAAAGGCTCGCGCTTCTGGTTTACCATCCGGCTCAAAATTGCCTCCAATCCTATAGCGCCATCCACCACGTCCAAAAAATCCGCTGCCATTACTACGCGTTATAACTTCAAGGGCATACGTGTGTTGATTGCGGAAGACAATACCATCAATCAGGAAGTCATCCTGCAAATGCTGAAAAAATTAGGCTGCACCGCCACGGCAGTGAGCAATGGGCTTGAGGCGCTTGCAATCCTCAAAACGCATGCGTTTGATATTATTCTCATGGACTGCCAGATGCCGGAGATGGACGGGTTTGAAGCCAGCCAGCAGATCCGGGAGTTTGAGCACAGCGGTCTTTTACCTGCTATTCCCATCGTCGCCATCACCGCCAACGCCATGGAAGGCGACCGCGAACGCTGCATGGAAGCAGGTATGAGCGATTATATTGCCAAGCCCGTCTATATTGAACAGCTGGAAGCAGTGCTTAAACGCTGTTTATCAGGACAAAAGAATCCGGGTGCGCCGTCCCCGGAGAAAAAAGACCATACGGAAATACTGCATATGCCCACCCTCACGGCATTGCAATCCCTCATGGAAGAAAAATTCCCTGTGCTCGTAGAGCGGTTTATCATTAATGCCCAAAGTTACATTCAGCAGATGGATGATGGGCAGAGCACCCATAATATAAAAGAAATTGCGGCGGCGGCGCATCCGCTGAAATCTTCCAGCGCACAATTGGGAGGCGTAGAAGTTTCACAACTGGCAGCAAAAATAGAAGCGCTTGTTAAGCTGGGCGGCAAGGATAGGGACAACGAACTCGCATTCTTATGCGCGGCGCTTAGCGAAGCGCTTCCCCGGCTCGTAGGCAAGCTTAGGGCTTTGTTATAGTGTGGCTATTGCCGCTTGCAGAGCGATCGGCATTTCTGTTATATACTGGGAACTCATTTAAGGGGGAGTGCATGATCCGTTTAATATCCAGCATTGATGATAGCCTTGCGCCGCTTAAACGTTTTGCAGAGCGTTATTTAACGCCGGTGTTGTTGCTCGCCATGCGCTTTGCGGTAGCCAGAGTGTTCTTTACTTCCGGCCGCCTAAAGCTAGGCTATGTGCTTAACGATCAACTCAATACGCTCTATTTCCTGTTTGAAGATTATAAAGTTCCCTATCTGCCCGTTAAAGTCGCTGCCTGGATGGGCATGGCAGGCGAGCTGGGATTATCAACGTTGTTATTTCTCGGATTCTTTGCACGTTTCGGCGCGCTGGGGCTTATCGTAATGTCGGGCGTTATCTATCACACGGACGGCAATCCATTGGCGATATATTGGGCGCTTATCTGCGCGCTCATCGCCATCCAGGGCCCCGGCAAATTATCGCTCGATGCGCTGACCTGGAAGAAGGGCGTTTAAAAATCGGCATTGCGAGCGAACAACGTGAGCGCGGCAATCCAGTGTCCACTTACTTAGAAAATTCAATGAAGGACGCTTTCACCTTTTTGATGCCGGCTTTCTCAAAAGCGATTTCCAGCGTGTCTCCGTGGCTGCGCAAAATAGCGCCGTACCCAAATTTCACATGGAATACGCGGCCGCCTTGGGGAACGGTTTTGACGGATGCCTCGGCAGCAGCAATAGGAGTAGAACTCATAGCAATAGCAAACGGCCGCCTGCCGCCTAACCCCTGATCTCTAAGGCCTGGTCCCTGTTCATTCATCATCTCGATATGGTCCTTGGGCAGTTCGCTTACGAAGCGCGACGGAATGTTGTTTTGCCACTGGTTGTAAATGCGACGGCTACCGGCATAGCTGATAGTAAGCGTCTTCTTTGCGCGTGTGATGCCAACGTAAGCAAGTCGGCGCTCTTCTTCCAACCCTTCCCTGCCCTTTTCATCCATGGAGCGCTGGTGCGGAAACAGGCCCTCTTCCCAGCCCGGCAGAAACACATGATTGAACTCAAGCCCTTTGGCTGCATGCAGCGTCATGAGACTTATCATGTCGCCGCTGGTGTTTTCCGCCATGTCGGTGACCAGACCCACATGCTCAAGAAAAGCTATCAGGCTCTCAAACTCGCCCATGGCGCGCACGAGTTCTTTCAGGTTTTCCAGCCTGCCTTGCGCATCGGGAGATTTGTCCTGCTGCCACATGGCGCGGTAGCCGGATTCTTCGAGCATGCGATCGGTAAGCTCGCCGATAGGCTCGCGCCCCGCCTGCTCGCGCCAGCGTTCAAACGATGCAAGCAAAGAAGAGAGCGATGTTGCGAGCTTTCCTTTAAAGGCGCCGCCATCAAGCAGCAGGCGCGTGGCGCTGGTCATGGCGATGCCACGGCTGCGCGCAGTGGTGTGAATCTGTTCCAATGTCGCAGTGCCGATGCCGCGGCGCGGCGTGTTGATAATGCGCTCAAACGCCAGATCGTCATTGGGCTGGGCAATCACACGCAGGTAAGCAACCGCGTCGCGCACTTCCTGGCGCTCGTAAAACCG
The DNA here is from genome assembly GCA_013288985.1 of Alphaproteobacteria bacterium. GTDB lineage: Bacteria > Pseudomonadota > Alphaproteobacteria > Rickettsiales > JABCZZ01 > JABDAT01. Next base: position 8,366 of record JABDAT010000028.1, read on the forward strand.
CAAGCCGCCAATCACGCGGTAGCCGATGCCGAGCGTCAGAAACCGTTCCTCGAATCCGCGCGTCTGGAATCCGGCGCGCACCAATATCGCCATATGCGCCAGGCTGCTGCCGTCGCGTTGCAGCACTTCCACTTCTTCACCGACGAAGCGCGCTTCTTCATCGCCGTCCCATAACGATCGCACGCGTACTTTGCTGCCGTCTTCGCCTTCCGTCCACAGCGTTTTGCCGAGCCTGCTGCTGTTATTGGCGATGAGGCCTGATGCCGTGGCTAAGATATGCCCTGTGGAGCGGTAATTGCGTTCCAGGCGCACTACCGCTGCGCCGGGGAAGTCTTTCTCAAAACGCAGAATATTGCCGATTTCAGCGCCGCGCCAGCCGTAAATCGATTGGTCGTCATCGCCCACGCAACAGATATTGTGATGCCCCGCCGCAAGCAGTCTGAGCCACAAATATTGTGCGACATTGGTATCCTGATACTCATCCACCAGTATGTATTTGAAGCGCTGCGCGATCTCGGAATGGATATGCGGATGCGCCGTAAATAACGTCAGGTTATGCAGCAGCAAATCGCCAAAATCCATGGCGTTTAATATCTTGAGACGCTCCTGATAGGCTTTGTATATGAGCAGCGCATTGCCGCCCGTTCCGTGGCCTGCATCGGCAGCACTTATCTTTTCAGGAATGAGCCCCTGATCTTTCCAGCTCTGAATGATCGAAAGAATCAGCTTGGCTGGATTCTGCTTATCGTCAATATTCTTTTCCGACAACAATGTCTTGATGAGGCGCAATTGGTCGTCAGCATCGAGAATGGTGAAGCTCGACGTAAATCCCATTACCTCGGCATGGCGGCGCAGGATTTTGGCGGCAATGGAATGAAATGTGCCAAGCCAGTTAAGCGATGAACGCTGCTGCGGCTGTTCAACATATTGTTCGCCGTGCAGCAGTTTTTCTACCCGTTCGCCCATTTCGCGCGCGGCTTTATTGGTAAACGTTACCGCTAATATCTGGCCAGGATAGGCTCTCCTGCTGCTTAAGATATGAGCGATGCGCGTGGTGAGCACGCGCGTTTTTCCTGTGCCTGCGCCCGCCAGCACCAGCACCGCGCCGTCGATAGTTTCGACCGCAGCGCGCTGTTCGGGATTAAGCGTTGCAACGTAAGGTGGCACAGGGATTTCGGGTGAAGACTGAACGGCATTTTGCATCATGGAAGCACTCTAACAGAGTGCCTGTAACGCTCAAGGAAAATGATAGCAGAAATGCTATAGGCTCACACCGCTTTTTAAGACAGGCATTATCTGTGCCACACAATTGCCGTATCTCTCCATTGTTGAACCTAATACAGTGCCCTCATGGTGATAGATGGTAAGCGTGCCTTCTAAAGGAATACGCTTAAATTGTGGATGGATTGCATTGGTTCCCAGCCCCCAAATGAGCGCATCTGTTTCCTCGGCAGTATACCCTTGGCCTCTGATATAGCTCCGTACATTTGCAGGAGTTGCCTCTCCCTCGCCTGGAAATTGTATTAATAATAAATGCTCTCGATATCCATCCACAATATTCTGCAGCGCTTCACTGTCTTGCCCAAGCGATTGTAGGACGGTGCTCAGCGAAGGCGGCTTGAAGTTGGCGACACACTGGCCACCTTGCATGCTGCCTTTATTTACGCCTAACTCCCAAATGATGGCATCAGTTTGATCCGGGCTATATCCGGCTTTCTCTATTTGTTTTCTCACAGCAACGATTTGCCGCAGCGACTCACTGCCTGGAAACTTCATTCCCTTATGCGCAAGCGCGCCTAACGACTCAGGCGGGAAGCTTAGTTTATATCCGCCTGGCGTGGACTCAGTGTTATACTTCACGTGCAACTGCGGAATTAAGCTGTTAAACCTATAAGTGTCTTTCCCGATTGCCTGGATACCGCCATCGGGCAATTGCACCCATTTATATGCGTTCAACTGGGCAATTATATTGTCTTCAGAATCCATGAGCACCTGCTTTATAAGTGCTAAAGCATAACATTTAATGGTTAATAAAGTATTATAGGTTTAAATAGCGCCGTTTTGCAAGGTTACAACACGATCCATGCGCTGCGCCAGTTCCAGATTATGGGTGGCTACAACAGCTGAAAACCCTCGTGATCGGGCAAGTTCTATGAATAATGCAAACACCGATTCCGCTGTCTTGGGATCAAGATTGCCGGTAGGTTCATCGGCAAAAATAAGTGAAGGATTATTGGCCAGCGCACGGGCAATCGCCACGCGTTGCTGTTCACCGCCGGATAATGCCGCAGGGCGATGTGCGGCACGCGGTTCAAGTCCCAGCGTTGCAAGCAACTCCTTTGCCCGCTCCGTGGCTTTGTCATATGCAATGCCCGCCACCATCTGCGGAATAGCAATATTTTCAAGCGCCGAAAATTCCGGAAGCAAATGATGAAACTGATAAATAAAACCCAGATGTTTCAGGCGCAGTTTTGTGCGTTCATTATCATTGGCACGCGATGCGTTTATACCTTCAATGATTATCTCGCCGCCAGACGGCGTGTCGAGCAATCCGGCAATCTGCAGCAATGTGCTTTTGCCCGAACCTGACGCTCCCACCAGCGCAACAATTTCACCGCGGCGAATAGTTAAGTCAATGCCGCGCAGCACTTCCAGCTTTTGGCCACCTTGCAGGAAGGAGCGCGTAATGCCGCGCAGTTCTAAAACAGCATCACTCATAGCGCAGCGCCTCCGCGGGATCGAGCCGGGCAGCGCGGCGCACCGGGTAAATGGTGGCAGCAAACGACAAACCAAGTGACATCGCAATCACCAATAGTACCTGCATGGGATCAATTTCCGCCGGCAATGTGGAGAGAAAATAAAGCTGCTCAGCTAAAATCTTGCCGCCGGAAACATGTTCAATCCATGCACGGATATTATCGACATTGACCGCAAGCACCAAGCCAATCACCACGCCGATAAAAGTGCCCGCGATACCAATCAATGCTCCGCAGGCAAAGAAAATACGGGTAATGCTCGCACGCGTCGCGCCCATGGTACGCAAAATTGCAATATCCCGCCCCTTGTCTTTGACCAGCATGATGAGGCTGGAGATAATATTAAATGCCGCCACCACGATTATGAGCGCCAGAATAATGAACATGACATTGCGCTGAATGGTGAGCGCTTCAAAAATGGATTTGTTGCTCTCTTGCCAATCATAGACACGAAAACCACTGCCAAGTGTTTGTGCAATCTGGACAGCTACTTCGCGCGCAGAGTCGGGTTTTTCCACATTAATATCAATGGCGCTGATGCGATTCTGTCCGCCGTCTGCCAGTTTGAAATAAATTTGCGCTTCTGAAAACGGCATCAAAATCATGCCGGCATCATATGCATTCATGCCTAACTTAAATGTCGCCACTACGGGGTAAGCCTTAAGGCGCGGCACCAGACCGGCAATAGTCTGACGGCCTTCAGGAGAAATAAGCGTCACCGCATCGCCGATGCTCACGCCGAGATTTTGCGCAAGCCGCTCACCAATAATAATACCGTCACCCGCTTTAAAAGCATCAAGACTGCCTGCAGTTATCTTTTCTACGATATGTTGTTTCTGCGCCAGATCGTCATAACGCAGCGCCATCACCTGCGCGCCAAGCGCGCGGCCATTGGCAGATGCCATCACCTGGCCTTCCACTGTGGGCGTTACGCTCACCACCTGCGGTATCGTTTTAATCTGGCTGATAAGCGCATCATAATCATTGATAGGCCCGGTGCTGCTATAGACATTCACATGCCCGCTCCACCCGATGAAATGGCGCAGCATTTCGCTCTTCACGCCGTTCATTACCGACGTAATCACAATGAGCGCGGCAACACCAAGGGCGATGCCTGACAGGGAGAATGCCGTAATAAGAGAAATAAATCCTTCAGCGCGGCGGGCTCTCAGATAACGCCATGACATCATGCGTTCAAAAGCAGAGAAACACATCAGGGAACCTGCTTCGCTTCAATATGGATGGCGAGCTTGACTTCATTTGCCACGACATCGGTCTTCGCCCAGTCACCCTGCCCTACGCCAAAATCAAGGCGGTTTAGGGTAGTTTCACCCATAATACGCGCATAATGCGTGGGAGGCGAGGTGTCTTTATCGTCATAAAACTTGGCAGTGAAAGGAAGGGTAATTTTTATAGTCTTATCACGAATAGTCAACGTGCCGGTTGCTTCAAAATTATCCGCTTCAATATGTTTAAAATTATTCGTTTCAAATACCGCAACCGGATATTGCGCTGCCCCAAACCATTCATTGGTAGGCAGGCTTGCTTCCGCATCGGAATCGGTACTTTTTACTTTCGCCATTGCGATTTTTGCTATTACTTTGCTTGCATTTAGATTTTGCGGATCAAAAACCACATCCGCCGTAAAATCACTAAAGCTTCCTTTTATCAGCTGGCCACCGTAAGACGCCGACCATTCAATACTGCTTTTATCGGCAAGCACTTGCCAATGCGGCGCAGTATTTTCGGCATGTGCAATGCAAGGCAGAACAATAAGCGCTAATGCTAACCAATTCACGACTCTCATTTATGCAAACTTTCCTATGAGTGATTCGGACGACAATTCCACTTTCTCGCCGGTGCGCCTGTTTTTAAGCTCCACCACGCCTGCCGCAACTCCTTTAGGCCCAACCACAACCTGCCAGGGAAGGCCTATCAAATCCATGCCGGAGAATTTTTTGCCGGCACTTTCCGGGGTATCATCATAGAGCACGGAAATACCTGCGGCGGCACATTTCACATAAATGTCTTCTGCAACTTTATCGCAAGCTGCATCGCCAGTGCGTATATTGATTAAACCTATCTTATAGGGCGCAACCGTTTCAGGCCAGATGATTCCGTTATCGTCATGATTGGCTTCAATGATGGCGCCAATCAGTCGCGATACGCCGATGCCGTAAGATCCCATTTCGACTTTGATATCTGTGCCCTCAGGACCGGCAACAATGGCATGCATCGCATCAGAATATTTTTTGCCAAAATAGAAAATATGCCCCACTTCAATGCCGCGCGCTTCACGCAACTGCTCTTTAGGAATGGGACA
>JABDAT010000029.1 GCA_013288985.1 Alphaproteobacteria bacterium
GAGCCCGATTCCTTTATTGGTTATTTGCCGGGCGGCATCACCATGGGGCAATTGCTTTCCCTGCCCATGCTCGCTATCGGCATTTTTCTTGTATTGCGCAGCCGTGACGTTCGCAACTGAACTTATTCAATCCATCCTGAAAGACGGACCTTTAACCGTTGCCGATTACATGGAGCGTTGCAATGCGCATTATTATGCCACGCGCGATCCTTTAGGCGCTGCGGGCGATTTCACCACCAGCCCGGAAATCAGCCAGATATTTGGCGAGCTGATTGGCGCATGGATTGCCGATTGCTGGCAAAACAGGGGGAAGCCAAAAGCAGTACTTTGCGAATTGGGGCCCGGACGCGGCACACTCATGAAGGATGCTTTGCGCACCACACGTTCACCGGAAAGATTTCATGATAATATTGAAATTCAACTCATTGAGACCAGTCCAACTTTGCGCAAAATACAGCAAGAGAATTTACAAACCAGCCATGCTTCCATAAGCTGGCATGATTCGCTTGATCATTTGCCCCCCCCTGCCCTTATTCCTCATCGCCAATGAGTTTTTCGATGCGTTGCCCATCAGGCAGGAAGTCAAAACAGGGGCAGAATGGCAGACGCGTAAAGTAGATTATATCAACAACAAACTTACCTGGCTGCCCGAAGGCAATAATATTCGTGAGACCTCACCCGCTTCCCTTGCCGTCATGACGCGCATCGCCGCCCATATTCAAACCTGTGGCGGCGCGGCGCTTATTATTGATTACGGCTATACTGGCGGCGAAAAGGGCGACAGTTTACAGGCAATGCATAAACATGCTTTTACCAACCCCCTGGAAAATCCCGGCGAGGCCGATCTTACGGCGCATGTTGATTTTGATGCGTTTGGCAAAGCCGCCATGAAGACCGGCGCGCAAATATTCGGAGCCATAGAGCAGGGAACATTCTTAAAACGCATGGGCGCTGAGTTGCGCGCTGCCGCATTATGTAAGAATGCGTCTACCCAACAACAAAAGAATATACTTTCGGCATTGGAGCGGATAACCGCGCCGCATCAGATGGGAGAATTATTTAAAGTGATGGCCATCATATCCTCAAAAAACCCTTTGTCGCCTGCCGGATTTTGAGCGATATTACGCTCATGTTCTTAACCGCTCCCGATTTATCTGCAATCCCTGGCATTACGCATGGATTCTTCACGCGCAACGGCGGCGTGAGCAAAGGTTTATACGCATCTCTCAATTGCGGGCGCGGATCATCGGATAATCCTCTGCATGTGCAAGAAAATCTCACGCGTGTTGCTAAAACATTGCGCGCAGAAGCTGGACATCTGCTGACGCTGCACCAGATACATAGTGCGGATGTTATTACGGCGAAGAACATATGGGACTTAGAAAAACGCCCGCAGGCTGACGCCATGGCCACCAATCAGCCAGGCATAGCGCTTGGCGTTCTGGCGGCCGATTGCACGCCGGTGTTATTTGCCGATGCACACGCCAAAGTAATTGGAGCGGCGCATTCAGGTTGGAAAGGCGCAATCTCAGGAGTCATTGAGAATACCCTTAAAGCCATGGGGGCGCTGGGCGCTGAACCTTCGCATATTACTGCCGCCGTCGGCCCGTGCATTGGCAAAGCATCCTACGAGGTAAGCGATACGTTCCGGCAGACCTTTCTCAGTAAAGATGCGGATTCAAACCGCTATTTCATTCCTGCCATGCGAGCAGAGCATTGGCTTTTTGATCTAAAAGCATTTATTCATGCTATTCTTATCCATTCTGGGGTAGGCACCGTAAATATACTTGAAAATGATACGTATCTGGAAGAAAGTAATTTTTTCAGCTATCGTCGCGCCACGCATCGGAATGAGCCCGATTATGGGCGGCAGATTTCAGCAATTATGTTAAGGAACGAGTAGTAGAATGCAGCCCTCTCCCTCTTTTGACGATCGTGACGGATTTATCTGGTACAATGGCAAAATGCTGCCCTGGCGCGATGCCAAAGTGCATGTGCTCAATCATGGCCTGCATTATGCAAGCTGCGTCTTTGAAGGCGAGCGCGTATATAACAAGAAAGTGTTCAAGCTCAATGAGCACACCGAGCGCCTACATCATTCCGCAGAACTGCTTGGCTTCACAATTCCTTATAGCGTTGCTGACCTTAACCGCATTACCAATGAAATCATTGCTAAAAACGCTATTGAGAATGGGTATGTGCGTCCCTTCGCGTGGCGCGGCAGTGAAATGATGGCGGTGTCGGCGCAGAAAACCTCCATCCACGTCGCCATCGCCGCCTGGAGCTGGCCCAGCTATTTTTCCAATGAAGCCAAAGAGCGCGGCCTCAAGCTGCAGATTTCCAAATGGGCGCGCCCCGCCCCCAACACCGCCCCGACCGCCAGCAAGGCCGCCGGTCTCTACATGATTTGCACCCTCAGCAAACATGCCGCCGAGCAGGCAGGCTATGAAGACGCGCTGATGCTGGATTATCGCGGCCTCATTGCCGAAGCCACCGGCGCCAATATGTTCCTAGTGATAAACGGCGAATTGCACACGCCAACGCCAGATTGCTTTTTAAACGGCATCACCCGCAATACCATTATCGATCTTGCTAAGAAACGCGGCATTAAAGTAGTGGAGCGCCATATCAAGCCGGAAGAGCTGGCACAAACACAGGAAGTATTTATCTGCGGCACCGCAGCGGAAGTGACTCCTATCGGCTCTATTGAAAATTACACCTTTACCGTGGGTCCCGTTACCAAGCAGCTGATGCAGGATTACAGCGAACTGGTACGAAAATAATTATTGCAGCCCAAGTGCTTTCAGGGCTTGAAGCTCAATAAGGCGAAATCCTGCTTCGGGATGGATGAATTTCACTGAGCCGTCCACCGGATCGGTCTGAGTTTCTCCTACGAGGGCTGCAATGCCAAACATATCGGTATAATCCCAAAGCTGCCAGCCGATATTATTTGCCTCCAGCGCCGTGCGCGTATCGGCAATCCAGCGGTAACGCGATTCGGGCTTTATGTGATTGCGCAATACGCCGAACTCACCGCATATCACAGGCACGTTATATTTATCTGCCCATTGCCTTGCCTGGCGCACCCGATCGGCAATATGCGGGGCATTCCATTGCGCATTGACATAGGCTTCCAATTCACTCTTTGCCTGCGCAGGATCAGAAGCATTGGGTGCATAAAGAACCGAATCCTGATTCACCAGAAGTGCCGGATAAGGCACATCACGGAAATAGCGTATCATCTTCGTCTCAAAACCATGTCCGATTCCCTGATGGGTAACGATATAAGGCTCATAAAAATGAAAATCATAAAGTATATGATCATCAGACAAAGGCACCATTCCTTGCAGACCTTCAATAGAAGAGCCATGCGGAGCACCTGCAATAATCCAGCGCGTGCTATCTTCTTTGCGAATTGACGCAACCAGCGTTTGCAAGAATGCATGATACCGTGATTCGGAACCGTAATATTGCGGTTCGTTCAGCAGTTCAAACGCCACGGTTTTAGCAGGATAGCCTTTGTAATGTTTGGCAATGGCAATCCATAAATGGATAAATTGCTGCTCGGCCCAGGACTCCTGCTCCAGGGTTTTCATAAATGCCGCATCCGGATGGACATCAATCACTACCGCTAATCCATTATGGGTGGCAAGTATAACCGCGTTATCAAGGGCGGCGGCATCAAGGGGCCTGTCTATAGGAGCATTCTTATCAAGCGCAAATCCAAGTCGTTCCGGCGTAATGGGTAGCCGTACATTATCAAAACCGGCATGTTTGATTTGCGCAAAATCGCGTTCATATAAAGGCTGCCTTTGTGCATTTGCCAGCCAACTGGACAGATTAATGCCTTTATGAAGTTGCAATGCTTCAGCTTCCTGAGCCGATAGATTACTGCCATTTACAAGGCAAAACAGGGCTATACAAAGACAACGCAGAATCATTACAATCCTCTTAAATAAATCAAGAAATTCGTTGTGCACATTATAGGAGAAATATACGATGTGCTCGGAAAATCTGAAATATTGTGTATGGAAGCAAATTCTAAAACAACACCAGCATGGGAACCAAACATTATTAACGGCCCCATGCTGAATCTCATTCAGCGCCTGAGCCTGGGGCCGTATAATCCACGGCTGCAAATCATCACATTCATCGCCGCGCGACCGCAGGAAGGCACATCTACTATAGCCAGGGAGTACGCCCAGACACTGGCGGCGGAAACGTCGCAGAAAATATTATTAATCGATGCGGGCACGCAACTGCGCGGACATTCCATGCCGGGAATAGTGGACAACATAATGGCAGGCAAACCGCCCCATGACGCTGTTCGTTTAGTGCAGGGATTTTCTACAGCCTATTGGATAGGCAGCGAAAAAAATCGCAGCGCGTCAGGGCAAGTTATTCATGACGCGGATTTCTGGAAAGCACTTTCAGTGTCATTTGACACTATTATTATCGATGCACCGTCTTTGCAAAGCAAGTTTGACGGCGTGGGCCTTGCTGCAAAAGCCGATGCCGCCGTGCTGGTGATAGAAGCGGAAGAAACGCCTGAGCCGGTGATAAAAAATTTGCGCGATACATTGACAGGAGCCGGGGCTAATATTGCAGGGCTGGTGATGAACAAACGCCGCTACCACATCCCGCATAAAGTATACGCGCGCTTATGATTCTAATCTTACCCTTGCCTGCGAAAAGACAGCACTGCCAACACAGGAAGCGTCATATCGCGCTCAAGTTGTTCCGGAGTCACAAACCCTTTCCGGAAATATTCAATCCATGCAGCTCTCATTAATGTAGAGAATAGTGCGGCAACCGCTCCGCCTAATATGATCCATAACTGTATATGGCTTGGATCCGGCGGCACAGTTGGCTGCTGAATCATCCGGACGCTTTCTACGCGCTCACGCTCCATATCCTCATAAGTTCTGGCTTCATCCAGCTTATGCGAATAAAGGCCGTACGCATCTTCGGCAACTTTCAGCTCCTGCTTCAAAGTATTAAACTCCCGCTCCTGCGCATCAAGCCTGTCGAGTTCACGATTGTAAGCAGCAATTTCCTGCCCAAGCCCGGCAGCAGAACTATAAGGTATTCATTTTGGGATTTGCAAGCACGGAACGATCTATACAACCAACAATTGTTTTATTACGCAATAACTAAGGGCATCGTTCCAATATGGGACGATATAAACACACAGATAAGGAGTAATAGATATTTACTAAAAAGCGTCTTGGGCAAACTTATTCTTCGTCGACATATTGCTTTTCAAGTTTTTCATGACGTTCTTGCGCTTCAATGGTCATGGTTGCGACAGGGCGGGCTTCCAGACGTTTAATGCCTATTTTGTCACCGGTCTCTTCGCAATAGCCGTAAGAACCATCTTCAACACGCTTGAGCGCCGCATCAATCTTAGAAATAAGCTTCAGATAGCGATTGCGCGTGCGAAGTTCAACGCCAGCCTCTGTTTCAAGCGAAGCGCGATCAGCGATATCGGATTCATGCCAGTTTTCTTCTTTTAAATGATCGATGGTTTCACGTGATTCTTCAATCAGATCTTTACGCCAGTTGAATAATTTCTGACGGAAATACTCCAGCTGTTTGGGATTCATGTATTCTTCTTTTTCTGTAGGCTTATAGCCAGCAGGAAGTTGAACGGTTTCTTTTTCTACCAGCTTAGGTTTAGCAGCCATGTAAATCTCCCACGTGATTTAAACCAACACACCCTTTGCGCTTCTGGCGCCAAAAGGGAGCAGACTTATAAAGAATCACCGGTGAAAATGCAACCGGTTAATACCGTAAGGCAAAAAAGGCGGAGATGAATGGCTATCCGGTGGAAAATCCTTGAAAAACACCTCTCCTATGACCAATACTAGCCTCTATGTCCCCTCATCCTTCACATCCAGGCACCCGCCTCTATATAGACCAGCCGCTTGCAGAAGGGTCAATGATTACTTTGACAGAAAAACCTGCCCATTATCTGTCGCACGTGTTGCGTTTGCAGGAAGGTAAGAAAATAGCCTTCTTCAATGGCCGTGACGGCGAATGGGAAGCGATAATCGACAGTATCAGCAAAAAGAATATCACGCTTAGCGCCAGCAAACAGCTGCGTCCGCAACAAAATTCTCCCAATCTCTGGCTATGCGCGGCACCCCTTAAAAACAGCAGAACGGAATGGGTAGTAGAAAAAGCCACCGAGCTTGGCATCAGCCGTTTCTGCCCCATCACCACCCAATTCACCATGGTCGACCGCGTGAATGAAGCCCGGTTACTCAGCACCGCCACCGAAGCCGCCGAACAATGCGAGAGGCTGGATATTCCAGAGATAGTTCCCCTTGCAACGCTAAATAAACTATTAGGAAACTGGCCTGCAGAGCGCCACCTGATTTATGGCGATGAATCCGGCAAAGGCGAAAATGCCAAAATATTACTGCCGACTCTGACGCATGACAGTTATGCAGTTTTGATTGGCCCTGAAGGCGGATTTTCCGAGACAGAACTTGATTTACTGCGTAGTCTGCCTTATGCCAGCGGCATGTGCATGGGGCCACGCGTCATGCGCGCGGATACCGCCGCCATTGCAGCGCTCACCTTATTGCAGGCAGAGCATGGCGATTGGGACGGCAAACCCGCTTTTCGTACTATTTAGGATCACGAATGTCTGACATCATTAAGAAGCTCGACGCATTACTGCAGACTCGCCGCCCGGATATTGAACAGTGGCTGCATGGCAAGCGCAGTAAAAAACCGCCTTTCTTATACAGTTCGGTTGATCTGCGCCACTCCGGCGCAAGGCTGGCGCCGGTGGATACCAATTTATATCCCGCAGGATTTAATAATCTTTCCGCCGCTGCCCATATGCGCGCGGTACGTTTCATGAAAGATCGTTTTGACGAAATGGCTAAGCCGCCAGAACGTATTCTCATCGTGCCGGAGAACCATACGCGCAACCTGGCCTATCTTGAAAATCTTGCCGTGCTTTCCGATATTATCGCTGAAACCGGCCGGGAAGTGCGCATCGGCAGTGTGGCTGCCACGGAACCCTTATCGCTTGTATCGATGAGCGGACGCCCGGTCATCGAAGCGCCACTTAAACGCAGCGGCGACCAGCTTGAAACCGAGGACGGCTTTCATCCCGATCTGATTGTGCTTAATAACGATTGCACGTCCGGAGCGCCGCCAATCCTGGAGGGCATCGCGCAACCGATAGAACCCAGCTATAAAATGGGCTGGTATACGCGGCGAAAGAGCGAGCATTTCCGCGTGTATGATCATATGGCGCATGAATTCGCCGATATGTTTGGGTTCGATGCATGGCTTATTTCCGCTGCCTATCACCGCTGCGGCATTGTCAATTTCCATGAGCAGAAAGGCATTGAATGCGTGGCATTGGGTGTAGAAAAAGTCCTGCATGTTATGCGGCGCAAATACAGCGAGCATGGCATAAAGGAAGAGCCTTACGCCTTTATCAAGGCCGATAGCGGCACTTACGGCATGGGCATTATGACGGTGCGCTCAGGCGACGAACTGCTAGAGCTCAATAAAAAAACCCGCAATAAAATGAATGTCATAAAGGAAGGCACGCAAAATACCGAAGTGATTATCCAAGAAGGCATTCCTACCATTGACCGCGCTGAAGACACCGTAGCCGAGCCGATGATTTATCTGGTGGATGGCATTCCCGTAGGCGGCGCTTACCGCATCAACACGGAACGCGATGCGTTTTCCAACCTCAATGCCTCCGGCATGCGTTTCGTCGGCATGTGCGACGAAGCAGAATGCGGCGAAGAAGCCAAAAACAAAGTGAAAGTCCCTGACTGTAATTTACATGTATTTGGTTTAGTCGCTACTCTTGCCGCGCTCTCTGCAAGCCATGAAATATATGGCGGGTGGGATATCGGGTTTAGTATTTAAGGGAAGCAGTTAATGAGATAATGAGTTATGAGCTAGTTTAACTCATTAGCCCATAAACGGATAAACCGCTTATTATTCGTCGCCAAAGAATTTAGGCTGCACAAAAACCGGCTTGGGAGCTGTGGGTTTAGGCATCGGCACATCGATCATATTATAAGTGGCGGCCATTTCAGCGCGCACTTCCTGCGATGGATCGCCGCGCCCAGCAGACAACACTTCACCAAAATCACTAGGATTAAAGTTTTCCTTGGCGCGCATTTTGGCAAACATTTCTTTGAGTTTTCGGCCGGGAAGGCGAAGATAAGAATAAATCCCATCGCCAAATAGATTCGTGCCTTGCAGCAGTATGACGATATCCACATCGAGAAGTTTTTCATCAATAACATTACTGGAGGAACTCCCCCCTCCAAACGCGTCAGTCGACCAATTGTTTTTCTTAATCATTAGCAAGCATACTACAAAAATTTGGCATCATTGTCTTATTAGACATCATGATATTAACTTATATCACTGAGAAGAAAAGTAAAAAATACTGAGAAAAGAGAGAGCGAAAATTTGAAAGAGATTGATGTAGGCTATAGGATTACAATTAAAAATTACAGGCTGCGGCCTTTATTTTCATGTGGCACAGCTAAAGACGTCCCATACACCTCGCCGAAAACAGCTCTGCTTAAATCCTGGGTGAGTGCCGCAATGTTCTCTCCAGTTAGCGCTTTTTGATCGCTTGGAATTCCTACACTGCAACGGTTAACAACACTAAATCCAGAAATATCCATATCCCACTCCTCAAATTTCTTTTTCTCTTAAATCTAATCTCTCACAAAACTTCTAAAGTAAACTTAATATTCGCTACAATTTTATCTATTTCTTTTTTTTAACTCTATCTCTTATAAGAATGGCTCAAATACTAGGTTTTATTCCTATCTCATAGTCCCAGTATAACCAATATGAAGAGAGAGATCGAGCGCAGACTCGCACTGTCAAAAACAATTCATCGATCTGTAATAGAACTGTAATATTTGATTGTTCCCGCTCCGCCTGCTAGCCTACACAATGAGCCTAAGCCCTTCGGGCACTAAAGGGCGCGGCTAGCCCCTTTATACAAACACTACGCCTCGGTACCGCCCACCGTCATGCTGTCAATCAACAAGGTAGGCTGGCCAACCCCCACAGGCACGCTTTGGCCTGCCTTGCCGCAGGTTCCGACACCGTCGTCGAGCGCCATATCGTTGCCGATAGCCTTCACGCGGGTAAGGGCGTCAGGGCCGTTACCGATAAGGGTAGCTCCCTTCACCGGATAGGCAATTTTGCCGTTTTCAATCATATAGGCCTCAGACGCCGAAAATACGAATTTTCCCGAGGTAATATCCACCTGACCACCACCAAAGTTGACCGCATAAAGCCCACGCTTAACCGAAGCGATAATATCGTCCGTTTTAGCGTCTCCTCCCAACATATAGGTATTGGTCATGCGCGGCATCGGCTGGCAGGCAAAGCTTTCACGGCGCCCGTTGCCGGTCGGGCGCATACCCATAAGACGGGCGTTCAGGCGATCCTGGATATAGCCGGTAAGGATACCATCCTCAATCAGCACGGTGCGGCTGGTGGGCGTGCCTTCATCATCAATTGAAAGTGAACCGCGGCGGTCAAACATTGTGCCGTCATCCACCACGGTAACGCCCTTGGCCGCCACCTGTTTACCCATCAGCCCTGAGAACGCTGAAGTTTTCTTGCGGTTAAAATCACCTTCAAGCCCATGGCCTACTGCCTCATGCAGCAACACGCCGCACCAGGCATTGCCTATCACCACCGGCATTTCTCCCGCGGGCGCCGGACGCGATTCCAGATTGATAAGGGCTTGACGCAAGGCTTTGTCAGCCTGCTCTTTCCAGTGATGCTCTTCCAGATACACCTCATACGAAGTCCGCGCCCCTGCCCCGTGTGAGCCTGTTTCCATGCGTCCATTCTGTTCGGCCACTACGCTGATATTAAGCCGCACCAGCGGACGTATATCGCCGGCAATTTTTCCATCCGCGCGGATGATTTCCACCGCCTGCCACACGCCTGACAAAGAGGCCGAAACCTGTTTCACCCGTGGGTCTTTGGCGCGCAGGTAAGCATCTATTTCCTGCAAAACAGTCACTTTTGCGGCAAAGGGCACTTCGGCAAGCGGATTAATATCACTATATAAACGCTCATTTGTGCCAAATGGGCCGGGATGAGCTGCTACGACTCCTGATTGGCCGTGATTCACCGCACGCACCGTTTCGGCCGCGCGTTTAATTGCCGCTTCGCTTAATTCTGAGGCATGGGCATAGCCGGTAGCTTCGCCCAGCACCGAGCGCAGCCCAAACCCCTGTTCGGTATTAAAACTGGCATTCTTTAGCTGGCCGTCATCAAACGCCAGGCTTTCGGATTGTGAATATTCCAGGAATAACTCGCCGTCATCCATACCGCCAAGCGCATGCTCCACCACTTTCTTCACGCGCGTCTTATCCATGCCGGCGCGGGCGAAAAAAAGGTCGTCGAGCTGTGCGATATCGGTCACCGGCTACTCCTAAAATGCTTTATCTATGTTGCATGTATAGCATAGCGGGCGCATTGTAAAAAACAAACCATGAATAAGTCATTGCGTTGTCGGCCGTGAGCGATTAAAAGCGTTGAAGCTTTCACAAATAAAGATTCGTGTATGAAATACCTCCGCTTTTTGTTTTCTTTTATAGCTATGGGCACTGCCGGCGCTGCGCTGGCTGAAGACACTCCCGGCATGGCAATCCCCTGGCAGATAGGGCTGCAAACTCCCGTAACTCCGGTTATGGAAAAATTGTATGACCTGCATAACGGCTTGCTCCTTTTTGCCATCAGCGTCATTACCATTTTCGTTTTAGGATTGCTGGCATTCGTATGCGTTCGCTTCAGCGCAAAAAATAATCCGGTGCCTAGCAAAACCACCCATAATACCTTGGTGGAAATTGTCTGGACCACTATTCCCATTCTGGTTCTGGTGCTCATTGCCATTCCTTCGCTGCGCATCCATTATTTCATGGACAGGGCACAGGACGCGCAGATGACCCTTAAGGTCGTCGGCTACCAATGGTACTGGGGCTATGAATATCCCGATCAGGGCGATATTTCTTTTGAAAGCCGCATTAAGCCCGACCCCACCAAACAGCTTTCCGAAGAAGAAGAGTTAAAAGAGCTGGGCGGTGAGCCACGTTTGCTTGCAGTGGATAATCCGGCGGTAGTGCCTGTTGACACGACCGTGCGCGTACTTGTTACCGGGGCGGATGTGATTCACAGCTTCTCCATGCCTGCCTTTGGCGTCAAGATTGATGCCGTTCCGGGCCGCATTAATGAAACCTGGTTCAAGGCAACCAAAATCGGCACTTACCGCGGCCAGTGCTCGCAGCTATGCGGCGTATGGCATGGATTCATGCCCATCGTCATTAAAGTGGTAAGCAAAGATGATTTTGCGGCATGGGTGGCAGCGCAGAAAAAAGCGGCGGGCAACGACAATGCCGCGCCTGCTCCTGCTGCGGCACCAACGCCTGCCGCTACGGTTAAACCCGCAGTTAAATCCGCACCAGCCGCTAAAAGTAAAAAAGACTAAGAAGGAACACGTATGGGATACTCAGCAACCGCACATGATTCACACGACCACGGCATACCCACAGGCTGGCGCCGCTGGCTGTTTTCAACCAATCATAAAGACATCGGTACGCTCTATATAATATTTGCGCTTATTGCAGGTTTGTTAGGCGGTGCATTTTCAATCGTTATACGCGCGCAATTACAGCATCCACACGGCACGCTTTTTGGCGGCGACTATCAGCTCTATAATGTGTTCATTACCGCACATGCGTTCCTGATGGTGTTCTTTTTAGTCATGCCGGCGCTTATTGGCGGCTTTGGCAACTGGTTTGTGCCTATCATGATTGGCGCGCCGGATATGGCGTTTCCACGCATGAACAATATCAGCTTCTGGCTACTGGTGCCCGCTATATTATTGTTGGTAAGCTCGGCATTGGTAGGCGAAGGTGCTGGCACGGGCTGGACGGTATATCCGCCTTTATCCAAAATTTCCCATCCCGGCATGGCTGTGGATATGGCGATTTTTTCGCTGCATTTAGCGGGTATCTCTTCGATTTTGGGCGCGATTAACTTCATTGTTACCATTTTCAACATGCGCGCTCCCGGCATGACATTCCACAAAATGCCGCTCTTTGTGTGGTCCATTTTGGTCACCGTGTTCTTGCTGCTGCTTGCGTTGCCTGTACTTGGCGGCGCCATTACCATGCTGCTTACCGATCGCAATTTCGGCACCCATTTCTTTGATCCAGCAGGCGGCGGCGACCCCCTGCTTTACCAGCATCTGTTCTGGTTCTTCGGGCATCCCGAAGTGTATATTCTTATCCTGCCCGCATTCGGCATTATGAGCGAAATCGTTCCCACTTTCTCCAAAAAGCCTATCTTTGGCTATTTAGGGATGGTCTACGCGATGGCCTCCATTGGGTTCCTAGGGTTCATCGTCTGGGCGCATCATATGTTCACTACCGGCCTTT
>JABDAT010000030.1 GCA_013288985.1 Alphaproteobacteria bacterium
CAAAACGCATTCTAGAAATATGGCAAGACAAGCCATTTATTTTTAATTTAGGGCATGGCATAGTGCCATGGACGCCAATAGAAAATGTGCAAGCCGTGTGTGATACTATACGTGGAAAAAGATGAAAACCGCAGTTGTTTTGTTTAATTTAGGCGGCCCTGACTCTCGTGCATCGGTGCGGCCCTTTCTCTTTAATTTATTTAACGACAAAGCAATTATAGCAGTATTTCAGCCGCTACGCGCTCTGATCGCAATGGTGATATCTTTTCGTCGCATGGCAAAGGCTAAAGATATTTATGAAAAAATTGGAGACAGATCGCCTATTCTGGAGCACACACAGGAACAGGCGGAAGCATTGGAGAAAGAATTATCGCTTAAAGGACAATATAAAGTTTTTATAGCCATGCGATATTCACATCCATTATCCGCAGAGACCGTAAAAGAAGTTAAGAATTATGCGCCTGATAAAGTAGTTTTACTCCCGTTATATCCCCAGTTTTCCACGACCACGTCCGGATCTTCTTTTGATATGTGGTATGCAGAAGCAAAAAAACAAAAATTGCATGTCCCGCATCATCCGGTCTGTTGTTATTCGTTTGATAATCATTTTATCGGGGCACATGCAGAATTAATAAAGCCGGCTTATATCGAAGCGGCAAAACACGGCCATCCGCGGCTTTTGTTTTCTGCGCATGGACTGCCTCAAAAAATTATTGATAAGGGCGATCCCTATCAGTGGCAAATCGAACGCACGGTATCGGCATTGCAGCGCAAGCTCAATCTGCCCGATTATGTAATATGCTACCAAAGCCGTGTGGGGCCGCTTGAATGGATAGGGCCCTCAACGGAGGATGAAATAAAGCGCGCAGGAATAGACGGCGTGCCACTGGTAATAGTTCCTATTTCTTTTGTTTCTGAACATTCGGAAACATTGGTGGAATTGGATATAGAATACCGTATTCTGGCAAATAAAAATGGTGTTCCGCATTACGAGAGAGTAGAAGCGCTGGGTGTTCATACGGAATTTATCCAGGCCCTTTCGTGGTTGACAGAGGCAACATCGCTCTATCCCAACTGCTCAAATTCATTGGGGCGTCAATGCCCTAAAGAATTTAAAAAATGCGGTTTTAAAGAATGGAAGATGAATTAAATGAATTTGTATTTATGGGTAAAATCACTGCATATCATATCAATCATTGCATGGATGGCAGGAATGTTTTACCTGCCGCGTCTTTACGTTTATCATGTAAATGCGAAGCCAGGCGGTGAACTCTCCGAGACACTAAAAATTATGGAGCGTAAATTGCTTCGCAGTATCATTAATCCTGCAATGATTTCCACCTGGATATTCGGTATCTGGCTTGCAACCATAGTGGGGTCAGATTATTTAAAAACTGCGGGATGGTTTCATGCGAAAGTAGCGTTGCTGGTTGGAATGCAAATATGCCATGCCTTTCTGGCGCGGTGGCGCAAAGATTTTGCAGATGAGCGCAATACCCATT
Organism: Alphaproteobacteria bacterium; assembly: GCA_013288985.1. GTDB lineage: Bacteria > Pseudomonadota > Alphaproteobacteria > Rickettsiales > JABCZZ01 > JABDAT01. The sequence goes on from JABDAT010000030.1 coordinate 1,503, forward strand.
CGGCCAAATTTTTTCGTGTAATAAATGAAGTTCCGCCTGTGATTATGGTCATTATTGTTTTGCTGGCGGTACTAAAGCCATTTTAACTTTTTATTGACCTTTGTGTAATAATCATTACAATAACTGCAAGCGTTCACAGAATCCTCCTCCTTTCGAGCGCCTTCTTAAAAAGAAAAATCATTCTTTCATTATTGATTTCCCCAAAACATTCTTAAACTAATATACGAGATTTTCCATGCGGTTACAGGAATTAAAGCGCAAGTCGCCCGATGAATTATTGACAGTTGCTGAAGAGCACGGTGTTGAAAATGCGGGCTCAATGCTCAAGCAAGATATCATTTTTGCCATTTTGAAAAAAAACTTTCCGAACGTGAAGTTGCCATTATAGGCGAGGGCGTTATTGAAATACTGCAGGACGGATTTGGGTTTTTGCGTTCTCCTGAGGCCAACTACCTGGCCGGTCCCGATGATATTTATGTTTCACCCAGCCAGGTGCGCCGTTTTAGTTTGCGTACCGGTGATACGGTTGACGGTGAAATTCGTGCGCCCAAGGACGGGGAACGTTATTTTGCGCTTCTTAAAGTAAATACCATCAACTTTGATCCGCCCGACAGCATCCGCCACAAAATCAATTTTGATAATCTAACACCGCTTTACCCCGACAGACGCATCCGGCTCGAAGTAGAAGTGCCGGTCGCTAAAGCAGCCGTAAGCAAACCGCTTGTGATCAAAGAAACCGAACAGGAGCCAACCAGACCGGCTTTTGATGATGGATTTGCACGTCCGAAGCGCAATCAACGGCAGCAATCGCACAACAGCAACCAGCCCGATCTTTCCATGCGTGTGACTGATATTGTTGCGCCTCTTGGATTTGGTCAGCGCGGTCTTATTGTTGCGCCGCCGCGTACTGGTAAAACGGTGCTTTTGCAGAATATCGCGCACTCCATCAGTGTTAATCATCCCGATGCGTTTCTGATCGTGCTTTTGATCGATGAGCGCCCCGAAGAAGTAACCGATATGCAGCGCACCGTAAAGGGCGAGGTAGTAAGTTCGACATTTGACGAACCTGCATCGCGTCATGTGCAATTGGCGGAAATGGTCATCGAAAAAGCCAAACGTCTGGTCGAGCATAAAAAAGACGTGGTGATTCTGCTCGATTCTATTACACGTTTAGCGCGGGCCTATAACACCGTAGTTCCGTCTTCCGGCAAAGTGCTGACGGGTGGTGTAGATGCTAACGCGTTGCAACGCCCCAAACGTTTTTTCGGTGCCGCACGTAACATTGAACAGGGCGGATCGCTTACGATTATTGCAACAGCCCTTATTGATACCGGCTCACGCATGGATGAAGTGATTTTTGAAGAATTCAAAGGTACCGGAAATTCGGAACTAATTCTTGATCGCAAACTTGCCGATAAACGTACTTTCCCGGCGATTGATATTACCAAATCGGGTACGCGCAAAGAAGAGCTACTTTACGACAAAGGAATGCTAACCAAAGTTTGGGTTCTGCGCCGCATTCTCAATCCTATGGGCGTTATGGACGGTATGGACTTTCTGCTCGATAAGCTCAAGGACGCCAAGACTAATGACGATTTCTTCGATAAGATGAATTCGTAAGGCAAAAAACGATGCCAGAAGTGTGCAGATTTTTTGGCATTATCATTACGATGTATTTCAACGATCATCCGCCACCGCATTTCCACGTGCGATTTCAGGATTTTCGGGCGCAAATAAACATTGCGACGTTGGCAGTGCTTGAGGGCGATTTGCCGCCTAAAGAGCTTTGGCTGGTGCAATACTGGGCCAGGGAGCATCAAAAAGAACTGTTGCAAAACTGGAATGATTTGCAAAAAACCGGCCAATTTGCTAAGATTGAGCCCTTAAGTTAAGGGTTCTAAACTATATGCATTATGTGACAGACGCCTCTTATCTCGATGGATACCGCTTGCGGGTCGCTTTCAACGACAATCGGCAGGGCATTGTCGATTTGACAGACACCATTTGCAAAGATCACCGGCCTATTTTTCTGGAGCTGCAGGATAAAATGAAATTCAGGCGTTTCCGAGTCGATATGGATACGGTGGTATGGGAAAACGGGCTCGATATCGCTCCAGAATATCTTTACGAGAGGCTAAGGGATGTCAAGACCGATGACGATTTTCTTCGATAAGATGAATATAGATTGATATCAACTGCTGCCGTCAGTGCGTATAATATTAATAAAGGGGTGTGTTTTATGAGCGATGCTGAAATCCAACACCGTTTTCGAGAGGCAATGGAAAAACCAGAGATTACCCGATTGCCTTACGAGCTTGCCCTTAATGCTATTGAACATTTGATTAATCAGGAGTTTTCTGGCGATCGCGCCCTGCCGGAAGGCGGGGTTTTGGTTACACGAGAAGGTTTCACAAACATACAAGACACAGATTTACCGGTACAAGAATATAATGGATTTACTCTAAGCCCTATTACTGAGGGGCGTCAGTTCTCAGAAGATTCATTAAATAAGATAAAAATTATCTGAATGCTATTGGGATGGACAATGGAGGGGCATTGCCTATCAATGGTTCTCTTGGAATCCCTATAAATTCTATACGCATCCCTATGATGAAGATATTGCAAAGTGTAAATCCAGAGGAGAGAGCTGGGGCAATAAATGATCATTTCGATCCAGATGTTCAGCGAGCCGAAAAGGTAAAGCAATGGTCAGATGTATTTCCACACCTTAAACAACCACGGTCCCCTGAGCATTGAGGATGGTGACAATACAGCAAAACTTCTTTTCAGCGTCCTGCCTTAGCAGTGGTGATGGTGCATAAGATGTTCTTTGCACTGAATCCCAGATGCGGAACCGCGATGATTTTACCTTTGCCATCCCGTAGGGTTGGAAGACCATAAAGAATTTTTTTGTTTGGATAGGGATTGCAGATTTTATGTTTGCGGGCAATAGCGAGCCAGCCTTCTTGCGTTAATGCGCCAATAGTAAACGAAGCGCGAGGAGCGAGGAGCGAGATCATGAAGCGGCTGTCCCATGGTGCTTCTTTGCCGGATTTAATGGCGATAGGCGGGGCAACAGCATTTGGCTCGCGGAATATAAGAATATTTCCTTTATGAGCGCTGAAAATACAGCCGTTAAGTGTCGCGCCTTTGAAAGAAGGGCTTTTAATAGCTTCATAAAGCCGCTGCAAATCACTAAGGCGCGGTCTTACATCTGTTCCGCCGATAATCATGAGAAGTCTGGCAAGTACGCGAAGCGCAATTTCATCAGATACATCGAGAGAATGCAATAGCGCATACCCTTCAGGAAAAATCTGGCATGCAGTTTTCACAACACGATCGGTTTCTTCTTCGAGATGCGTTCTTGCCTGCGCCATTAACGCGGCGGTTTTGGCCAGGCGCTCTGCAGTCAGCCCCACTTCTGCCAGCTGCGGCATGAGCTTTCGCATTTTTACCCGATCATAAACACTGTTTTCATTGCTGGGATCGTGAATATATTTCTGTTTACGCATTTTCAGGTAATGCAATAGATCGGATTTGGGGCTGGCAATAAACGGCCGCACTAATGTGATGCCATAGAGTTCATTGGTTGAGGCCATTGCCGAAAGCCCGTCCACACCGCTGCCGCGCGCCAGGCGCAGCAAAAAAGTTTCTGCCTGATCTTCGAGATGATGGGCTACGAGCAAATATGTAATGTTGTGTTCTGCACAATAGGCGGCAAGCAGCTGGTAGCGCGCTTTGCGAGCTTCTTCCTGGATGTTGCGTGTTGGCTTTTTGCCCTTCCAGCACATAATATGATGGGCTATTGCATATTTTTTCAGCCATTTACCTACTTGTTTTGTTTCTGCCGCGGATGTTGTGCGCAGTCCATGATCAACCGTTAGTGCGACTATTTTTATACCTGCTGTTTTTGCCCATTCCTGCGCAAGCAAGGTAAGCGCCATGCTGTCGCTGCCGCCGGAACACGCGACCGCAATTGTCATATTATCCTGAATTTTCAGAGCATTCAAAGACTCTGCCAGTTTTTTATATAAATGATGCACTGTATTAACCAATATTTAACTCTTTTGTGGCAGTATAAAAGATGCTATAGGGAGAGTCTATGGTCAGTTCAGTCACAAGTACCCCGTATTATTCTTATTTAAGCCAGTTGCAAGGCAGTACGGATACTGTGCCTTCAGCGAATTCTACAGCTGTGACTCCCACAAGCACGGCAGGAACGTCTCCCGCCACTACATCGCAATCGTTGGTCTCATCACTTTTGAGCGGCAGCACCAGCGGTAATTTTTCTTCGGAGATATTAAGTTTGCTGCAACAAAACAGTACCGGCAGTTTTGACCCGATAACTACTCTTTTGGGCGGCACAAGCACCAATGATGGCCTTACCAGCATATTTGCCAATCTGTTTGCCAGCTCCACGGCCTCTACGCTTACTCAGGCGCAGGATAACGGCACGGCACAGAAGGATGCGACAACAGCAGCCACTCAAATCAGCTCTTCGCAGAATCTGATTAATCAACTTACCCAGGCTTCCATTGCCTATAATCAGACGAATTTGCAGAATATTCAGAATGTCGTTGCAGCGAATTCATATGATGCAGATGGTGTTACACCGCTAGTGTCGTAGGCGGTTAATTCGCCTTTCCCCAATCTTTTCCTAATTGCTCCAGCAGCATTTTTCTGGGCACCTCTTTGATTTCGCCGGGATTAAGATTGCCGAGTTGAAACGGGCCGTAAGCCACGCGAATCAGGCGGCTCACTTTGCAGTCAATATGTTCAAACACTTTACGAATCTCGCGGTTTTTACCTTCCGTAAGCGAAACCATTGCCCAGACATTGCGCCCTGCCAGTTTTCCATCTTTCGCTTTTTCAATTGTAACTTCTACGGAGCCGTATTTAACACCATCGACAGTGACGCCACGCGCCAGCTTTTCAAGCAATTCAGGTGAACCAAGTCCGTAAACGCGTGCACGGTAGCGCCGCTTCCATCCGGTAGACGGCAATTCCATGTGGCGCGCAAGCGCTCCGTCATTAGTAAGGAGCAATAACCCTTCGGTATTGAGATCCAGCCGTCCCACCGATATTACGCGCGGCATATGTTTGGGCAGCGCATCAAATACCGTATCGCGACCCTGCTCGTCTTTATGTGATGTAATAAGCCCCAATGGTTTGTAATAAACCCACAAACGTGCTTCAGCGGCCTGGGGCAATTTTTTACCGCGAACGATTATTTCATCATTTTCGGTAACGTTAAGTGCGGGCGAAGTAATGCGTTTGCTGTTTACAGTTACTTGCCCGGATTCAATGAGCTTTTCTGCTTCTCTGCGTGAGCATATTCCTGCACGTGCAATTACTTTTGCTATCCGCTCACCGTTTTCCATGAAAACAGCTATATAGCATGCCGATGCCAGCCGCAAGGCAGCAGACAAAAGGGTTACCTGGAAGTTTGACACGCCCAAGGCAATGCGTTATGGTTCAACAATCCTTTAAGCCCCAAAGCAGAAATACTATGAACGGACCCGTGTTTTCTTCAAATCATTCCGCCTCCGAAACAACGCCTCCTCCAGCGCAGCGCAAGCCCGCGCATGTCATCATTGTTGGCAATGAAAAGGGCGGTTCCGGCAAAACCACCACCACGATGCATCTTATTGTTGCATTGCTGCGCCTGGGATTCGGTGTTGGCAGTATGGATATTGACGCCCGCCAGCGCAGCCTTTCGCGCTACATAGAAAACCGTCGCCAGACCATTGCTAAAGAAGCGATGGCGCTGCCGCTGCCTCATCATATCGTTATACAGAAAAGCCCCTTTAATTTGCTTCAGGAAGCGGAAGCCGATGAGAAAGAGCGTTTTCTTAAAGGGCTATCACGCATTTATTACAATAATGACTTTGTTGTGATTGATACGCCGGGGAATGACACCTATTTATCGCGCCTTGCCCACTCATTTGCCGACACGGTCATCACGCCTATAAACGATAGTTTTGTTGATCTTGATGTTCTCGCGAATGTCGATGGCCAGACAATGAAAATCGTTAAGCCCAGCATCTATAGCGAAATGGTGTGGGAGCAGAAATTATCGCGCGCCAAACGTGACGGCGGCTCGATCGAATGGATAGTCATGCGCAATCGTCTGAGCAATCTGGATGCACGCAACAAACGTCAGATGACAACAGTACTTGCTGAGCTTTCACGGCGCATCGGATTCCGCGTTTCCCCTGGATTCAGCGAACGCGTTATTTTCCGCGAAATGTTTTTGCAAGGTCTGACGGTGCTTGATGTGATAGAAATGGCAAGTTCCGCCAGCAGCATTTCGCTCTCGCATATAGCCGCGCGCCAGGAAGTACGCGATTTGCTTAAAACATTGCGCATCCCGGCGGTAGATGAGCGCGTGGCGGAGCTGCGGACCAATCCAAATGAGAAAAATGAAGAGCAGGAAAAAACGGCGGAGCCAGTACAAGAAGCCGTAAAAGCATCTGCGTCTATCGTTGCCCCTGTAAAAATGTCTTCTAATGAAATACAAGTGCGGCCGATTATGGAAGAAGCGAGCTAAGATTTAGCGATGCATTCTTTCCATTTCTCTATTTTACGCGAATACGATATACGCGGTATTGTCGGTGAAACGCTTTTCGCTGCAGATGCGTATGCTATTGGACGCGCTTTTGGCAGTTTTAAACCTGAATGGAAAACGAAACATCCCCGTATAGCGATAGCGCGTGATGGCAGGCTCAGCTCGCCAGAGTTGGAGGCATCACTCATTAAGGGACTTACCGATTGTGGGGTGGAAGTAGTGCAATTGGGCATTGGCCCGACGCCGATGCTTTATTTTGCTGTCTGCGCATTGGAGTTAGATGGCGGTATAATGGTCACCGGTTCGCATAATCCTCCTGCACATAATGGTTTTAAATTTATGTTAGGCCGCAAGGCATTCTATGGCGCGGATATAAAGCGACTAGGCGATGCTGCAAAAAATGCTGAATACCATGAAGGCAAAGGAAGCATTACTCAAAAAAATATTGAGCGGGAATATGTAACAATTCTGCAAAAAGCCTATAAAGGAAAACGTCCGCTCAAAATTGCGTGGGATGCAGGAAATGGTGCAGCAGGGCGTATTGTAGAAATATTGACGCAAGGGCTGCCCGGAACACACAGCACACTTTTTTGCGAAATAGACGGAACATTTCCTAATCATCATCCCGATCCAAGTGAGGCAAAAAATCTTCAGGATCTTATCCGCATTGTGCATGAAGAGGGCTGTGATGTAGGGCTCGCATTTGATGGCGACGGCGATCGTATCGGCGTGGTCGATGAAACAGGCGAAATACTCTGGGGTGATCAGCTGCTGGCACTTTTTGCAGCTGATATTCTCAAGGAGCACAAGGGCGCTACGATTATTGCCGATGTCAAGGCAAGCAAAAGCTTATTCGATGAAATTGCCCGTTTAGGCGGCACGCCGCTCATGTGGAAAACCGGACATTCGCTTATCAAAACTAAAATGGCCGAAACCGGGGCGCTGCTAGCAGGTGAAATGAGCGGCCATATGTTTTTTGCCGATGCGTATTATGGCTATGATGACGGACTGTATGCCGCCGTACGACTGCTTTCCCTGCTTTCAAACAGTCAGGAGAAGCTCTCGGTTTTACGCAAATGCCTGCCGCAAACCTATTCCACACCGGAAATAAGAATTAACTGTGAGGAATCGCGTAAGTTTGTGGTTATAGAAGAACTAACAAAACGGCTCAGGCAATCAGGGGCGGTGTTTAGTGATATTGACGGAGTCCGCGTAACAACAAAAGAGGGCTGGTGGCTGTTGCGCGCGTCTAATACGCAAGCGGTGCTGGTTGCGCGCTGCGAATCTATTTCACCTGAAGGATTGGACCGCCTTAAGGCAGAGCTTTATGCAGAGCTTGCCGCAAACAATATAAATGTAGCCGCATAATTTACCGTGCAAAATAAACAGTAGTTGGCGCATTAAACTTTCCGACTGTTGCGCTGGAAGTCACGCCTGATGAAGGAACGGATTGTATCCATGTGCCTCCACCGGGACTGAGTTTTTGTATTCTATTATTGCCGTAATCTGCCACCCATATATTCCGGCTTACATCGAACGCGGTATTATAGGGAGTGGTAAATTGACCTGTTGCAGTGCCTGATGCGCCAAAAGTGCCAAGATAAACGCCATTTTTATCAAATTCCTGCACCCTGGCGCCAGTGGATTCCACTACCCATATATTGCCGGAGGAATCGATCGAGAGTCCTTTGGGGCCGCTGAATTTTCCGGCTGTTGCGCTTGCGGCGCAGGCGGGAATAGCGGTGTTTGCGCAAGCTGCAGGAATGGTCTGAAGCCATGCGCCAGAAGCATTAAACTCTTCTATTCGGTTGTTGGAATAATCCGTCACCCAAAAATTACCTTCTGCAGAAAAGGCAATGGTTGTGGGGCCATCAAATAGACCGTTGGCATATCCGGTACTGGTTCCTGCTGAAGGAATCGACAACAGATATGTACCGCTGGAATTAAATTCCTGCAGACGATTATTGCCATGATCCACTACCCATATATTGCCGGAAGAATCAAAAGCAATGCCTTCCGGGGAGCTGAAATGGCCTGTTCCGGCTCCGGCGCTGCCAAAATAATTATTTCCACTAAAATTATTAACTGCAGCACCCGTATTATCGAATTCCGTAATACGATTATTGCCTGAATCCGCTACCCAGAGATTTCCATCTGAACTGGAAGCCATTCCCCAGGGAGTGCTAAATCCGCCGCTATCATTAAAATTGTTGAGGTAATTCCCGTTGACATCAAATTTCTCGACCCGGTTATTTCCACTGTCCACTACATAAATTGCCGGACAAACAGTCCCTGTATTATCCCACGAGGACTGCATCTGCCAGCGCTCTTTGTAGCTCACGATATCATCAAAATTATCGAGATAATTTGCAGTATCTACAGAAGGATCCGCCTGCACGTAGCTGGGAGTTGTTATTGCAGTGGGAAGCGTTCCCGGGCTGTAAGGATATCCCTGGCTGGTTCCGCTGCTGTTGCAATGACAATTAACTTGTTCCGCTAAATTAACGCTGCCATTATTAATGGGGGTTGATCCACCAAACCGTGTATAGGCACCATGTCCATTCGGGCCATGACTAATAAGAATATAAATCGCGCCGGTTGAACGCGGAGTGCTTGCGCTGCTGCCGCCGGTAATAAAATTCATATCGTAAACGGTAATGGCGCCGCATAACGCTCCTATTTGCGTGTTAGTGAAGGCGCCTGCAACCGTCATGCTTGCGTCTACGGCATAGCGGATGCGGTTGCCCCAGCCATCATACATAAGATCAGAAGGCAAGTTGAGCGTTGCGGTTGGAACGCTGCCTTCTGCAACGGCAATGCCAACGGCTGAAGACATTCCCGAATAGAGCGATTTATTAGCAGTGAAATTAGCCCCGCTGCACAAACTCGCAGGAAATGTTCCTGTTACTTCTGTACCATAAGTGCTGCTTGTTGGAGATTGTGTTGTGTCCGCAGGGCAGGGAATACGATCATAGGTTGCTCGGAATTTCATCAACGCCTGATCAATTATTGCCATTTTCTGTGCAGTAGCGATTTGGCGGGAACTGGAAACAATCCCAATGCCGCTATTTACAGCCATAGCAGTAACAAGGGCGATAATAGCCAGTACAATAGAGAGCTCCAATAATGAGAAGCCCTGCAGGCGTCTTGGAAAATGGCGGTATGGCAATATCATAAAAATATCTTGTCTATTATATCAGGTATTAACACATTGAGTAACAAAGAACATGCAAGGGCGGGACCAAAAGGAAAAATTGCCCCTTCTCCCTTAAGGCGCCACAGTAACCCCGTTATTGTGCCAATGACGCCAGCGCCAAAAAGAAAGGGCACAAATGCAGATAACGGCAGCCACGCTCCGGCCACGGCCAGAAATTTTACATCTCCCCACCCTAACCCATCTTTATGGCGCAAAAAGAAATATCCGTAATGCAGCAGCAGGCCAATCGATAAGCCGGTAATAACGCTTATAAATACGCCCTCAGCCGGTGTATTCCGATAAATACAATAGGCAATTCCGGTAACAAAAAGAGCAATTTGAAGTGAGTCTGGAATAATAAAATGCTCGAGATCTGTGACAATAAGAATGGCAAGCTCCGTGGCGAGCAGAATAAAAAATAAAGTGCTGATAGTAAGCCCATAAAAGAATACGAGCATTACACAAACAATACCCAAAGCGAACTCAGTAAGTGGATAGCGAATACTGATGGGCGAGCGGCAATGGCGGCATTTTCCACGCTGAAAAATCCAGGAAAATAAGGGAAATAAATCAAGTATTTTTAATGTTGTATCGCAATTGGGACAATAGGATGGTTTAAAGACGATATCGCTGCCCAAAGGCAAACGATAGCTTGCCATAGTGACAAAGCTGCCCAAAGCTATTCCTACTATAAAAGCAAAAGGCAGTAGAATATAAAAATTATGAAATTCAGTCATTTATAGCCTTATTTTTATAGTTTATATACTGGAATGAAAGCATAAC
>JABDAT010000031.1:0-761 GCA_013288985.1 Alphaproteobacteria bacterium
ACAGAACCGGAAAGCGCTGATGCAAAGAATCATATCGGGCGAATGTATGAAGAAGGACTGGGAGTGAATCGGGATTATGCCACAGCATTGCAATGGTATGAGAAATCAGATGCACAAGGCTTTGCCAGGGCAGCATACCATATAGGCTATTTTTATGACCTCGGACTGGGAGTCGCTTCTGATTATAATCGTGCGAAAATAATGATGCAGAAGGCAGCAAATTTGGATGTTCCAGAGGCACAGAAGTGGCTTATTATTTCAATGAGTCCTGAAGCTCATGCACACTGGAAAGCAAAAGAAACCATCCTTAACGCCGCCATTAAAGGCCCGAGTGATATTCCACTTCTTGATCAGGCAGTGTTAAATCTTCCTAAGGGATATGTTTTTATCTCCGCAAAAGACACAAAGGCATTTATGGAGGCAATGGGTGCCCCTAAGATTGCAAGCAGTCATTCAGAACAAGAGCTTATAGGCATAATTTTGTCAGATAAAAAAGAAATACATGCTCTTATGACGGTTAGTTTTGATCATTCCGGGTATATTAATAACGAAAAAATCAATGATTTGGATGCCGATAAGTTATTAAATTCTATAAAAGAAAAATCTACAGAGATTAAATCGCCCCTTAATGTCATTGGTTGGATTGAACCGCCAATCTATGAAGCTAACACACATCATTTATTCTGGGCATTGGCGGCAATTCCTGTCACAAGTGCGGCCAGGCCAAATTCAGCTAGCTTATCTGTTCCTTCGAGAAAATC
>JABDAT010000031.1:771-11998 GCA_013288985.1 Alphaproteobacteria bacterium
GGAAACAGAAGATCAAAAGCAAGCTCGAAAAATTGTTCATTACAGTGGGTTTACTTTAGGAAGAGAAGGTTATGTAACATTGGATCTTCTTGGCAAAGGATCCGATAGTGAAAGCAATAAGCAACAGATGCACAACATGCTGGAGGCAACGCACTATAATACAGGCAAACGTTATGAAGATTTTCTCGAAGGAACAGATAAGCTAGCTGAATTTGGCCTGGCCGCACTTGTGACAGGAATTGCCGCCAATAAACTGGGGTTATTGTCTATGGCAGGCGTGTTTCTGCTAAAAATATGGAAACTGATTGTTCTGGGATGCGTTATCTTAACGGGCATAATCAAAAAGTTTTTCAGACGTGCTGGAAAAATTTCACAGAAACCCGATATATTTCCTCCGGTTGATAAAGATCAAAAATAGTGGCCTCGAATACGCTATTTTATATCTTGGTCTCACCATTATTTTTTCGCCGATGATTCAGGGTCTAAGTCAAATTATATACTAATCCCCAACAACCTGCTGTTTAGCTTTCTGGCCCAGATGATGCAGCTGGGCGCGTATATCGTGGTCGCTGACGCTTATCCCTTTGACAGAGAACTCATTTCTTGCTTTTTCTATTAATATATCATCGCTGTGGGTTTCCCAGTCCGCTGTAACAAACGTCTTGGCAAAATGCTCGGCGGTATCCCCTGTGAAGCCTATTTTTTCTGCCGTCCACAGGCCAAACAGCTTGTTGCGGCGGGCGTGTACCCTGAATTCGACCTCTTTATCATGCGCGTACTTGTTTTCGGCTGCTTTTTCTTTATCATCAAACGTAGTCATATTTTCCTTTCCTTTTTTACGCTCTCCATTATGAAGGACATCTACATGCCATCCAAACGAATCGCAAGCAGAACAATGAACAGACGCGTACCCATATACGAAGGAAAAGCCAAACAGCTTTTTGAAGGTCCTGAACCCGGCACACTTATCCAGCATTTCAAAGATGATGCCACGGCGTTCAACAATGTCAAAAAAGGCGTGATAAACGGCAAAGGCGTTATTAATAACCGCATTTCCGAATATCTGATGCTGCGCCTGGGCGAAATCGGCATTCCCACCCATTTCATCCGCACCCTCAATATGCGCGAGCAGTTGGTGAAAGCGGTCGAGATTATTCCTCTTGAAGTTATCGTGCGCAACGTCGCTGCCGGCAGTTTTGCATCGCGCTTTGGCGTCGATGAAGGCGCGCAGCTTCCCTACCCTATCATCGAATTCTGCCTCAAGAGCGATAAGCTGAATGACCCTATCGTAGCTCCTGAAATCATCGTAGCCTTCCAATGGGCACAGCCAAGCGAACTCGAAGACATCACCTCCATGGCGCTGCGCATCAATGATTTCTTAAGCGGCCTTCTGCTGGGCGCCGGCATCAGACTCATTGACTTTAAGATTGAGTTTGGCCGCCATTATGAAGGCAACACGGTGCAGGTGATTCTTGCCGACGAGATAAGCCCGGATTGCTGCCGCCTGTGGGATACCAAAACCGGCGAAAAGATGGACAAAGATCGCTTCCGCCGCGACTTGGGTAAAGTCGAAGAAGCCTACCGCGAAGTAGCGCGCAGGCTTGGCGTGCTTCCCAGCGACAAGGAAGTTGCTGCAAAATCTCCCGCCGCGTCAAAGAAACCTGTTAAATTGAGTGCGGTAAAGAAGAAAAAGACCAGAAAATAGGCACGAGGAGCGAGGCACAATGAAAGCAAAGATTCATATTACTTTAAAAAACGGCGTGCTCGACCCACAGGGAAAAGCCATTTCCAATGCGCTCCATCATTTAGGCTTCAGCGGCGTAAAAGAAGTGCGCCAGGGCAAATATATTGAAGTGGATTTTGCCGAGTCCGATCCAAAGAAAGCCAAGGAAGCGGTGGACGGCATGTGCCAGAAGCTGCTCGCCAATACGGTGGTGGAAAATTACCGGTTTGATTTAGAATAGTTTATATGCGGCCATCATACGCCGCTGCGCAGTTCATGTCACCCCGCACTTGTTGCGGGGTCTGGCGCAAACGTAGGAGATGCCGCAACAAGTGCGGCATGACAGAAAAAACTGGATTACTTCGCTTACGCTCGTAATGACAGATTATCAGCCGTTATTCCTGCAAAAGCAGAAATCTTCCTATAGGCTAACGTGCGTATTCCATAATTTTTAATCCCGATTTCATGGATTCTACGAGCTTGGCCATGCCTTCACCTTGCTGCCAGCCCTGAGAGAAATTGCCGCCGCGTATCCCTGAGATACCCATTAATATGCCCGTAAGCACCACCCCTAGCCCCACTGTCGTGGCGAGGATGCGCAACGGTTTCTGCTTATCGGATTGGGTATTGGTATCATCGCCTTGCGCCGGGTCGCGCTTTTTCATTCCTTGCGCCAATGCCAGGACGCCTGCGCCTATAACGGCAGCGCCGCCTAATATTTTACCGGCATTGCCATTTTCGCTCACTGTTTTGGCAAAGTTTTCTACACTTTCCGTGCCAGTAAAAATACTGGGGGTCCTGCTCGGCTCATGCCCTAAAAGCTTGCCAATAGTATTGCTGACATTATTGGGATGAATCGCCTCTATCCCCGGAAGTTGCTTGAGATTAAGCTCCTCTTCCCTGCCCTGTATCAGGCCGTTATAAGTTCCCAGTGCAAGAGTCCTGATATGATCGGCGCTAAGCGCGCTTACCGGATGACCTGACTTTTCTACAGCAAGCTGTATATTGCCAACGACTATATCCGCTGCTTGTGGGTGCACGCCAGCATGAGCAAGCTCTTGCGATACACGCGCTGTGAACTTATTTCCAAATCTTTCTGCCAAGTCTATGATGGGTGCTGCAGACATAAGTTTCCCGCCGGTAGCGCGATTAAATCAAGACTTCTCCAACAAGCTGGGTCAGCGCGCGTAGGCACCCGTTCTCACTGTTGATTCAAAAGACTTCTTAACTTTATCGGCCCATGACGCGCCGTCTTTCCAACCTACAGAGGGATTGCCTTCTTTAACAGCCGCTGTTATCGCAAGCGCTGCCACAGCCGTAGTGACTACTGCTCCCAAGGCAATGCCTACTTTAGCCCACATGCTCAATTTGGGTTTGGGTTCGCCTACGGGCTGACCGTTTTCATCGGTCTGCTGCTTTTCTTCCGGTTTGAACAGCTGGGAAAGCAGACCTACTGCTGCGGCTCCTGCCACCACGCCGGTTGTGCCTGCCACCCATTTATTAGCCCCGCCGCCTTTGCCAGCAGCACCCATTTTTTCAGAGAATTCTGTCTTAACTCCAGCAGATTGCGTTACGTGATCGGTGCTCATCATTTTACCCAAGTCACCCAGCGTCGAACTTTTGACAATTTTTCCCCACTTCGCATGATCTATTTTTGATAGATTGTTAGGATCAACAGTACCTCCAGCTGCAATTATTGCAGCGTTTTTTTCACTAACTCTACGATCATTATCAATTGCGATCTGCATCACATGGCTAAAAGCCTTTTGCTCGTCGCCTTTATTATCTCCTGTGAAACCATTTAATACGGCTTTCAATTTATCATTGGCAGCGGTCTCTGCTGTTTTAGCAGTGGTTTCTGCTGCAGTGATGCGATCCTTGAAGGTTTCCTTTGCCGCAGCGTCAGTAGCCGCATCCTGCTGCGCTTTCAAATCCACCTGAACTGCACGGGCTTCCACTGCAGTGTTGATAAGAGGAATAATAATAGCAGCTTCGCCCTGCATGGCAGTAAGTTTTGCCGCATCCACCTTCAGAGCTTTTATGGTTTTATCTTCGTCAGCAAGTTGTTTAAGCGCCTTAGCCATATCATCAATTGTAGAGTCCGTCAGTTTTTCATGCATCGTCATTGCAGCAACCGCGGTCTGCTTACCCATCTTATCCAATAAGGCCTCTCCAATTGCTGTGGATTCAACCCCAGCAGCTGCACCATAGGGCACAAATAATGTATCGTGTGCTGTAGAAGCTTCTGCCAGTTTTGTGCTTACCGCATTCAGAACTAATTCATTTATATAACCTTTTACACTTACTGCGCTACCGGCTGACGACTTCAGGACAAGCGGTTTTTCATCTTTCAGCAAACCTTCATGAACGGCCAGGGCTAATTTATATGGTTCATCATTCGTAGTGGTAAAAACCCCTGCCTTGGCTTTTTCGCCCTTGAGCTCGCCTGTGAGCGCATCGTTCGTTACTTTAATGGCTGCTTCCACCGCCTCATTGCGTTTTTTCTCATCCGCCATATAAAGCGGATTGGGTTTAGTACCATCAGATTCGAATTCACTTCCCAACTTAGCAGCCAGGTCGCGCTTTGCGAGTGGTATCAAATCTGATACTTTTACTTCAGGTGTTGCGTCAGCCATAAATCGTCTCCTTTTTTGCGTTCCGTGCTTTGTGAGCGGCGTATAAATATCTTATTAACGTATGAACAGTTATAGCATGATAATACGAAAAATGTGTTACAATTGCGTTAATATTATGTGACAAATTGACTGTCACAATTAATCTGCTACTGTGGCGCTTCAGCGGTTGGACTATCATACAACCCATTGTTATATAAATATTTACTTTATTAAAGAGTCTTAAAAATGCGCGCTTCCGTTATTGTTTTTCCTGGTTCCAACTGCGACCGCGACGCCTACAGCGTTTTGCAAATGACCGGCTCCAAGCCGCAAATGGTATGGCATGATGACGCCACGCTGCCTGCCTGCGACCTGGTAGTGGTGCCCGGCGGGTTCTCCTACGGCGATTACCTGCGCAGCGGCGCCATGGCGGCCCATTCGCCGATTATGCGCGAAGTGAAAGAACATGCCAAACAAGGCCGTCTGGTGCTGGGCATCTGCAACGGCTTCCAGGTTTTAACGGAATCGGGCCTGCTGCCGGGCACGCTGATGCGCAACGCCAAACTCAAATTCCTCTGCCGCGACGTATTCCTGCGCGTGGAAAATAGCAGCACTCCCTTTACCTCCGCTTATGACAAAGGCCAAATTATCAACGTGCCCATCGCCCATCATGACGGCAATTATTTCGCCGACGCCGGCACTCTTAAATCGCTTGAAGACAACGCGCAGATTGCCTTCCGTTATTGCAGCGAGCAGGGAGCGTTGACCGATGAAGCCAATCCCAACGGCTCCGTACAGCATATCGCAGGCATATATAATAAAGAAAAAAACGTGCTGGGCATGATGCCTCACCCCGAACGCCACAGCGAAAAAGCTACTGGCGGCGCCGACGGCCGCGCATTATTTGAAAGCCTCCTTGCCGTAGCTTAGGGTATTCTTAGTTTCCTTATGCATTGTTTCCTGCAAAATACCCGCCAGTCCTTGCAAAACCTATTGCGCGCGGACTGCACCTTGCCGTTAGCCTGCCTGATTCTTGGTTTGTGCAGCGCTGAATTTATTGCCTATGCATTTTATTATATTCCGCTTCCCATCGACTTAATCAATCCCGAAGGCGCGCTTGCCTATTCCATTGATGGGCTGCTAAATGGCACCCGCGCCCTTTATCGTGATTTCCGCATTCCACCTTATTCAACCACGCCCTACACTCCTCTATTTTATCTTATATCCAGTTTTCTAGGCCTGTTTACCGACCACAGCATTAATGCGATTTACACATGCGGACGCGTGTTATGTTTCTTTTCCAGCATCATGTCCGCCTTCTTCGCAAGCAGGCTGTTCATCATTTCCGGAGGCGACCGCAAATTCCAGGCCGTTGCACTCATGCTGCCCTTCACCATACTCGTCCTGCGCCCCTGGGGATTTGTATTGCGGCCCGACATGCTGGCGCTTGCTCTTTCATTAATGGGCGCCTTGTTATTTTTCTCTGAACACCGTTTCCGCATTGCGCTCGCTGCCCTCGTTCTTGCGTTTGCCTGGTGGAGCAAGCAGTCCTATATTTCCGCCGCTGCAGCGATTATCTGCATGTTGTTTACCCAGCAGCGCTGGCGTGAATGCATGCAATTTATCGGCGTCTATCTTGCCAGTTTATTATTGCTGGGCGGATGCACGCAGATAGCCTCTCATGGATTATTCTTTCCCAACATCTTTATTGCCAACCTTACCTCTCTTCAGACGTCGCGATGGGGCGAAATGCTTATTGACGGGCTGCTTTATGGCGGAGCCACCGTTGAATGGCTTGGCGCGGCGGGCATCGCGTTATTATTTAAACAAAAGATTGGCAACAGCCGATTACGATTTCTCCTTTTCTATGCGTATATTTCTTTTGCACTCAATATTGCCGGCTGCATGAAAGAAGGATCGGATTACAATTATTGGCTGGAGCCTCTCTTCGTTTTATCTGTTTTTGCTTCCTGGGGGTTCAGCCTTTTATACCAATATAACAAGTGGCGCGGGCCGCTCGTATTATTAATGGCAGCCTCAATTGGCTTGCCTTTATGGGGTTCGCCCACGCATTTTGACAGGGGGATGTGGGAAAATCAGCGGCTGTCCCCAAATGCCGCCCAAGCGGAAATAGACACCATATCGTCTTTGCAAGGTAAAGTGCTTATTCTCAATGAGGGGCTGGCGCTGCGCAGCGAAAAACCGTTATTTCTTGTGGATGCTTTCAATGCCCGCTACCTGGAAGAATTAGATCAAATCAATACCGCAACCTTAGCCAACCAGATTAACCACAAAACATTCTTGTTACTAGTGTTTGACCACTGGCGTCAGCCCAATGAGAGCTGGTGGTGGCCGCGCCAGATTTTACAGGCCATCAGAAGCAACTATGAGCCGTGCAAAGACCTCTTCCAACTTTCTCTCTGGTGCCCTAAAAAAGCCAACTCGCGGTTAAAACCCAAACGATCGTTTTTATATAAAAAAATACACCGTCATGCTAAATCCAATCCTGTGATGCCTTCTCAACAAGCATCTTTGAACTGATACTGATAAGAAAATGAACCTCCGGACACTGCCTTATCCTAAAATTCTCATTGCCTTCTGGACTGCTTATTTCGCCGTATTGGTTTACCGGGTTATCTGGTGGGGCGCAGATGGGCTCTATGTAGGGCATATAAACGCCTATCTTGATTGGGGCCTGCATATCGGCCTTGCCAACACCTATGCGGCAAAATCACCCTCGCTCTGGTTTGCCTATCATCCCTTTTTTGCCGATGGGAAGATGACCTATACGTTCCTCAATGATTTTATATCCGGCATTTTAATGCGCGCAGGAGTTCCTCTTATTCCAGCGTTCATTGGCCCTGCAATGCTGGAATTCTTCTTTCTTGTTTTGGGCATATACCAGCTTTTTATTGTGCTCAGGGGATCGAAGGCCAGAGCGTGCATAGGGCTCTGCCTGTTCTTTTGTGCCGCAGGGCTGGGATTTGTGGATTATTTCAACAATTTTTTTGTAAATCCCAAATTACACACTCTGATTCCTAATGTCGATTATAGCCGCCTTCTGACATATGGATGGTGGACAGGCAATCCCATCACCGGCTATTTCCTGCCGCAGCGCGCGATATTGCTTGGAATGCCCCTGGCAATCTGGGCATTGATAGGATTCTTTTCTGTTTTGAAACAGCCCGGAGAACTGAGTCCGCGCAGCAAAGGGATTCTTATTGCTTCCGGCCTTGGCGCGGGCCTTTTGCCCATTGCACATATGCACAGCTTGATAGCCATATTATTGATAGGGTTCCCGGTTGCATTTGCCAATTATCGCAAATGGAAAATATTGCTTTATGCCGGCATCCCCGGCGGCATTCTTAGTGCATCACTCTATTTCATCTTCATTTACGGCGGCATTGAGAATCCGCATTTCATGAAATGGAATGCCGGTTATGTATGCAGCACAGTCATAGAATGGCTTGGGTTCTGGTTCAGTGCATGGGGACTCATGATTCCAGCCGCCATTGCCGGTTGGTTCTTAGTAAGAAAACGCGTGAACAGGGATACGCTCCTTTTTCTTACCGGCTCCTTTATTCTTTTTGCTATTGCAAATCTTATTCAGTTCCAACCCACCATCTGGGATAACTCTAAACTCTTTGCCTGGTGTTATTTATTGTTCTCCCTGCTCGCTGCTGAAACCATCGTGATGCTATGGGAGAAAAAATCCTACCTCAGGCCGTTAAGCATCTATCTCTTTATTTTATTAACCTTAACCGGCGTCATTGAACTGGTTTTTCTTCAGCAAATACGCGAGACATACCGCTTAATCGACACAGAGGAGATTACATTAGCGGAAACCATTCGCGCACGCACCCCTCCCCTTGCGCGATTTCTGTCCTACCGGGATTATGACGACTTTATCATGGTATGGGCGGCGCGCCCCATTGTCATGGGGTACGAACCCTGGGTCGTAAATGATGGCTTTCTTTGCCATCAGACAGAGTTAGACCGTGGAATCATCTACCATGGAGAAAAGCAGGCCATTTCATTGCTGCGGCAACACAATATAAGCTATGTGGTTATTGGCCCTGACGTGATTAAACACTTCCACCCCAATGAGGAATTCTTCCATTCCCATTTTCCCATTGTATTTCAGTCGTCTAACTACCGAATTTACGATGTCCGCAATGCGTCCGGGGATGAGTCCCAACATTTAATTTCTACTCCATCTAAAGCAAAGCCTAAAAAGAAAGCGCTACACCGCTAAGCGTCACAAAACATTCACTGTTTGTGGTGGTGGCCGCATGATATGATAGCTACGCTATGGAATATAAAGTACCCGCAAAAGAATCGCCCACTTTCTGGAATAAGCCTGCCCTGCTTGGCGCGCTTATCGGATTCTCCGTGCCCGGCATAGGCCTTATAGGCGAAGCTGTCGCAGCGGCTATCGGCGGTATTATTGGCGGCGCTGTCGGCAACGCTAATATGCAGCGTGATGCGCGCGAGGGTAAAACCGTAAAACCCCCGTCTTTTTTCAATATTGATACCGCTATTGGTTTCTTTGCAGGAATACCGCTGGGCATGCTGGCGGGTGGATTACTGGCCGCCGCCGCAGGTCTGGCTATCGGTATTTTTACTCCTGTCCCATTATTTCTGTTTGTCGGAAGCGCCGCCGTCTTAGGCATGGGAATTGGAGTATGTGCAGGTCCGTTTATCGGCGCGTATGTGGGCGGAAAAAATGGTAAAGCGCATATGCAGCAGGAATATGAGGAGGCAAAACAAAACCAAAGCCCCAATATCCAACCCTCTGTTTCACAGACCAAAGAAACAGATAACGCTATGCAATTTGATAATAATCCGCCCAAAAGGCCTTTTGCCACCAACATTGATATTTCCAGGCAGCAAGCTGCGCTTGCCGCAGCCATGCATAATCGCTAGATTCCTACACTTTACATCTCTTGCATGTTGCATTAGCGTGCGGCCATTATTGTTCAACCCAAGTGAATCCTATGAAATCATCCGCGAAATCCTCTAAAACTGCCATTCCTGCCCGCCCCAATTTTCATATCACTCCTGAAATCGTCGCCGAACATGGCCTCTCGCCTGACGAATACCAGAAAATCCTCGGCATCTTAGGCCGCGAACCCAATATTACCGAGCTGGGTATTTTTTCGGTCATGTGGAGCGAGCATTGCTCGTATAAAACCACGCGCAAATGGCTTGGCACTTTGCCCACCAAAGCCCCGCATGTTATATGCGGGCCCGGTGAAAATGCCGGCGTTATTGATATTGGCGACGGCCAGGCGGCGATCTTCAAAATGGAATCGCATAACCATCCTTCTTATATTGAACCCTATCAGGGCGCAGCAACAGGCGTAGGCGGCATCCTGCGCGACGTGTTCACCATGGGCGCGCGCCCCATCGCCAATATGAACGCGCTGCGTTTCGGCTCTCCCGATCATCCCAAAACCCGGCACTTGCTCGCAGGCGTAGTGGCAGGCATCGGCGGCTATGGCAACTGCGTGGGCGTCCCCACTGTGGGCGGCGAATGCACATTCCACCCTTCGTATAACGGCAATATCTTAGTGAATGCCATGACGGTGGGCATCGCCAATACCAATAAAATTTTCTACTCCAAAGCTGCGGGCATCGGCAATCCGGTGGTCTATGTCGGTTCCAAAACCGGACGCGACGGCATTCACGGCGCCACCATGGCGTCTACTGAATTCAGCGAAGGTTCCGAAGATAAACGCCCGACCGTGCAGGTTGGTGATCCGTTTACCGAAAAACTTTTGATCGAAGCCTGCCTGGAGCTGATGGCGACCGACGCCATTATCGCCATTCAGGATATGGGAGCGGCGGGGCTCACCTCTTCTTCGCTGGAAATGGCGGGCAAAGGCGAAACCGGCATTGAGCTTGAACTCGAAAAAGTCCCCATGCGTGAAGAAGGCATGACGCCGTATGAAATCATGCTTTCCGAATCCCAGGAACGCATGCTCATGATTCTAAAGCCCGAAAAGGAGGCGATGGCGCGTGCGATTTTCGAGAAATGGGAATTGTCATTTGCAACGATTGGCCGCATCACCGACACCGGCCGCCTGGTGCTTAAAATGCACGGAGAAACATATGCCGATCTTCCCGTGGCGCCCATCAGCACCGATGCGCCCGTGTATGACAGACCGTATGTAAGGCAAAAGGCAAAAGGCAATGGGCAAGAAGATTTTCTTACACTCTTGCCTGATGCCTCAAGCCTATTGCCTGGCTTACGTACTCTTCTCTCCTGCCCCGACATCGCCAGCAAGCGCTGGATTTGGGAACAGTATGACCATATGGTGATGAACGATACGGTTAAAAGACCCGGCGGGGATGCTGCCGTCGTACGCGTGCACGGCACCTCGAAAGCCCTGGCAATCACCACCGACTGCACGCCGCGCTATTGCTATGCTGATCCTTATGAAGGCGGCAAACAGGCGGTGGCGGAAAGCTGGCGCAACCTGACCGCTGTGGGAGCAAAGCCGCTCGCCATCACCAACTGCCTTAACTTCGGCAATCCCCAGAAACCTGAAATCATGGGACAGATAGTGGGCTGCCTGGAAGGCATGCGCGACGCCTGTCTTGCACTTGATTACCCTGTCATTTCCGGCAATGTATCGCTGTATAATGAAACCACCATCGGAACAAACGCTTCCGCGATACAGCCGACCCCGGCCATTGGCGGCGTCGGCATATTAGCGAACGTGGAAAAATGCATCGGCAATCATTTCATGGAAGCTGGCCATCACATCGTGCTGATTGGCAAAACTGCCGGGCACTTAGGCAGTTCGCTTTATTTACGCGAGGTGTTGGGGCGTGAAGAAGGCGTACCGCCGCCCGTTGATCTCACCGCCGAATGTGACAATGG
>JABDAT010000032.1:0-151 GCA_013288985.1 Alphaproteobacteria bacterium
GCGTTCGGTAGAGATTTAGTCTTCGTGAAAATGGCTGTGGAAGCCATTATTTCAGTTAATAAATATCTAAAATTTTAACTAATTGTCATAAAAGCTTAACTATATGTAAATTCTTCCTGTGCTAGTCTGTTTCTGTAGAGTGACTATATTA
>JABDAT010000032.1:161-10772 GCA_013288985.1 Alphaproteobacteria bacterium
TCCGTAGTCACTTCACCGTTTACGAAACGCGTGGTTGCAGGCCCACCATCACGATGCTCTTTGCCATCGCGGTACCAGTATTCATCCACATACACAGTCTTATTATTACAAAAATTATATATAATTGCCGGACCATCTTCACGGTGAAGACCCTGACTGTTTCTGTAGAGTGACTATATTATCTGTCGGCAATAATCGTCTGTATCGAGCAGACCTCATGCCTTATGGATGGAAAAATTATGGAAATTGATTTTGATGCCAGCCACAAAGTGATTAATGAATTCACGCAGGCTCTCCAATATAATTTCAAAGAAGATACGCAATATAAACATGCTTTAATTACCCCGCAGGTGAATATACTTTTTGCGTTTGATCGCGAAGCGGCCGACAATATGATTGGGTATATGTCGGATAAGCTCATGCGTTTGGCTGGGTTCGGTGAACATGAGTTCCGCTTTATCTGCCGATCAAATGGCGACGGCGAAGGCCTGCAGCGCATCCGGTTGGAATTCACCAAGGGCGTCACTTCGGAAGTGATATATAAAATCACCATTGCTACGGATGAGTTGAAGAAATACTTATCCTCCGGCGCATAATCCAAAAAATCCTGCACAAATTTTTTACGGTGAGTTGTTTTTCAACAAGAACAACACTCGTGATTGACCTCTGCTTTTGATGGGTGTATTTTCCTTTTAAAATAGAAGAGGACAGTTTTTATGAAAATACGCACCGCAATAACCTTCGCTTTGATGTTTGGCATGCTCGCGGGGTGTTCATTCCCTCATACTGATCTTAAAAGCCCTTGTGTAGGTGCAGATGGCAGCCCCTGTGGCCCACGCCGTCCGGTAAATGACTGGTGGTTGAACCAGGGCGAAGACAGCTAATTAATCTTTTTTAGTATTCCAAAACGGAATACGCTGCGTTTGTGTAAGTAGTATTTGCTGCTTGTAATTGCACTTATAAGTTGTATATCTTGCATGGTATCAGTGGTAATGCAACTTAACGCGGATAGGTTTAGCCATGAATAAAAATATGGAAATAAACGATATTGAGGACGACAGGCCGCAAATACTTATCGGCTATGGCCTGACTATTATTTCAGGCTTTGTAATGGGAGCGCTGATGTATTGGCTGGTGTTGGGGTAAATATATATCGCAGCACTTATACCTAACGCGTGATTTTGATATGGCTGCTGGGTTGTGAAGCTATGGGTTGTGATGTCGGGTTGCTAGCTTCTTGTGGTGCTGAAATAGTACCGGTAATAGGGGTAATGGTATTATCCTTGCTATTAATAATATAACCTTTGCCATTGTTTTGCACTAAGGCCATTCCATTAGCATCATAGGTAAAAGGAATTTCTGCTGTGCCGGTGTTGAAAAAATGTCCTCCGCCGACAGTATCGACATGGGGTGCAGAAGGAGTTGCGGTAGATACAGATACTGGCTGAGCATAGGCTGCCTGCTGCCCGCCTGGCACGCCTGCGGCCTGAAGTTGTGTTATTATGTAAGGATCGCGCTCACCCAGATCGGCAAGCGAAGGTGATTGTGATGCAGGAAACGGCTGCTTCCCTTCCTGCACAAGTGCAGTATTTACTGCTAAAAAATGAGCATGCATTTGCTGATAGGCATTCATATCCATTTGATACGCTGTCTGCCTAGATTGATTAATATTCGCAGTCGTTGCCGCAGATTGTATGGCAACCCTGGCGCGCTCGTGCTGATAAGTAATGTAGTCTGTCGTTGCTGCATCTGCCATGCGTTGTGATTCACAGATATAGGTATTTGTTTTTGCATCTGCCACGCGCTGATCACGGGCATTGTCTGCTGCTGCTGATTGTGCTGCCTGATTAATACCACCTGAAATGCCGTTTGTAACAGCTCCATTTATATTAAGTTTTCCATTCTGAAATAGACTTGCGCCTCCGCCTTGAGCCAGCCCTTGAAAAAAGTTACTTACTCCCCGTCGGTTGTTGATTCCTTGGTCAGGTGTATTGCCGGGAGAAACAGGAGATTGAAGTGTCGGGTCTGGTGTTGAGATCGATGCAAGCATCTGCTGGTAGGGAGTGGTAGGATTATCCACAGCTGTAGCGGTTCCTTGAACGGGAGTCATTGCCTGCGCCAGTACAGGTGAACTGGTGGTTGTGCATAAAGCAACGGCTGCGCCAATGATTGCCAAAGAAGAAACCGGCCTGCTATTTAATCCACTCATAACACCCTCATTAAAGAGACTTTTGATAGTTATAGAGTATATCCTCTAAATCTTATCAACAAGTTAAGATTTTGTGACAATTTTAGCTATCATAAGGCCTCAGGCAGGCAGTGCGCCGTTGCGGTGATTTTAAGCACCCAAAAAAAATCATTCTTCAGTTGCACTTGCCTCATGCTTTGCTATTGCTTGTAACAGAAAAATAACCTGATATAGATTCCTTTCAGCCATTGCTGTTGCCGGGCATACCCCTAAGGCAGAAATGGCGGAAATCTTATTCCCAACCAACAGGTTGGGATTCCAGGCGCAGAAAAAGTTAAGAATGGATTCACGTGGCGATTGCAACCTTAGTATTTTATCTTTTTTCGGCCGTGCTGGTATTTTCAGCACTGATGGTTATCAGTTCGCGCAATCCCGTGCATTCCGTATTATTCCTGATATTGGCGTTCTTTAACGCTGCCGGATTGTTTTTGCTCATCGGTGCGGAATATCTGGCGATGACGTTGGTGATTGTCTATGTGGGCGCAGTCGCGGTGCTGTTTCTATTTGTCGTGATGATGCTGGATGTAAATTTTGTCGAACTGCGTCAGGGGTTCCTGCGCTATATGCCGATAGGCGTAACGGTTGCGGCAATATTTTTTGCAGAATTAATGGTTGCCATAGTGACGTCGCTTAGGGCTCCTATTGCATTGGCGGCCCATGCCAGCCCGATTGCCGCCGGCGTTTCCAACACCCGCGCTATCGGCAATGTGCTTTACACGGATTATATTTATATCTTCCAGGTTGCGGGCCTTATTCTTTTAGTGGCGATGATTGGTGCGATTGTGCTCACGCATCGCACGCGCCCCGGTGTACGCCGCCAGAAAATCGCGTCGCAGGTTGCGCGCAAACGCGAAGACGCGGTGCAAGTAGTGCAGGTGAAGCCAGGGCAGGGAGCATAAAATGGGACAGGCATTTTTCGGCACTATCGGCATTTTCCATTACCTGACATTATCGTCGCTGCTTTTTGTATTTGGCATTTGCGGCATTTTCCTTAACCGCAAAAACATCATCACGATACTGATGTCGATTGAGTTGATGCTGCTTGCCGTTAACATTAATTTTGTCGCATTTTCGGTTTATCTGGGTGATCTCGCCGGACAGATTTTTGCCATCTTCGTGCTCACCGTTGCCGCCGCCGAGGCTGCAATTGGCCTTGCCATCCTTGTGGTGTTTTATCGCAACCGCGGCTCTATCGCGGTTGAAGACATCAATGCGATGAAGGGGTAGGGGCATGGATTATTATACCGCAGAGCATCTGTCGATAGCGATTTTATTCCTGCCTTTAATAGCGGCCCTCATTGCCGGCCTCTCTGTGCGCTTCATTTCCGATCGCGCAGCCCAGCTCCTTACTTCCGGTGCATTATTGGTGAGCGCCATATACTCCGGCATCGTGTTTATCGATGTTGCCATGTATGGCCAGGTAGAAAAAATTACTCTGCTTGACTGGATTCAGTCGGGCGATTTCAAAGTGAACTGGTCCATCCGCGTGGATTCATTGACGGCGGTGATGCTGGTAGTGGTGACATGGGTGTCGGCGGTGGTGCATATTTATTCAGTGGGATATATGAGCCACGACGAGCACAAGCCGCGCTTCATGGCCTATCTCTCGCTCTTTACGTTTTTCATGTTGATGCTGGTAACGTCCGATAATCTCATTCAGCTGTTTTTGGGTTGGGAAGGGGTGGGGCTATGTTCTTACCTGCTCATAGGCTTCTGGTTCAAAAAACCCGAAGCAAACGCCGCCGCTATGAAAGCTTTCATTGTAAACCGCGTCGGCGACGTTGGGTTTGCGCTGGGCGTTGTGTCGGTCTTTGTATTGTTTGGCTCTGTGCAGTTTGATACTATATTTGCTGCTGTTTCTGCGCATGCTGCCGATACAATGCATTTCTGGCATCATTCCTTCCACGCGCTCACGCTTATCTGCATGCTGCTGTTTATAGGCGCGATGGGTAAGTCCGCGCAGATTGGCCTTCACACCTGGCTGCCCGACGCCATGGAAGGCCCCACGCCCGTTTCCGCCCTTATCCATGCCGCAACGATGGTGACCGCAGGCGTGTTCCTGGTGGCGCGCTGTTCGCCCTTGTTTGAATATGCGCCGTCAGCGTTGCATTTTGTTACGGTGATTGGCGCGCTTACCGCATTCTTTGCCGCGACCATCGGGCTTGTGCAAAACGATATCAAGCGCGTGATTGCCTATTCCACCTGTTCGCAGCTGGGCTACATGTTTTTTGCCTGCGGCGTGTCGGTCTATTCAGCCGGCGTATTCCACCTGATGACGCATGCATTTTTCAAGGCGCTTTTATTCCTTGGCGCCGGCTCGGTAATCCACGCCATGTCGGGCGAGCAGGATATGCGCAATATGGGCGGCATCTGGAAAAAAATTCCTTATACCTATGTCTATATGTGGATAGGTTCGCTGGCGCTTGCAGGCCTACCTTTCTTTGCAGGCTATTATTCCAAAGATATTATTCTGGAATCCGCTTATGCGGCCCATAACTGCACGGGCAAGTTTGCGTTTGTGCTTGGTACAGCAGCTGCCTTCATGACCGCTTTTTATTCCTGGCGCCTTTTGTTCATGACGTTCCACGGCACGCCGCGCGCGTCGGAAGAAGTGATGCATCACATTCATGAGTCGCCCCCGGTTATGTTGCTGCCGCTTATCCTGTTGGCGTTGGGCGCAGTATTCGCCGGTTATATCGGGCATGATGTGTTGGGTATGATGGAAATCAACAGTAAATTCTGGAACGGCGCACTTGCGATGAAGGGTGCTAATGAAGTGCTGGAACGCGCAGAGCACATACCGCATATCATTTCACTGTTGCCGACGCTGATGGGCGTTTCGGGCATTGCACTTGCCTGGCTGTTTTATATTGCTGTTCCCGCCTTGCCGGGGAAAGTTGCAAATATGTTCCCCTCCGTTTACCGCTTCCTGCTTAACAAATGGTATTTTGATGAGCTTTATAATGCCGTATTCGTGCAGCCTGCCATATCTATTGGACTGTATCTATGGAAATTCTGGGACACAAAAATCATTGATGGGCTTGGTCCCAACGGCGCAGCGTGGATATCAGCTTACGCGGGTAAACGTGCCAGCCGCTTCCAGACGGGCTATCTCTATCACTATGCCTTTGTCATGCTGGGAGGCCTTGTCGTGCTGGTAGGCGGTATTTTATTTATGACAGGGAGGCATGGATGATTAGCCAGTTTTTCCTCTCGCACCTGCTTTCCATTCTTATCTTATTGCCAGTAGGCTCCGCCGCATGGATGCTGCTGCTTAATGCGTCGGACCAAGACAGCAAGCGCATTGCGCTCGTAGGCACGATAGGCACATTTATTCTATCGCTGCCGTTATGGTTCCAGTTTGATAACACCACCGCCGGGTTCCAGTTTGAAGAAATGCAGCCCTGGTTTGAGGGCTACAATATCAACTATCATTTAGGCATCGACGGCATTTCGCTTTTCATGGTGCTGCTTACCACGTTCCTTATGCCGTTATGCATCTTGTGCAGCTGGGAAGCGATCACCAAGCGCGTGCGCGAATTCATGATTGCGTTTTTGCTGCTTGAATCCTTTGTCATCGGTGTGTTCTCTTCACTTGATCTGCTGCTGTTCTATATTTTCTTTGAAGGCATGCTGATACCGATGTATCTGATTATCGGCGTATGGGGCGGTGATCGCCGTATCTACGCAGCCTATAAATTTTTCCTTTATACATTGCTGGGCTCAGTGCTTTTTCTGCTGGCGCTTCTTTATATTTACCAGACCCATCACACGACTGACATCCCGACGCTTATGCAGCTTGTGCCGCACTATACGTTGAATGTGCAGCGCTGGCTGTGGCTTGCGATGTTCGCATCCTTCGCGGTGAAAGTGCCGATGTGGCCGGTCCACACCTGGTTGCCCGACGCACACGTGCAGGCGCCGACTGCCGGTTCAGTGATTCTTGCCGGTATATTGCTGAAGATGGGCGCATATGGGTTCCTGCGTTTTTCCATGCCGATGCTGCCGCTGGCCTCGCATTACTTTGCGCCGCTGATGTATGGCTTAAGCATCATCGCCGTGATTTATACGTCGCTGGTGGCATTGGTGCAGGAAGACATGAAGAAGCTTATCGCCTATTCGTCGGTTGCGCATATGGGCTTTGTCACCGCCGGATTATTCGCGTTCAATATGCAGGGTGTGGAAGGTTCCATTATCCAGATGATAAGCCACGGCCTGGTATCGGGTGCACTGTTCCTCTGCGTGGGCGTGGTTTACGATCGCCTCCATACGCGTGAGATTGCCCGCTACGGCGGCCTGGTAAATGTGATGCCATACTATGCGCTGGTGTTTATGTTCTTCACCATGGCGTCGGTGGGTTTGCCGGGCACAAGCGGATTTGTCGGCGAATTCCTGGTGCTGGTGGGCACGTTCAAAGCCAAAACCGTTTTGGCCACTTTGATTGCAAGTGGCATGGTGCTGGGCGCGGCTTATGCGTTGTGGCTCTACCGGCGCGTGATGTTCGGCGAGCTTGAAAAAGCCGATTTGCTGAAAATGCCCGATCTCAGCTGCCGCGAATGGGCGCTCTTTTTGCCGCTGGTGCTGACGGTGCTGTGGCTGGGTATTTATCCGAAACCTTTCCTCGACGCATTGCATGTATCCGTGCAGCATCTCCTGCTGCAGTCGGGAGGAATCCATGGGTAATACGATGAGTGATATGCCTGAATTATCGCAGTGCCTGTTCACGGCCAACCTGATGCCGGAAATATTGGTGGGCGTCTCGGCGTTCATATTCCTGCTGGGCGGCGTGTATGCGAATAACAAAAGAACCGATCGCCTGATTCTGGGGATGGGGCTTTTTGTATTGGTGTCGCTGCTGGGCTTCATGCTGGTTCTGCCGTCGCTGCATATGCAGCAATTGTTGTTTCATGATATGTTCATAACGGACCGTTTTTCTTTCTTCGTGAAAGCGATGCTGGTGGCAAGCGCGGCCTTAACGTTCATGCTTTCGGCCGGCTGGTTTAACCGCGCTGAAAACCAGCGGTTTGAATTTCCCGTGCTGATGCTGTTTGCGCTTCTTGGCATGATGCTGATGGTTTCCGCCCATGACATGCTAGCGCTCTATGTGGGGCTTGAACTCTCCAGCCTGCCGCTTTATGTGCTGGCAAGCTTCAGCCGCGATTCACTTAAATCCACCGAGGCGGGTCTTAAATATTTTGTGCTGGGGGCGCTCGCATCGGGGCTGCTGCTGTTTGGCATTTCGCTCGTCTACGGCTTTGCCGGGACCACTAGTTTTGATGCGCTTGCCCATCTGTTTGCATTATCGCATGCCGCCAATAACGGTGTAGTGGTGGGTCTGGTGCTGATACTCACCGGCTTCTGCTTTAAAGTCTCCGCAGCGCCTTTCCATATGTGGACACCTGACGTATATGAAGGCGCACCCACGCCTGTTACTGCTTATTTCTCAACTGCTCCCAAGATTGCCGCAATCGCATTGCTTGTGCGCCTTATGGTGCAGCCCTTCGGCGCTCTCATTCATGACTGGCAGCAGGTGGTGATTGTGGTTTCGGTGGCTTCTATGATCGCGGGCGCATTCGGTGCGCTTACACAAAACAATATCAAGCGCCTGCTTGCTTACAGCTCGATTGGCCATGTCGGCTACGCGTTGATGGGATTAGCGGCGGGCACGGTGGATGGTATCAGCGCCATCCTTATTTATTTCACTCTCTATATCTTCATGAGCGCCGGGGCATTTGCCTGTGTGTTGATGATGTCGCGTGACAATGAGCCAGTGGAAACGATTGCCGATCTGGCAGGCCTTTCACGTTCGCGCCCGCGCTTGGCGCTGGCATTTGCGATTTTCATGTTTTCGATGGCCGGCATTCCGCCGCTCGCCGGATTCTTCGGCAAGATGTATGTGTTTTTAGCGGCGCTCAATGCCGGACTTACGACGGTTGCGGTGATTGGTGTATTATCGAGCGTGGTGGCATGTTTCTATTATCTTAAAATTGTTAAGCTCATGTATTTCGATGAACCGGCCTTGCCGTTTGATACGGAAGTCACTCCCGCGACGCGCTGGGTGCTGGTGTTATGCTCAGTGGTGACGATGTTCTTCTTTATATTCCCGACGCCGCTGGTGGACAGTGCGCGCATAGCGGCAGAGGCATTATTTAAATGAGGGTATTTGCAAAACCGAACCTGCTCAATGACTACCATCTGCTCTCTTATGATGAGCTCGACAGCACCAATGATGAAGCGCGAAGGCTAGCCGAAGGCGGCGGTGCACACGGGGCCGTGGTTTGGGCCAAGCGCCAGACCGAGGGCAGGGGACGCATGGGCCGTTTGTGGGTGTCGGCGGAAGGCAATCTCTTTTGCTCCATCCTGCTCGCTCCCCACTGCGATACTGAAACGGCGGCGCAGCTTTCTTTCGTGGCGGGATTGGCCGCGGTTGAAACGCTGGCTCCCATATTGCCCGACGGCGGCGCGCTTACCTGCAAATGGCCCAATGATATTTTGCTCGACGGCAAGAAAATCGGCGGCATATTGCTTGAATCCTTCGAGACGGCTGATATGACGCCGGGGCAAAACCGCATGGTGCGCTGGGTGGTGGTGGGCGTGGGCATCAATATCGATTCCTGCCCGGAGAACACTGATATCCCCGCGACCTTCCTCAAAGATGCAGGCGTGGAAATCATCAGCGCCAAGATTGTGCTTTCGCGCTTTATCCATCATTTCATCACCGAATATGATTTATGGGCGAATAAGGGATTTGCGCCTATACGCAAGCGCTGGACGGAATACGCATTCCGCCAGGGCAAATCCATCGAGGTGCGGCTGCCTAAAGAAACCCACACGGGCATTTTTGAAGGCATTGACGCAACCGGCCACCTGACGCTTAAAATGCGCGACGGCAAACGCATGAGCATCAGCGCGGGCGATGTTTTTTGGTAGATAATTTTCTGGTAGAGTAAATGCTCCTCGTTATAGATGCAGGCAATACCAATACCGTGTTTGCCGTGTTTGACGGCAATACGCTGCGCGGGCAGTGGCGCATGGCAACCGATGCGCGGCGCACGGCGGATGAATATGGCGTATGGCTGTTGCAGCTTCTGGCGCGCGAGAAGATAACATCTGAGGCTATTAATGCTGCGATTATGTCGTCGGTGGTGCCGCACGCCAATTTCGCACTGCGCATGCTGTCGCGCCAGTATTTTAATACGGAACTGCTCGTAGTGGGCGAGCCCAATGTTGTCTTGGGCATTGAAGCAAAGATTGACCGCCCGCGCGAAGTGGGCGCCGACCGGTTGGTCAATGCGGTTGCCGCCTGGCAGAAACATAAAGAGCCGCTCATCATCGTCGATTTCGGCACTGCCACTACGTTTGATATCGTTAATGACGAAGGCAATTATATCGGCGGCGTGATTGCACCGGGCGTGAATCTCTCGTTGGAGGCACTCCACCGCGCTGCTGCAAAACTGCCTAATATTGCCGTGGAGCGCCCAAAGCAGGTGATAGGCAAGGATACGGTTTCGGCGATGCAGTCGGGCATCTATTACGGCTATGTCGGGTTGATTGAGGGCATCGTTGCTCGCATCAAGCAGGAATACGGCCAAAACATGCAGGTGATTGCAACCGGTGGCTTGGCACCGCTTTTTGCCAAAGCAACGCCTGTGATTAATGCGCTGGAGCCGGATTTGATTATCGATGGGTTAAAGATTATTTATGAGAGGAATCGGGTATGAAGGTGCACTCTGCTTGTCATGCCGCACTTGTTGCGGCATCTCCTGCCATTGAAGGAGACCCCGGTCATGCGACGGGGTGACAATTCAGGGCCGTACGGGCATATATTACAATGGCTGACGCTTCTCATTGCCCTATTTCCTGCCGCTGCGTTTGCCTATGTGACCGGCATTGATGATATCAGCCCCAATATTCCACCCGACACACAGGCGAAGCTTGATGATATAATCCTCAATTATTACAAAGCGCCCTCGGTAGAAAAAGTGAATACGGTGCTGGATATTATTTCCGAAAGCCCGGTGCTGCGCAAAAAAACTGCATGGTCGCCGGTGGTGGGATTCCTCACGGTCATCTTTGAGAATAATCCCAGGCAGGTGATGACGTGGCTTGCGCGCAATGATTATAATGATTACGCGATTGATGTGATGGTGGCGGCTCTCCTCCATGCCAAGATGAAAGACAAGGCGCTGGTTTTCGCCAAAGCCGAGCAATGGAAAGAACCAGAACTCGCGCGCCTGAAAATGGCAGAAGATAAGGTGGATTTAAAGCATCTGCAGATAATACTGCCCGGCCATATCGATACGTTATGGGGCGCGTTTTTTGCTTCAGGCGATAAGGTCTATATCGATGAAATCATCAATGTG
>JABDAT010000033.1:0-8412 GCA_013288985.1 Alphaproteobacteria bacterium
GTGCGATTGCGCAGAAGTGGAGGCACGAGGCACAAGGCACTAGGGACGAGGAACAAGGTGTGAGTAGCAAGAATTCTACTGAACCTCGTTCCCCAAATCTCGCTCCTCAACTTCTCTCTTACGCCCGTAATATTAAAGAACGTCTGAGCGAGGCGGAAGAAGCAGTGCTGGAGTTTCAGGACAAATCGCTTACCGTCACGCGCAGTCAGTTCAATACGCTCATTACGCCGTTTATTGCCAAAACACTGCAAATATGCGCACAGGCACTTGAAGATGCGGACATTGCGGCAGGCGACATTAAAGGCATTGTGCTGGTGGGGGGCTCTACGCGCACTCCTTATGTTGCGCAGGAAATAGAAAAGTTTTTTGGCAAAGCGCCGCTTGTGGGCATCAATCCCGACGAAGTAGTGGCGGTGGGCGCAGCCTTGCAGGCGGAAGCGCTCACGCGCGGATCAGACAATCTGCTGCTGGATGTGGTGCCGCTGTCATTGGGGCTGGAAACAATGGGCGGGCTGGTGGAAAAAATCATTCACCGCAACACGGCTATTCCGGTTGCGACCTCGCAGGAATTTACCACCTATCAGGACGGCCAGAACGGCATGATCGTGCATGTGGTGCAGGGCGAGCGCGAAATGGTCGATCAGAATCGTTCGCTTGCCCGTTTTGAACTAAGCGGTATCCCCCAATTGCCTGCGGGCATTGCGCGGGTGAAAGTCACTTTCGTGGTCGATGCCGACGGGCTGCTAAGCGTCAGCGCGCGCGAAGAAACCACAGGCACCGAACAATCCATAGTTGTTAAGCCTTCTTACGGCCTCTCGGAAGGCGAAATGGAACGGATGCTGCTGGAAAGCATGCAGAATGCCAAGCAGGATATCGTGCAGCGGTTGCTGCGCGAGGCAGCAGTGGAGGCCAGGCGCTCGATTGAAGAAGTAAAATCGGCCTTCGCCCGCGATAGCAGCTTGCTGGAAGCCGGAGAACGCGCTGCCATAGAAGCCCAGATAGCGAAGCTCGAAGGAAAGCTAAGCGGCTCTGACCGCGACTTAATCGATTATGAGTGTGAACAGTTGCATCATATTACGCGTCCTTTTGCTGAAAGAAGGATGGACAGAGCCATTCAGTCTGCTCTAAAAGGGGCGCATATAAAAGATGTCGCCAATTCTTAAAGGTAAAACTATGCCCAAAATGATATTCGTACATGCCGACGGCAAAGAGCAGC
This sequence comes from Alphaproteobacteria bacterium, assembly GCA_013288985.1. Taxonomy (GTDB): domain Bacteria; phylum Pseudomonadota; class Alphaproteobacteria; order Rickettsiales; family JABCZZ01; genus JABDAT01. Next base: position 1,217 of record JABDAT010000033.1, read on the forward strand.
AGGTGGACGCGCCCAACGGCGTATCGGTTCTGGAAATCGCCCATAAGAACCATATTTCACTCGAAGGCGCCTGCGAAGGCTCGCTGGCATGCTCGACCTGCCACGTTATTATCGACCAGGCCTATTACGACAAACTCAAGCCCGCAACCGAGGATGAAGAAGATATGCTCGATCTGGCGTTCGGCCTCACGCATACCTCACGCCTGGGCTGCCAGATCATCATGTCCGATGCGCTGGACGGTTTAAAAGTCAGCGTGCCTGCCGCCACGCGCAACATGATGGTGGATAAGAAGTAATTTTAGATCGTTCTCGATTAAGCCTGCTGGCCTAATCGATGAACCTAACGCCTCCAGCGACTAAAGGTCATGGCCTCCTGGCCATGCTTCTTAAATGATGAAGTATGCTCCAGTACGCGAGGGGGCGATGCTTCGCCTCCTTCCAATAACAAACCCTACCTAAATACCTCTGGCGGGATTTCAGCCAGTTCAATGCCAAGCGTATGGAAAAATACATGGGTTTCATATGCAACGGAATCATCCGTGCCTATCAACAGGCGCAGGTTTTCTCCCAGAAGCTTAGGAATCTTTTTGACTACCATAGCTTGCAAGGTAGCATTCTGTGCTTTTTGCAATAGGCCAAGTTTCTTAGGGGACTCGTATTTGAGTTTGCCCAGCGCCACGGCCTTTACAAACATGGAATATTCCATTTTCCCCTTCTGCAGGACATGTGAGGTGACGTGTTGCCTGAGTGTGTCCAGATAGGCAGTGCCGCCTATGATAATATCGGGAGAGTTTTCGAGATGCGTTATATCAGCGCTGTCGCTTGTTAATTGTATGGCAGCTTTTTTCAGCAAGGGAAAATAACAGGACGCTATATGGCTGATGGCATATTCCCATACGGCGGAAGCGAGTATTATATTACCCTGCCGGATGCCAGATGCCTTGCTCAGTATAGAATCAATTTTCTGCGCATGCTCAAATAGAAGCCCATGGGTGTAGCGCGTTGCCTGCCGTGCGCCGTCTTTGGTTCTATAATAAAAAATGATGGCCGTATCTTTAGGTAAAATAGATCGCACAAGCGCCGTTGCGCGATCAGGTTGCCTTCGACCTGAATCAATAAACTCGCCCCAGGAAAGAATGAGAGGTGCCTCATTTCTTCCCTCAAAACAGACGATATGGTTTAAATCAGGCAGGCTTTCAGCAATGTTTGCAATAGCCTTCGCGGCAGCAAGTGTGTCAACAAGGAGCAGTTTGCTTTTGCTTTCGAGCAACGTTTCTTTAAGTTCCTCCATATTAAAGCTGCGGGGAACTATCACTTCAACAGCGCGGTTGGCTAGTATGCCCCATTCGGCAATCCACAGTTGCGGGGAGGCCTGAGCCTGCACCGCCACACGATCATCCTGCATTATGCCGTTAGCATAGAGCGCGCGCGCGACGCTGTTTAACTGCGTGGCCGCTTCCTTATAGGTAATGTATTGAAAAATCCCCCCGCGCTTTTCATAGAGCAATGGCTGCTCGCCAAACTCTTTAATCATGGCATAAAAATGATTCAGAAAATGGGATGGTTCAGAAGTGTTCATGGATTATTGACAGGTATTGTGCCTAACATGCTTATACTATAAGACCACATTATCCTAATATACAATAACTCCGGAGCATAATAATGGCCGCAAATATAAAAAAATCCGCTCTTCCTGTCTGGAACCTCAAGGATTTCTATGAAAATCACACTTCCCCAAAGATTGCACAGGACAGTAAACTTGCAGAAACCCTGATTGCCAATTTTACCAAGCTTTACGGCGGTAAAGTGGCCGCACTGCCCGCATCCACGCTGGCCAATGCGCTTAAAGAATATGAAATCATCAGTGATTTGCTCGGCAAGCTCGGAAGCTATGCCCAACTGCTCTATGCCGGCGATATGAGCAAGCCCGATATTGCCCAGTTCTATCAGAATATGCAGGAAACGCTCACCACGCTCAGCTCAAGGCTGCTGTTCTTCACGCTGTCGATTAATAAAGCGTCCGAGGTCCAGGCCAAAAAATGGCTGGCTGCGAAAGAACTCACGCATTATGCGCCGTGGGTGCGCGAACTCAGAGCGCTTAAGCCTTATCAGCTGTCGGACGATATTGAGAAATTGCTCCATGAGAAATATGTGGCGGGGAGAGCCGCCTGGTCGCGTCATTTTGACGAAACCATCAGCGATCTGCGTTTCCCGGTAGGCAAAAAACCACTCGCCATGGAAGAGGTGCTGCATCTGATGTCGGATTCAAAGGAGGCCGTGCGCCTATGGAAAGCGCCGCTTCCTTGCGCAGTGCTGGAGAAGAATATCAAAACCTTCGCGCTTATCACCAATACGCTTGCCAAGGATAAAGAAATCGAAGACCAGTGGCGCGGCTTTAAGCGGCCCATTTCATCGCGCAATATTGCTAACCAGGTGGAAGACGAGGTGGTGGATGCGCTGATGTCATCCGTGCGCAAGAATTATCCCAAGCTGACCCACCGCTATTATAAAATGAAAGCCAAATGGTTAGGCAAAAAGCAATTGGCCTATTGGGACCGCGCAGCGCCATTGCCGCGTGTACCTGAACGCAGCTATAACTGGGATGAAGCGCAGGAGCTGGTGCTCTCTTCCTATAACGCGTTCTCGCCGACGCTGGGCAAGCTCGGTAAAACTTTCTTCGATAAAAACTGGATAGATGCGCAGATTCGCTCCGGCAAATCACCTGGAGCCTTTGCCCATCCGACGGTGCCTTCCGTGCACCCTTACCTATTGGTCAATTTCCAGGGTCGTGCGCGCGACGTGATGACATTGGCGCATGAATTGGGTCACGGCGTGCATCAGGTGCTGGCTGCCGAACAGGGGGCGTTGCTGGCGGATACGCCGCTTACATTGGCCGAAACTGCATCCGTATTCGGCGAGCAGCTTACATTCCGTGAAATGCTACGCCGTGAGAAAAATATCGCGCGACGCAAAAGTATTTTAGCGGGCAAGGTGGAAGACATGCTTGCGACGGTGGCGCGTCAGGTGGCGATGTGCGAATTTGAAGTCCGCGTGCATAATGAGCGCAAACAGGGCGAGTTGACCTCCGAGCGCATCGGCCAGATATGGGTGGATGTACAGTCCGAAGCTTTAGGGCCGAATGTAAAACTTACACCGGAATACCGTCATTTCTGGGCCTATATTCCGCATTTCATCCATACCCCGTTTTATGTGTATGCTTATGCGTTTGGCGATTGCCTGGTCAATTCGCTCTATGCCACATACGAAAAGGAGCAGAAGAAAGGCCAGGGCAAAAGCTTCGAACAGAAATACATCACTATGCTTTCTTCCGGTGGACGTTATCGCCATAAGGAATTGCTGGCGCCTTTTGGGCTGGACCCGAGCAAACCTTCGTTCTGGCAGGGTGGCCTTGACGTGGTAGCCGGGCTGATTGATGAGCTTGAGGGGATGTAGCTTTCATTACTATGCCGGGCAAACGCTTTTGATTTAGTAAAAGAGTTTTTTAACTAAATATTAATCCCTGGTTAATTTTAAATTAACCAGGGATGAGTAAACTGAAATCATAGGGTTACTCATAAGAAGCGTAGTTTGTTATGGCGATAAACAAAAAAATAGCTGTTGTCGTTAGACAATTCCCTCCCTTTAATACAGAAACTTATTCGGTCTCAGATATTAAAGCTCTGGAGAATATGGGCTTTGAAGTGACAATATTTTCTCCTCGTGATGCTGCTACTGCCAATCCACAGGATATTATCTCAGACCATGGCCTTAATGCGAAGATTATTACCTTGCTGCCTTCACGTAAAGCTACACCACCTGATCGTACGGAAAAAGAACATCTCTTGGATACGGATAATTCTGCATCATTGCTTGAAGCGGTTGAATGTTATCATGAGCGGCCGCAAATATTGCGTATATTAGTCGAAGATAATCCAGAATATAAGCCATTAGAGCAAGCGGTAGAATTCCTAGAAAATCACGGCTTATTAGATAAATCTTTATGCTTATTTAAACATGACATGGACTCTCTGGAAGAAAAACCGTACCGCAAAAAAGAGAGACCTACGAAATTCTTACAGTCCTTGCAGCTCGCGCATTATATGTGCACACATGATATTCATGTTGCATATGCAAACAGTTTTGCTACTTCGGCGACACTGGCACAATACGCAACTACTATCGCCGGTACAGGCTATGTATTTGGTGCGCAGGGGCATACGAATGATATCGCTTTGCTTTCAGAAAGTGAAGTGCTGGCTAAACTGGATGCTACATCATTTCTGACACTGAGTTCTCCCTCTGCCTTAGAAATATTACAGAGAAAATCCCCGGAATGCAAAACACCCGTTGATATTGTATATCGCCCGGTTGATTTGAAAGCTTTTCAAGGAGACATAACAAGAGTTACACGTAAAACTACATCTCCTCAACATCCCTTTAAAATAGTTTGCTGTGGCAGGATGATTGAGAAAAAGGGGCAATGGTATTTACTTGAAGCGATTGCAAAACTTCCTCCTCATTTAAATCTTGAAGTTATTTTATTTGGTGATGGACCTTTAAGAGAGCAGCTTGAGGCGTATGCAAAAGAATTACATATAGAAAGCAAGGTGCATTTTCGGGGGCATACGATGCGAGAAGAAATGGGAATTGAAATACGAGATTCGGATTTATTGGTAGTGCCAAGCATTATTCCAAAAAATGGCAATGGAGAAGGATTTCCCACGGTAATTCCAGAAGCAGGAACCACGCAGATTCCAGTTCTTGCTACCGATACAGCCGCCGCTGGAGTACTTACACACAATGTAAATGCCTATATTGTACCGCAGCATAATTCTCAATTGCTGGCACAAGCAATAGAGAGTTTGATTGAAAATCCAATACAAAGAGAGGAACTAGGACGCAATATTAAAACCTTCGTTGACAGCACTTTTGAACCAAGCCAATGTCGTCAGATAGTTAGAGAACGTATAGAGCAAGCAATGAAAGCTGCAGAAAGCGCAAGAAGTGCTGCAGTGGAAGAATCAACATCTCGCCTTGGGATAAAATACTTAATCGCCAAAGAACAGAGTGGGAATAGATATAGATTCTAATAATTTATAGGAGTGGAGGGTCACTTTATCTCACATACTACCTTCACCACCGCATCAGTGAGTCTGGTCAGCTCTTCTTGGGAAATTGTGAACGGCGGCATGATGTAAATTACGTCTTCTAAGGGGCGCAGCCAGACGCCTTCTTCGATGAAACGCTTTTTGAGCATCGCCGTATCCATATGGGGTTTATCAAGCTGCACCACGCCGATGGCACCTTTGACACGGACATCTTCCACGAAGTCCATAGCGCGGCAAGGTGCAAGCGCTTCCTGCAGATGCGCTTCGATGGCTTCTACCTGTTTGAGGCGCGGCTCTTTTGCAAATACATCAAGCGATGCATTGGCGGCAGCGCAGGCCAGGGGATTGGCCATAAAGGTGGGGCCGTGCATGAGGGCGTGGTCGGGGTCGTCGCTTAGGAATGCTTTAAATATCTCTTCGCTGGCAAGGGTTGCGGCTAACGTCATCGTGCCCCCGGTCAGCGCTTTGCCCAAACACATGATATCGGGTGCGATACCCGCTTCCTCGCAGGCGAACATGGAGCCGGTGCGGCCAAATCCAGTGGCGATTTCGTCGGCAATGAAAAGCACGTCATGCTTTTTTGCGATGCGGAAGATTTCGGCGAGCACGTCGGAGGAATGAAACTTCATGCCGCCCGCGCCCTGTACGAGCGGCTCAATAATAATCGCAGCGATGTTTTTATGTACGCCTTCGAGCAACTGATCGAACTCGGCGAAACCATATTCGTCGCTCGGTATATCCACCACATATTGCTTCATGGCATAAGAGCGGAAGGCCTTGTGCATCGAATCAGGATCGGAAACAGACATCGCGCCCGTGGTATCGCCGTGGTAGCCATGGCGGAAACACAGGAAACGATTGCGGTTGGTCTGGCGTTTATTCTGCCAGTATTGCAGCGCCATCTTGAGCGCCACTTCCACAGCGACTGAGCCTGAATCTGAAAAGAACACGCGCGTAAGGCTTGCGGGTGTGATGTCAACCAGGCGTTTGGCAAGTGTGAGCGCGGGTTCATGCACCAGCCCGCCGAACATGATATGCGGCAGCATTGCCAATTGCGCGGCGATAGCTTTTTCAATATGGGGATGGCGGTAACCATGGCATGCAGTCCACCAGGAGGAAATTCCGTCAATCAGTTCACGCCCATCCTTAAGCGTGATGCGGCAACCCTCTGCGCTTATAACTGGCAAAGGCGGCGCACAAGTCTGCATCTGCGTATAAGGCAGCCAGATATGCTCTAAGCCCTCTTTGTACCAGTCGGACATTTTTATAAATCAAACCCTATTTTGCGTTTAGACAGTAGCGGAAGCTTTTTCATGTCACGCACTTCTTCAGTGATGTTATCAATTTCATCTACCAGCACTTCGATAATGGAAGAGATGCGTTGATGGCCGGATTCAAGCTTCTCTATGCGCATTGCCAAATCTTTGTTATGGGCAATCATCTCACGCAACCGTATAAAGGCGTTAATAATAAGGATATTCATCTGTATGGCGCGGTCACTATTAAGTACAGAGGACAACATGGTGACGCCATGTTCGCTGAATGCATGAGGAAGATGACGGCTGCCGCCATGTTTTGATCTTGAGGTCACAATTTGTGACCTCAAGTTTTCAGTTTCTAAGGTCACAATTTGTGACCTTAAAGCCGAAGATTCATTCTCGGTAAGCTGAAACATGAATTCGGGTGGGAAACGCTTGAGATTGCGGCGAACAGTCTGATTCAGCACCTTTGTAGGCACTTGATACAATAAGGCCAAATCGCGATCCAGCATCACTTTCTGGCCCCGGATTATATATATCTGACGCTCAACGGATTGTGTGATAAGGACGTTTTTTTTTCTGCATATCTCAGACCTAGGCAGCTTTTGTGGCAGGTTGCAGCGTCTTGAGGCCCAGGCGTGCGAAAAGCTGTTTGTCCTGTTCTGCTTCCGGGTTGGCGGTGGTGAGGAGTTTTTCGCCGTAAAAAATGGAATTGGCACCGCACAAGAAACACAGCGCCTGCATTTCTTCACTCATATCTTCACGCCCCGCTGAGAGACGCACGAATGATTTTGGCATCAGGATGCGAGCCACCGCAATCGTGCGCACA
>JABDAT010000033.1:8422-10018 GCA_013288985.1 Alphaproteobacteria bacterium
CGCTTAAAAGCGCAGGACTTGATTATTATAATCATAACCTCGATACGTCGGAAGCGTTTTACCCGGAAATCATCACCACCTGCACCAGCATATTGATGGGCACGCTTTCGGGATGCTCGGCCATATTGGCAAGTGTGCGCAGCATGTCGGCGCGGTCTTCCACGCTTTCGCCCATGCCGATAATGCCGCCGCAGCACACATTCATACCGGCGTCGCGTACATTCTGCAGCGTGTCGAGCCTGTCCTGGTAGGTGCGGGTGGTGATGATTTCCGGGTAAAACGCTTCCGACGTATCGAGGTTATGATTATAATAATCAAGTCCTGCGCTTTTAAGCGCCAGGGCTTGGTCTGGTTTAAGCATGCCAAGTGTTGCGCAGGTCTCTAGCCCCAGCGATTTTACTTCACGAATCAGGGTTGCCACTTTCTCGACATCGCGGTCTTTGGGGCTGCGCCACGCCGCGCCCATGCAGAAGCGCGAGGCGCCTGCTTCCTTGGCTTTTCTGGCTTCCGCCACCACCGCATCCACATCCATCAGTTTATCGGCCTTGACACTAGTGTCGAAATGGGCACTTTGCGGGCAGTAGCCACAGTCTTCCGAGCATCCGCCGGTTTTGATACTCAGCAAAGTGCTTACCTGTACTGCGTTGGGATCAAAATAGGCGCGGTGCAGAGACTGAGCCTTGAAAACCAGGTCATTAAACGGCAAGGTGAACAGGGCGGTTACTTCCGGTAGGGTCCAATCGTGGCGAATCATAGTATCCTCTTATTAATATGGGAGCAGAATGGCAGTTTTAGCCGATGTCGCAAGGGAAAAATTACAGGCGCTGGCGAAAGTGGCGCGCAAACGTGAACTGAGCATATCCGTGCGCGAAACCGAAGCGTATGTAACGCGCGGCGATAAGCGCTTCATCTCGTTTAGCTGCAATGATTATCTGGGGTTGTCGCAGCACCCCAAAGTGAAGGCTGCCACCATTGCAGCCATTGAAAAATATGGCGCTGGGGCAGGGGCTTCGCGTCTGGTTACGGGTAATCATCCTTTATATGAGGAGTTGGAAAGAAAACTTGCCGATTCGACGGGAATGGAATCGGCCTTGGTGTTTGGAAGCGGCTATCTTACGAATGTAGGCGTTATTCCGGCGCTTGTCGGTAAAGACGATCTTATTCTTGCCGACCGGCTGGTGCATGCCTGCCTCATTGACGGCGCGCAATTGTCAGGGGCAAAGCTGAAGCGCTTCAAACATAACGATGTCGAAGATTGTGCGCGCCTGCTCGAAGCTAATCATGCCCATCATCGCCATATTCTTATTATTACCGATGCCGTGTTCAGCATGGACGGCGATATCGCGCCGCTTGCTGAGTTAAGCCAGCTGGCTGCCAAATATGATACATGGTTGATGGCGGATGCCGCGCATAGTCTCACGTTTCCTGACGTGCATGTGGATATACTTATGGGCACACTATCCAAAGCACTCGGCAGTTATGGCGGCTATGTGTCGGGTGCAAAAGATGTGATAGAGTATCTTGCGACCAGTGCGCGCAGCCTGATGTTTTCCACCGGGCTTCCGCCCTCTGTCATCGCTTCCGCCATTGCGGCGC
>JABDAT010000034.1 GCA_013288985.1 Alphaproteobacteria bacterium
CGGATTTGCAGAGATTTTTCAGCGCAATGTGCTGGCAAGCGGTGTCATTCCGCAGATATCATTAATCATGGGGCCATGCGCAGGCGGGGCAGTATATTCGCCGGCTCTCACTGACTTCATTATGATGGTGCGCGGATCATCCTATATGTTCGTGACCGGCCCGGATGTGGTTAAAACCGTAACCCATGAGGTGGTGACGCAGGAAGTGCTGGGTGGCGCCGATACCCATACCCATAAAACCGGCGTGGCCGATCTGGCCTATAATAATGACATTGAAGCATTGCTGCAGACGCGCAGGCTTTTTAATTTCCTGCCGCTTTCCAATAAGTCCGGCGTGCCGTTGCGCCCCACCAGTGATCCTGCCGACCGCGTTGATATGTCGCTTAACACGCTGGTGCCGGATAATCCCAACCGCCCTTATAATATGAAAGAGCTGCTGGAGCGCGTGGTCGATGAAGGCGATTTCTTCGAGATTCAGCCGGATTTTGCCAAAAATATTATTGTCGGTTTTGCGCGCATGGAAGGCCATACTGTAGGGTTTGTTGCCAACCAGCCGATGTTCTTAGCCGGTTGTCTTGATATTGATGCCTCGTGCAAAGCTGCGCGTTTTGTACGATTCTGCGATGCATTCAGCATTCCGTTGGTGACATTCGTCGATGTGCCGGGATTTTTGCCGGGCACCGCCCAGGAACATAACGGCATTATTAAGCACGGTGCCAAATTGCTATTTGCGTACGCGGAAGCGACGGTGCCGAAAATTACTGTTATTACCCGCAAAGCATACGGCGGCGCTTATGACGTGATGAGCTCCAAACATCTGCGCGGGGATGTTAACTATGCGTGGCCGACGGCAGAAATCGCCGTGATGGGACCTAAAGGCGCAGTGGAAATTATTTTCCGCGGTGCGCTTAAAAACCAGGAAGAAGTGGATGCCAAGGTAAAAGAATATAAAGAGAAATTTGCATCACCCTTCGCCGCTGCATCACGCGGGTATATTGATGATGTGATTCGCCCGCAAAATACGCGCTGGCGCATCTGCCGGGCGCTTTCCATCCTAAAGAATAAAAATCTCCAGAATCCCTGGAAGAAACACGATAACCTTCCTTTGTAAAATATGTTCGATAAAATTCTTATAGCCAATCGTGGCGAAATTGCAGTGCGTATTATGGCGACTGCCAAGCGCATGGGTATTAAAACCGTGGCCGTGTATTCGGAATCCGACACGAATGCGCTGCACGTGAAGCAAGCCGATGAAGCGGTCTATATCGGGCCTTCGCCTTCCAATCAGAGCTATCTGAAAATTGATAATATCATCAGCGCGATTGATCAGACAGGCGCGCAGGCCGTGCATCCGGGATATGGATTTTTGTCTGAGAATGCGGAGTTTGCCAAGGCCGTAAAACGCGCGGGCGCAACGTTGATTGGTCCGTCGCCTGAGGCCATCAAGATGATGGGCGATAAAATTGAATCCAAGAAAATCGCTGTGAAGGCGGGCGTGAACACCGTGCCGGGCACGCTTGGCGTGGTCACTTCTTCTAAAGAAGCCAAATCGATTGCCGCGGACATCGGCTATCCCGTCATGATCAAAGCGGCGGCAGGCGGCGGTGGCAAAGGCATGCGCGTGGCCCGCAATGAAAAAGAACTGCTCGACGGGCTTAAATATGCCGCCAGCGAAGCGGAATCGAGTTTCTCCGACAGCCGCGTCTTTATTGAAAAGTTCTTTGAGAATCCCCGCCATATTGAAATCCAGATACTGGCCGATAAATTCGGCAATACCGTCTATCTGGGTGAGCGCGAATGCTCCATCCAGCGCCGTCACCAGAAAGTTATCGAAGAAGCGCCGAGCACATTCTTAAATGATACTATCCGCGCTGCGATGGGCGAACAGTCCGTGGCACTGGCGCGCGAGGTAAATTATAATTCTGCCGGTACGGTGGAATTTATCGTCGACGATAAAGGCAATTTCTATTTTCTGGAAATGAATACGCGCCTGCAGGTGGAACACCGCGTGACGGAGCTCGTTACCAAAATCGATCTTGTAGAGCAGATGATCCGCATCGCCTCAGGCGAGAAGCTTGGCTTTACCCAGGAAGAAGTGCAAATCACAGGCTGGGCGATGGAAGCGCGCGTGTATGCTGAAGATCCACGGCGCGGGTTTTTGCCTTCCACGGGACGCATCACGCGTTACCAGGAACCGGTGACTGAACATCATGTGACGATTGACACCGGCATTTACGAAGGCGGCGAAGTCAGCATGTTCTATGACCCGATGGTGTCCAAGGTCTGCACGTATGGCGCCACGCGCGAGAAGGCGATTGAATCGATGCAGACGGCATTGTCGTCTTATGTTATACAAGGCATCAACCATAATATCAGCTTTCTCGAAGCGATACTTGGTCATGAGCGGTTCGCTCGCGGCGATATTTCCACTAACTTTATTGAACAGGAATATCCCGGCGGGTTTGCCGGTGCGGAACTGACTTCGGATACTTCCAAAGTATTTCTGGGCGCTGCGATACATATGTTCCTGCGCGATGCTGAGCGCGCCGCACGTATCAGCGGGCAGGTGCCCGGCCGCGAGCGCGCCATCGGTTCGCGCTGGGTGGTAAGCGTGGGCGATGCCAGCTATCCGGTCTATGTGCGCATGAAAGAATACGGCTATGACATCAGCTACGATAAAGGCCTGATTGTTGTGCGCAGCTCATGGAAATTAGGACGGCGATTATTCCAGGGTACCATTAACGGCAAGCCGGTGAGCGTGATGCTCAAATCCCTCGATGAAGGGTATCTGTTATCGTATGCAGGTTCAGAAGTGGCGGCAACAGTGCGCACGCCGCGCGTGGCGGAGCTGGCGCATTACATGCCCAAAGACATCAATGGCAACCGCAAGGATCGCCTGATTGCACCGATTGCCGGGCTTGTACAGCATATCCGCGTCAAAGAAGGCGACGTCGTGAAAACCGGCGCCGAGCTTCTGGTGATTGAAGCGATGAAGATGGAAAACGTCATATACGCCGATCATGATGTGACGATTAAGAAGATTCACATCCCTGAAAAAGAGAGCGTTCAGGCTGACCAGTTGCTGATTGAGTTTGAATAGTAGCAAAAGAGTGTTAAGTGCTGGGTGCTGAGTGTTAAGAAGAATCTTCTTTTTTCAGCACTCAACACACAGCACTCAGCACTAAATTTCTTCCAGTATCTTCGCATCCAGCCCCAGCGCCGCCATAATGCCGCGCGCTTTGGTGATGGTTTCCTGCCATTCAGCAACTGGATCAGAATCGGCAACGATGCCGCCCCCTACCTGAAACTCGAAGCGGTTGCCTTGCAGGATAAGGGTGCGGATGACGACGGAGAGATCGCAGGAGCCATCGCCGCCAAACCAGCCCAATGCACCACTATAAACACCGCGGCGGATAGCTTCATGTTCTGCGCACCATTTCATGGCGTGGATTTTGGGTGCGCCCGTCATGGAGCCTGGCGGAAAGCAATATTTCACTGCATCCAGTGTGGAAAGTTCCGCTCGTTTAGTGGCGGTGATGGTTGATGCCATATGATGTAATGTAGCATAAGACGATATTTCAAATAATCGTTCCACCTTTACGCTGTTGAAAGTGGCGCTGCGCGAGAAATCATTGCGCATGAGATCAACAATCATGAGATTTTCTGCCCGATCTTTTTCGCTTGCCTCAAGCTTTGCACGTGATGAAGCATCGATTGCCGGATCGCTGTGACGCGGTGCGGTGCCTTTGATGGGGCGCGATTCCATGGCGCCTTGCGCATCAATGGTAAGAAACCGCTCAGGGCTTGAAGAGAGTATGGCCGCATCTGGCATCTGGATATAGGCGCTGTAAGCGCCGGGGCTTGCTTTCGCCAATGCGCAAAAAAGTGCGAAGGGGTTGGGTTTTTCTCTAAACTCGCCGGTAAATTTGCGCGTGATATTGGCCTGGTAGAAATCACCGTTCATAATGGCTTCTTTAGTGTTTTTAACTGCTGTCAGATAAGCATCGCGTGAGATGGGCGAGGTCAGTGATGCGATTGCAACCGAGGGCGCAACAGGTTCAAAGGCGGATTCAGGCCATGCAGGCTTGGCGATATGCGGTTCCCGCAAACAAGTAACGGTTTTCTCCATGTGATCAAAACAGGCGATAAATCCGAAACGCGTAAACCATAAATCCGCGAGGGTGATATAGCTTTGGGATTCTTTCGGCAGCATTTCCGTCGCATGCAGCATTTCATACCCCAGATAGCCAACCCAGGCATTCTCCATTGCAGGGCGGTCTGAGCTGAGCTTTTCTGCGAGCGCAAGAAATGCATCACCCGAAACCGTTTCCTGCGGGTAAAGCGCAAGGTAGGAATAGCGCCCGGTATGCTCACGCTGTTGTCCTGAGTAAAGCAATGCCCAGCACGATTCATTTGCAGCCAAGATGCTGGCTGCCGTAAGAGGTGATATATAGAAATACGGTTCGCTTATCACCCTTGTACGTTTATTGTCCTGCCGGAGCCACAGGAACGGGAGCGGCCGCAGGCGCTGGGGCAGCAGCAGGATGCTGCAGATAAGGAGCGATGGTTGCTCCGAATAATCCCATGGCCTGTATGGCGGGTTTTCCACTGATGGTCAGAATGCCGTTGTCTTTCATGACAATATGAATCACCGCGTCTTTTGCATTTGCGTCTTCAGCAATCCCGTGCAGGAATTGTTTTACGCCATTGATAAGCCCGGCGTTGATATATGGCGTCTTGCCGGGGGTCATACGATTGACAATGGCCTCAATGCGCATGGCGTAATTGCCAAAATCGGTTATCAGCGCATCACAGGAAATGCAAGTAGCGAGCAGGTCACCTGAAGGTATTTTATTTTCTGCCGTTGCATTGAGCGCACCTTTAAATTTAAGGCCGTAAGGCGCTGCCACCCAGTTGAGCGTATCCAGTGCAAAATTGCCATGTCTCAGGAAAGTCTCGGCATGATTGGGTCCTTTGACATTGGCATCGACGTCAAAATTGACCGTGCCAAATTCATGAAACTTAGGCAGCATTGCCACCGTCAGTTCTTCCGGTGTGCCGAGCTTCAAAAGCGTCTGCTGTATTTGCAACTCCTGACCGGTCTTTCCCTCCCGCATCATTTCGGTAAAGGCAAGGGCCGTTTGCTTGGCAATTAATTGGTCATAACGCTCAGTAACATTTGAGACGGAATGCACTTTTATGGAGGCTACGCGTTCTTCTCCCTGAGGCGCTGTATCGACATGTATTTCCATCTGCATGTTAGCCATGGCATTCTTTACATCAAAAGCGCTGTCAAAGAGCATATGAGCTGCCGGATCGGAAAAATCTTTAGCATTGGCGGGGCCGTTATAATGTATGTCGATTTTCTGGTCTTGCGCGCCGTATTCTGAAAAAGGCGTCGCCATGCGCAGATTGTCTGGCGTTCCCCTTAAAGCATAACCCCATGACATATATTCATTCACCAATGCATCAAAGGCAGGCAGCGCCTTGGTGTTTTTGGAGTCCAGTTTGAAATCAATTTTCCGGTTTGCGGTGCCGTCGGCTTTATTGCTGGCACTGACGGAGAACCCATCTGCAGACAGCAATAATGTTCCGGATGCAGCATCTTTCAATGTAATGCCCTGCACGTCGCAATCGGCGGAGCGGAATATGGAAAGGAAGGTTGGCAGATCGGTGAATATCGGCTGCATGACCCATAATGTATTGCCTGCCTGCTCTATGCCAAGATGGCACACCAGAGGGGAAGAGGAGCTGCTGACAAGCGTATGTTTTACCGTGTGGTTCACTAACGATTTATGAGTACGATCTCCGGCCATGGTAAGTGTGAAATGGGTGCCGGTAAGATTGCCTGATACGGAAATACTGTCACCGTAGCTTATTTCTTCAACCCAGTCAGCAGGCGCTTGGACGGCAGTTGGTGCGGCAGCGGTAACGGTTACGGGAGTGACGGGCGCGGCAATCGCAGAAGGTGTAACGCTTGGGGGAGCAAGCGGAGCGCTGGTTACCGGCGCAATCGGGGCGACTTCATGTGGCATTTTCTGCAGGAAGGCAGCAACAGGCAGATCCACCACCGGTTTTTTTACCTGCAGGGTCATTGCGAAGGGAAAACCGCTTACGTCAATGGAGTCATAGCGCAGCAGGGTATTATCCTTGCTGATATTTTTTGCCTGTTCATTGAGCGACGCAATCGATTGCTCCAGCATCTGCTTGAACTCGCCGGATTTCTTAAACCAGAAAGCGGTGTATCCGCCGGCAACGACCAGAATGAGAACGGATAAGAGAGCAATTTTGCGCATGAGGAGCCTGCTGTTATGAGTTTAAAGAGCGCGTAGTATACTTACGGCTTGGCTTGGAGCAAGCTATTCAATATATCTGCATTGCGCAGGGCATTTAACTCTGTGGCTAAAGCGGTGCTGGTCCAGGTAAATCCATGGGGTGCAAGGGACTCTACTGCCAGAATTCCCATAGCGGCATTGGTAAGTATTACGGCTTCAGCCTTTTGCAGATTGTCCAGTGTGAACAAACCTTCTTTTACAGGGTAAGGTGAGAGTTCCATGAGGCGACGGCGCGTGACGCCGGCAAGCGCGCCGCTTGCAAGTGCGGCTGTGTATAAGATTCCCTCTTCAAGCCAGAAGATGTTAGCGGAGCTTGCCTCTGCGATATGGCCTTGCGCACTGCATTGCAATGCTTCATGGCAGCCGTGATCAACGGCTTCCATACGCGCCAGTGCCGCATTGACGCCTTGCGCCAGTTTGCAGTCGGTGGGCATCGCGCGCGGCGAGATTTTTTCGTAAGCGCTGAGCCATAATTTTGTCGCTTCTTTGGGCAGCGCTGGCCGGTTTAACGTCTGCATGATGATAGTGGGCGCAAGCGTTGCAGGGAAGGGGAGATAGCCCCGGCTGCCGATGCCGCGGCTGATGGAAATGCGCAGCACGCCTTCTGTGATGTTGTTTTGCTCAAGCAATCGCAGGGCTTGGGGTTGCAAGTGGGTAGCGTCACAGTCAATGCGCAGCGCCTTAAGTCCGGCTGTGAGCCGCTCCATATGATAGCCCCACAGATAAGGGATGCGCGCATGCACGGGAATGGTCTCAAACAGGCCGTCGCCAAAGCGGAATCCGCGTTCATCCACGGATATAAACGCTTCTTGGGATGGTTTGACTATGCCGTTAATCAGGGTTTTGGGATGGATTGTCACAAAAGATTCACACACATTGAAGGGTATTTTAGTTATACTGACCCTAATTAGATAAGGAAAGCCACTATGATGCAATCATATACACCCATCCAGGAATCCAGTGTGCCATTTACAGTCGGAGAGGGAGTTGATGCCCAGCTCCAAGGTGTGCCATTGCGAGGCGTATTCCCTTGGACTTCAGTGAACAGAGATGATTCTATTTATAATGGAAATGCAGCCATTGCGAATGCTATAAACAATAGAGACCTGCCGGTTGCAGGATTGCCCAATGGCAGTGATCCAGCAAGCCGCGGCGGAATTGTCCGCGACCTTTTACAAGCTGGTTTGCAGCAGGATGATCAGGAGTACCGCAAACAAGAAGCGCTTAATATCCTCAAGAGTGAGCAACAGGCGCAAGAACGAACACAGCACGAACAAGAATTAGTACGCCATACTAAGGATGAGTCTGAGAGACCCAGTATACTTAGCGTTTTTGCTAAAGGCGGTATAACGCCATTTCTCAATGTAGACAAATACTTGTCACAAAATGAACCTGCTGAAAAGGGGTTAGAACAAGGTGTTGGGCTTTCTTTAAGTGCACCAGGCCATAGCCAGGAAATCAGCGAACCCACGCATAGCTTTAATATGCGCGGACTCAGTGCTTCTGCACATGAAGCGATTATGGGTGTGGGTGTGGGCCTTGGTGATTTCATGCATGAAATGCGGTCCATGGCAACGTCTGACCATTTTGGCGCAACGGTTCCTCATGAATCCGTCAATCTTAACTTCAATACGCCATCGCAGGGTTATGCTCTAGCCGCTTAACCTGCTAGCGCAGCTTTTCACTTGCGTTTCTGCGATCTTCTGCCACTAATACCGTCCGTTTTCCACTAGGGCATGCCCTGAACTGACGCTAGTATTATGGTCATCATCGGACTTGGCACTAATCTTGGCGACCGAACAGCGCAATTGCAACGCGCCGTGCGTGAACTGGCCGCTATTTTATCCCCTATAGAATGTTCTGCTGTTTATGAGGGCAAGGCCCTGCTGCCTGCGGGCGCGCCTGCCCACTGGGACATGCCGTTTCTCAATATGGCGCTCAAAGGCGAAACCAGTTTAACGCCGCGCGCATTGCTCATGGAAGTGAAGGCCATTGAACGCAGGCTTGGCCGCACACCGCAGGGGCATTGGGGGCCGCGTGAAATTGACATTGATATATTGGCTTACGGAGATTTGGTGCTGGAGGAAGACGATTTGATCATTCCCCATGCAGGTCTTTTAAGCCGTGATTTTGCGTTGGTTCCGCTGGCTGACGTTGCGCCGCAATGGCGCTATCCCAAAGCAGGCGCATTACGGGGTAAGACAGCGCGGGTGCTTGCTGATGCCATAACGCAGACACTCACGAAAACGGAGTGGGTTGTCCTATGACAGCATTGATGGGCATTCTCAATCATACTGAGCGCCTCGTCTTTTTGCGGGCCGATTACACAAGACACGTGCGGCTTCATAATGCCCGCTTTCTCACCGGCAATGGCCGCAATTGTATTGCCTAAATATTCGGTATGATCCATGGAAATGGGAGTGATTGCCGTGAGTATGGGACTCTGCACCATATTGGTTGCATCCAGCCTGCCGCCCAGCCCCGTTTCCAGCAAAACGACATCGGCAGGCGTTTCAGCAAATGCCAGGAATGCCGCTGCGGTGGTTGCCTCAAAGAAAGTAACCGGATAACTGGCCGTTGCCGCGCATACGCGCTCCAGTAGCGGAAGCAAAGCCTCATCACTGATATCATTGCCCGCCACCATGATGCGCTCGTTAAAACGCACGAGATGCGGCGAAGTATAGCGATGGACGCGATATCCTGCAGCCTGAAAAATCGCTGTCAGATAGGCAAGCAGCGAGCCTTTGCCATTCGTGCCTGCCACATGGATGACCGGCGGCAATCTGTCTTGCGGGTTGCCTAAAGCGCCCAGCAATGCACTCACCCGCGCGAGCGATAAATCGATAGTGGCGAGTTTTGGGCTGGCAAGCCTGCCGAGCAACGCCTCAATCTGCGCATTGTTATGCTTCATAAAGCAGCCTTGATCCGTAGCATCGCTGCATGGCTTGCTATATCGTGCACCCGCAGATAATCCACCCCTTGTGAAGTAAGATAGGCAGAAACGACGCATGTCTCAGCATCGCGATCGGCGGATTTTTTATCGCTGAATAACGATAAGAACGATTTGCGCGAATGCCCCACCATCAGCGCTGCGCCCAATGTTTTAAGCCGCGCAACCTGGCGGATTAGCTGCCATGACTGCTCCTTGGTTTTGCCAAAGCCAATGCCCGGATCGATGATAATATTTGCGCGCGCCACCCCTGACGCTTCAAGTTTTTGCAGCAACCCTCCGGCCCACGCCAATACTATTTCTACTGGATCGGCGTCCAGAGCAATCGTATGAGCGGGGTCAGCAGGCAGGGTGAGCGAATGCATGCATATAAGCGATATATTGTGATCGCGCGCCAATTTCGCCATTGCCGGATTCATTCCCCCACTCACATCATTGATAAAACGTACACCCAATGCCGCCGCTTTTTGGGCGGTTTCTGGAT
>JABDAT010000035.1:0-698 GCA_013288985.1 Alphaproteobacteria bacterium
CGCGCTTGGCATCCGCATCAAAATGAATCTGTTCATAGGCAGGAGCAATGTCGGTCGCGTTTGGAATTATCCATATCTGCAGCAGATGCACCGGGTCGGTTTTGGATGCGTTGAATTCACTATGCTGAATTCCGCTGCCCGCGCTCATTTTTTGTACGTCGCCGGGTTTGATGATCGAGCCGGTGCCGATACTGTCTTTATGTTGAAGGGCACCGTCCAGTACGACGGTGATAATCTCCATATCACGGTGGCCGTGCGTACCGAACCCGCCACCGCCCGTGATGCGGTCGTCATTAATGACGCGCAGCGGCCCAAATCCCATATGGCGCGGATCGTAATGCTCGCCAAAAGAAAATGTATGCCAGCTATCAAGCCAGTCAATCTTGGTATGAAAACGATCGGATGCTCTGCGCAAGGCTAACATGATTTACAATATCACCCCAGGAACTTTTCCGGACCATAACACAAAGAGAAATGCCAGTGCAATGGCCACTCCGTAGGGTGCGGGTTGATCGGTGGTAAGCACGCGCGGAATGCTGGCGGAAGGCCGCCCAAGTTTAATAAACAGAAAAGGAGTAAAAGGGCGCAGCGCAAGAAGCACAACGGCGAGCAGCCCGCCCAGCATGGCGACATACATAATAAATGGGGGAAATCCTTCATGGCCAGCAAAAAGTGAGGTGACGGTCAGGAGTTTGATG
>JABDAT010000035.1:708-8962 GCA_013288985.1 Alphaproteobacteria bacterium
GGGTCGGTTTTGGATGCGTTGAATTCACTATGCTGAATTCCGCTGCCCGCGCTCATTTTTTGTACGTCGCCGGGTACTGTGCTTACCGGGGCTTGCGCTTCAGTGTGCGCTGCTACATTAGGAACAGCTTGCTGTGCATTGGGCTGAGGGTGCATTTCAACAGCAGGAGTTTGATGTCGCCGCCGCCCATCACGTGCAGGACAAAAAGCACAAACCCGGCGGAAAAAACGCCTGCCATGATAACAAGCGCCATTTTCCAATCCACAACAACGGGAGAAAAATACAGCATCACAGGATAAAGCAGCAGGATTATGGCCACTATCCAATTGGGAATAGTAAAGCGGGTAATATCCGTGAGCATCACCGTAATCATGAGGCAGGTGAGCATGGAAGCAATAATAGGTATATTGTTCAGCATATTAAGCCTTATCCACTAATGAACTAGCACTGTATATTTCACAGAACCATAAAAATAATATGTAAATTAACTTATTAGCAAAGTTTTTGAGAGTATAATAGCGAAAGCTTCACTTCACACACGGGATTGAAAAACATGTGGTTTGGAATTGACTTCGCGATTGGAATATACGCCGCCCTCATAGGTGGCATCTTTGCCTTTCAGCGCCACCTGATGTATTACCCGGTAAAAACGCTCGCAGCTCCGGCGGTATATGGATTAACAGATGTGGAAGAAGTATTCCTCAAATCCGTGGATGACGTCAAGCTCCAGGTCTGGGTGCACAAGACCCGCACAAAATATCCCACCATTGTCTATTTTCACGGCAACGCCACGCATCTGGGCGATCGCGCGCCGAAATTCGCCAGTTTTGTGAATGCCGGTTTCGGGTTGGTGGCGGTGAGTTACCGCGGCTTTGGCAAAAGCGGCGGCGAACCTTCGGAAGAAGGGATTTACAAAGATGCGCGCACGGCAATCGATTATGCGCTGGGCCGTTTGCATATCGCGCAAAACGAACTTATTTATTTCGGTGAATCACTTGGCACCGGTGTTGCTGTGCAGATGGCTACGGAGAAAGCTCCCGGCCTATTGGTACTGGAAGCGGCCTATACTTCGGTGGAGACGCGCTCGGCCGAGCTTTATCCCTTTGTAATCGGCGTGCGCGATCTGGTGCTGGATAAATATGATTCGCTATCGAAAATTGCCAACGTTCATGCCCCCCTTCTCATGCTGCACGGTGAAAAAGACAATGTGATTCCCATCGCCCATGGCAGAACTTTATTTGCTGCGGCCAATGAGCCTAAAACTTTTGTAAGTTATCCCGATGTCTATCATGCCGATTACACGCAGGAGCAGATAGGCCAGCCGCTCATGCGTTTTGCCAGAGAACATGGGCTGGTGAAGGAGTAAGAATATTTACTTAATTCCTGCTATTTGTATATTGGCGCCTCGGTCTGGGCGGATTCTGCAGGCCTCTTTCTTTTTCCCAATCTGATCGCGAATCTTCTTCATTCCTTACCACAGTTGTCCAGGAAAGCGTGTGTGGCTGGTGCATTATCAACTCTTCTCCTTTGCCATTGCGAGCATGCTGGCTGGCCACTAATTCACCATTGGGGCCATACCATGCACAGGCGGGACTTCCATCCGGCGCATCATTTAATTCGCTTTCCTGATTAAAATGCAACACGCGTTTTGATCCATTGTCAGATCGGGCGATAAGGCGCAATCCGTAAGGATGCTCTTCATATTCTGTTGTCACCGTTTCCTTATGGTCTTTTTTAATGGATTTAATGCGTTTACCATTTGTGTCGTTGTAAAATTCTTCCGTACAGTTGAGTGTATTATAATACATTATCTCAGCCGGATAGTCATGTCCTTTGGGATGTGTTTTGGTTCCATTGGTATAATAGAATTCAGCTATGGAACCATCATCATAAATAGTTTGAATTGCAGGCACTGTATCGCCGCGTAGTTCTGGGGAATGCAACTGAAGAGTATCAAGTTTAGAAAATACCACCATTATATGGCCTTCTTCAGAAGATATCTTCCGATGAACACCTGCTGCGGCACATTCATCGTCAGTGTATGTTGTAGCGTCAGATATTTTAGCCATAAATAAATTTTTGCTTAATTAAGCCAGATTGGGAGCCATATATTTAAGCCTGAGCACGGCCTGCTGCAGATGATTGACGCTGACCTGATCAGGCGACAAGGGCTCGCCGCATATGGCGTGCACGCGCGGTGAAAAACGTTTAGGGATCCAGCGCCTGAGCGATCCTAAATATTTGCGGCTGAAGATGCTGCCCCACAGGCCGGTAATCGCAATGGGATAAACGGGCACCGGATCGCGTTTAACCATGGCTTCGATGCCGGTTTTAAAGCGCCCCAAACTGCCAGTGTAGGTGAGTTGCCCTTCCGGGAAAATACAGACGATATCGCCGGCTTTGAGCGCGGCCGATACTTCCTCCAGCGCATGGGTTACGCTTTCGCGCGTGGGCAAAATAGGAATGGCCCGGTTATAGAGCATGAAATAATGCACCAGTGGAACGTTATAAATATGGGTGTCGATGATAAAGCGTATCGGCCGGTTGCAGGCGGAAGCGATGATAAGGCCATCGGCGTATGAGACATGGTTGCTTATGAGAATGGCCGCGCCTTTCTCAGGAATCTGCTCAAAGCCAGTGTATTTTGGGTTGTAAATCGCGATACAGACGCATTTGGCGATGAAGCGGTACATCGGTTCAGGGCGTAAGGGCCAGGGGAAGGCAAAGGCAGGAAACTGCAATTTCTTGAGAACATTCATTACGATAGCTGTCATACACGTATCCTGGTTCATCACATAAGTCCATTATAACATATTGAAAGTTAAGAAATGCTAAATTTTTATGACAGAATGCGTCATCGTCATAATAGTTTAACATTTACGGACTATACTCACAGGAGGTTGTAATAGGATTTTTACATGGGCATTGAGACCGATAGACATATCGCCGAGCGGACCCGCACTGCACAGGAGCAGATGGACGGGCAGGACTGGCTTGACCGCGCCAAAAGCAAACTCGGCCTTTTCACCGCCAATTTCCTTGATAAACGCGATGCGTGGATGGATGATAAAAACGAAGTGTTCAAAGACGGTCTGGCGCATGGCGCTTTTCGCGGTGCTGAATATGGATTTGTCGCCGGACTGGCGGCGATTGCACTGCTGGCGTCTGCTTCCGTTCTGGCGCCGGGATTAGGAGCGCTCGTTGTGCTGGGCTGCATGGCGGCAGGTTCGATAGGGTTTGCCATTTACGACAGTCAGACGCAGCTCGATGAAAATCTGCAGAACGGCAAGAAAAAACTCTCGGATACGGTTGCAGAAAAATCCGGCGCGGTGCCGCATAAGGAAATATATCCCATACAAGACGCGCATAAATTGATGGCTGAAGCAGGGCGGACGGATCCGGTATTGCAGGCGGAAGTGGATAGTGCATTAGCCGAGACGGATACATCGTTCAAAGAGCGCGAAAACTTGCGCCGTGCAGCGCCTCCTCCGCCCCCCAGATTCAAACCCCAGTTCACACGCTAGAAGCATATTACTGTCACAGGCATCACGCACAAGTCACCCCGCATATATTGCGGGGTTTCCTTCTGTAACGGGAGCTGCCGCAACGAGTGCGGCATGACAAAACCAGATAGACTCGCTTTCCGGGATGACGGGGGAAGGCAAAAAATCGGGGAATGACGATGCAGCTTGAATCATGTATCCCTTTGCCATGATAAAAAAGTGGAGTGCAGGACTATTCATACTCATGTTGCCAGCCGTAAGCCTGGCAGCAACAGATGCATTGAAGGTCACGCAAATCATCAATGGTAAATCGCTGGTGCTGGAATCAGGCGATACGGTCAGGCTTGCGAGCATCGAAGTGCCCAATGTGAAGGAAGAAAAGCCGCCTTACCGAAACGGCGAGCCTTTGGGAGATGAAGCCAGAAAAGCGCTGGAAAATTTAGTGGCGGGCAAAAGCGTGCAGATTGATGCCAAGCCCGGCACCCGCGACCGCCATAACCGCTTATTGGGACAGGTATTTACCAGCGACGGCGTCTGGCTGCAGGGCGCAATGCTCACGCAGGGTTATGCAATGGTCTATAGTTTTAATGATGATAGCCACGACGTTATTGAAAAAATGCTGGCGCACGAGCGCGAGGCGAGGGCTGCGGGGCGTGGCATCTGGGCGCATCCCTATTTCCGCATTATCACGCCGCAGGAAACCAGCGAATTCATCAACCGCTTCAAGATTGTCGAAGGCGTAATTAAAAGCGTAAACCTCTCACATGATAATATGTACATCAATTTCAGCGAACACTGGAAAGGCCAGTTCGCTGTGTTTATCTCGCGCAAATATACGGCGGCTTTTGCGGCGCTCAATCCCCAGTCACTGGTGGGCAAAAAAGTGCGCGTGCGCGGCTGGATAAATTACCATAACGCGCCGATGATCGATATTACACATCCCGAACAGATTGAGATGGAGTAACCCATTGTTCATGGCAAGACATATGCAAGTAAAATTATTTAGGGACATTTCCTCTGCTATTGCCAGCACTGCGTTTTGATGGCGGCTGCTTGCCACCAACCCCCTGTACAAACAATGAAGACATTTTGGAGTCCTCATATTCTTCCCAGTTTTTACCAACTTCAAATGCAGCCAAGGCATCTTCAGAAATTACCCTTCCGTGCCGGTTGCATATAATATGGCAGTCGCCATATTCACCGATGGCTTCACTGCCCATAAATTTCAGTAGATTATTACTGCGTAGGGTTGACTCCTCACCTTGTACATTTTCCTTTCCAACAGATTTATTTACAACCCTTGACATCAGGTCAGCGCCAAAATGAAGCGACACACCATCTTGTTTAGTAATATTATTCCCCACTATAACTAATTCTCTCTGAATGGGGATTTCTATTATGGGGTCACAATCTCCCCATGAACCAAGTGATACAACCATATTAGTCACAAAATAATCATATTTTTTATCCCCAAACAGGGCTTCCTGATTATATAATTTTACCTGCTCTCCTGCACCTTGGGTAAACTCGTCGCCACCTCTATTACGGTATTCAGCAAAAAGCGTTGTTAATGGGGTTTCACCCAAAGTAATGGTAAAATATTCCCTGAAATTATTTCCCTGCAGCGTATCTTCCTGGTGCTTGATTCCCCCGACTTCTGCAATAGTGAGTTTCTCAAAAGGATTAAAGCCGCTTGTGCGTATAGCGTCTGTTAAATACTGCTGGCCGTGCAGAGTACAAAAATTTGTCAAATGCCCTGCGGGAGTTGGCGTATCCTTTCCTACATGAGGGTAAACCCATGCCATGCGCTTATTTTCTTTCGGTGTCGGCGGCAGAGGATAAGATGCATCATCAAATAGCAAAATGGCCATAGTTTTACTCAGGTGCACACCTTCTTCGCCCCATCCCAGTTTTCTCTCTAAAATATCGTTCACTATATGATATTGCAGATGAATATTGCGTAAGGCTTCGTCAAACAAAAGCTTGGGTTCTTGGCGGTCACTGAGTGCCGCATCGCGCGTCGCATAGTAGCCTCCGGGCATTAACGACTGATAATATTCCGGGTGAACAATAGGATCGGGTGGAATGAAATCCCAACTTGGAACTGAGTAAGGAGAATTCCATCGTATGCCAAAATCACCTGCGACAAAACGCTGCAAGCTTTCCTGAGCAGGTGTTCTGCCAAACTGCCATTCCCTTTGCAGGTAGGCTTTAATCATGCTGCCCATCAGTTTTGCCTTGTCATCTCCATCGCGTATGAAACTATCCAGCTCGGTCGTTACTGTGTCACGATTCTCAGGCGCAAAATTGTGCTGACTTGCTATATGCTCAATTAGGATTTTGGCTTTGGCCTGTATCATATCATATTAGGAATTAGTGAAATTATATATCTAACAGTAAGCAAAGAAGGTTAATGTTATGCTAAAGTTTATGAGAATATCATAAAGACCCTTATTTATTTACAGTACTTCAATCATGCCTATGCAGCGTATGGCCATGATTCTTAAGCCATAAACGGGATTTCTTATAATCGGGATGGAGGCGGGCAACCACCTCCCAAAATGTTCTGCTATGGTTCATTTCCGCCAGATGGGCTACTTCATGGGCAATGAGATAGTTCAGTATTTCGGGCGGAGCCAATACCAGCCGCCAGTTAAACGTCAGGATGCCGCTTGCCGTGCAGCTGCCCCAGCGCGAACGCGTATCGCGGATTTTGACTTCGCGGATGGTCTTTCCAAGTATTCCTGCCATTGTTCTGGCCTGTTCAAGGCAAATGCTTTGCAAATGTTTCTTCAGAAAATCGCGCACGCGGCGCTCAGTAAATTCAGGCGCGCCGTATATGGTTAATATGTTATCGTGAAGGGTGGCTACGCCGCGTCCATCACCGCGCTTAATAAACGTTTCATTGCCTAATAGGGAAATGACTGCGCCTTCTGCCAATTTGGCGGCCGGCGTTTGTTCCACATGACTCAACACCCATTGGCTCTTGCTTGCAAAAAACGCCATGCCTTTAGCGAGTGCCGCCCGTTTAGGCAGAGTCATGACAATGCCGTCGCGGGCAGGCGACAGGCGGAGCGAGATTCTGCGGGCGCGGGCGTGACGGCAGATAGAGAGCGCAATAAGCCGCTCTCCCAAAGGCACATACGTTGTTTCCATATGTTGAAACTACCCATTGTAACTGGAGCCTGCAATACCTATATTCAGGCAGCACAAGGGACAAGAAGCATGGCCAGCTGGCCATGCTTCTCAGTGCCCGAAGGGCTTAGGTTCATCGCGAAGCCAGCAGGCGGAGCGGGAACAATTAAAAGGAAAGACTATGCGTTTTCCGCCGGAATTTATTGATCGTCTGCGCAATCACCTCCCTATTTCGGAAGTGGTGGGCAAGCGCGTGCCGATTAAGCGCCATGGCCGCGAATTTCATGCGCTGTGCCCTTTTCATAAGGAAAAATCGCCGTCCTTCACTGTCAATGATGAGAAGGGTTTCTTTCATTGTTTCGGCTGCGGTGCGCATGGCGATGCCATCGGATTCATTAAAGATTTTGAAGGGGTAACATACCCCGAAGCAATCGAACGCCTTGCCATTGAAGCGGGGCTTCCCATCCCTCAGATGACGCGCGAAGCGGAAGAATATGAGCGTAAACGCCATACGCTTGAAGATGTAATGGCATTGGCGGCGCGCTGGTTTGCCGAGCAGCTGCAAACGCCTGTTGGCAAAGAGGCGCGCGAATATCTGCGTGATCGCGGATTGCGCGCCGATACTATAGAACGATTTGGGTTGGGCTATGCGCCAAATCAGCGCGACGCGCTTAAGAATGCATTGATAAAGCAGGATATTAAAGAACCCATGCTGCTGGAAGCCGGGTTGCTTGCCACGCCTGATGAAGGCGCCACCTATGACCGCTTCCGCGGCCGGTTGATATTCCCGATTCGCAGCGCCCAAGGCAAAGTGGTGGCGTTTGGCGGCCGCATACTGCCGTCTTCGCAATCGCCCAATGCGGCCAAATACCTCAATTCCCCGGAAACGCCGCTCTTTAAAAAAGGCGAAATGCTGTTTGCCTATGATATTGCGGCAAGGGCTGCGCGCGAGCAGGGCACGCTCATTGTCGGCGAAGGGTATATGGATGTGATTGCACTCCACCAGGCGGGATTTACCACCGCAGTGGCGCCGCTGGGCACGGCGATTACCGAATCGCAGCTTAAATTATTATGGCGGGCAGTGCCAGAGCCTGTTCTCTGTTTGGACGGCGATAGTGCCGGAGAACGGGCGATGATGCGCGCAGCAGAATTGGCGCTGCCCTTATTAAAGCCAGGATTCAGTTTGAAATTCGCGACCTTACCGGCAGGTGAAGACCCGGATAGCTTATTGAAGAAATCAGGCATCTCGGCGATGCAGCAGGTGTTGAATCAGTCTGCGATGTTATCGCAGGTATTGTGGCGTCAGGGCCTTGCTCGTTTCGGATCCGAAACGGCTGAGCGCAAGGCGTCGCTCGAGCATTATCTGATGCAGACGGCTGAGCGTATTGCGGACGGAATGGTAAAACAGCATGTGCGCGACTATTTCCGGGGCGAGCTTTTTATCCTCAACCGGCATAAAAAAGGCCAGAAAATAGCGACCGTAAACGCTCCTTTAGCCCCCTTGCCGGAAGCAAATGACGATAAAACCCATATAAATAGTCTTGAAAATCAGTTGGTAAGTATTATTTTGCTGCATCCTGCCCTATTGCAGCAGGCGGATATTGAAGAGCAGTTCG
>JABDAT010000036.1 GCA_013288985.1 Alphaproteobacteria bacterium
GCGCTTGGATTTGCCACGCCTGCGTTTGGCCATCTGGCGCTGCTTAAAACCAAGGACGGCGAACTCTCCAAACGCGTGGGTGGCAGCGACATACGGGGTTTACGCGATGCGGGCATTGAGCCCATGGCGATTAACAGCCTGCTTGCCAAAATGGGCACGAGCGATGCGATAGAACCCTTTGCCGATATGGAGAGGTTGGTTGCGAGTTTTGATATCAGCAAATTTGGCCGCGCCACTGCTATTTACGATATGCAGGAGCTGGAAAAGCTGAATGAAAAGCTGCTGCATCAATTACCTTTTAGCACTGTTAAAGATAGGTTGGGATTTGCTGCAGATGAGGCCTTCTGGCTTGCGGTGCGTGCTAATATCAAGAAGCTAGGCGAAGCGGAACAATGGTGGGAAATAGTACATAGCCTATCCGGATATCATGCAGATGATTTAGATTATCTTAAGACGGCATCTGAGCTTCTTCCGCTTGAACCGTGGGATGAAAACACATGGAGTCAGTGGACTAAAGCAATTGCGGCAAAAACAGGTCGTAAGGGAAAAGACTTATTCATGCCACTGCGCCTTGCGCTGACCGGACTTGAGCACGGGCCGGAAATGAAAATTCTGCTGCCGATGATAAAACGTAGTAAAGTAGTGCATAGGCTTGGAGTCCCATTTCTATGACACTTTTCCTTTATAATACCCTCACCCGCAAGAAGGAACCATTCATGCCGATTGATGCGTCGAATGTGCGCATGTATGTGTGCGGCCCGACGGTTTATGATCGGGCGCATCTGGGCAATGCCCGCTCGGTGGTGGTGTATGATGTGCTGTACCGCCTGTTGCGTCAGGTATATGGCGCTGAGCATGTCACCTATGTCCGCAACATCACCGATGTCGATGACAAGATAAATACCGCAGCTATTGCGCGCGGCATAACCATCCGTCAATTGACAGAAGAAGTCACAGACTGGTTCCATGATGATATGAGTGCGCTTGGCGTATTGGAAGCTAATAACAATAAACCCAATGGGTTAATGATTGAGCCTAAAGCGACAGATCATATAACCCAGATGGTAAAAATGATTGAACGGCTAATCAATAATGACAAGGCGTATGCGGCGGATGGGCATGTATTATTCAGTGTAAAGTCGATGCCAAATTATGGGGTATTGTCGGGCCGCATCCAGGAAGACCTCAATGCCGGCGCGCGCATTAAAGTAGAATCCTATAAGCGCGATCCTAATGACTTTGTGCTCTGGAAGTCTGCGGATGCGGAAGACGATCCTTCTAGTGTGTTTGACAGCCCATGGGGCAAAGGCAGGCCGGGCTGGCATATTGAATGCTCAGCGATGAGCACGCATTATCTGGGGCAGGATTTTGACATTCACGGCGGCGGCTCCGATCTTATGTTCCCCCATCATGAAAACGAAATAGCGCAGAGTTGCGGCGCCTACCCTGGCTCTGGCTTTGCCCATATGTGGGTGCATAACGGATTCTTGACCGTAAACGGTGAGAAAATGAGTAAGTCGCTCGGGAACTTCATCACTGTGCGCGATTTATTGGATAAGGGCATTCAAGGCGAAGTGATTCGTTATGCGCTGCTTAAAACGAAATATAATGAGCCGCTCGATTGGAATGATAAATTATTAAGCGATGCCAAGAAAGAACTGGATACATTCTATAGAAGAATAAAAAAAGACGGCGGGAAGGAAGGGATGCAAAAAGAATCAGACGCGCTTATCCTAAAAGCACTCGGCGAGGATTTAAATGTTCCCTCATTATTAAGTGTTTTGCATGCCAACACCGGCGGTACGCTTAAATATATGGGAAAGATTCTGGGCATTTTGCAACAGGAGCCAGATGAGTGGTTTAAGGGAAATAGTACAGCGGCGCTTGGGGCTGATAATGATGCTAATGCTGTTTTATTAACAAATTCATCAATTGAATTATTAATTTTAGATCGTAATGAAGCCAAAAAGGCTAAAGATTGGAAGAAAGCTGATTATATACGTAATAATCTGAAATCACATGGAATAATATTGGAAGATCGCCCGGATGGCACTACGGATTGGCGCAGAATTTAATCAATATCAAGCCAGGGTATTTAAAAATTTTTAACCTTTTTTCATGCATTTTAATGATAATTACATTAATTATTTGATTGAATCATATTCGATGATGCAGTATTATTGTGATTCAAGTGGGATAACATATATTAGGTATATTAGAAATGTCATACACGCCGGATAAGCAAAAAAACACCTTTCAACAGGGTTTTACCCTCATCGAACTTTCGATAGTGCTTGTCATCATCGGCTTAATCGTTGGCGGTATATTGGTTGGGCAAACGCTTGTGCATTCTGCTGCCCAGCGCTCCGTTGTTACCCAGATAGAAAGATTCAATACGGCGGTTAACACTTTCCGTGTAAAATACAATGCACTGCCTGGTGATATGACGTCCGATATTGCGCTGCAATTTGGTTTTGCAACGCGTACGGGCAATACGGGGCAAGGGGATGGAGATGGTTTAATTGAGTCTGGCACCTTTTCATCTACTACAAAAATGTTCGGCGAGACGGCAATGTTCTGGAGTGATTTGGCAACAGCATCACTGATTCCGGGCAGTTTTCCCAGTGATACATACAACGCGTCTATCAACGCCGCATGGCTTGAAAACCATGATACTGATACGCTTCTGGCGTATTTGAATCCTATTTCTGATGCTGAAGCTTTTAGCCCCGTTATATATCCGCTGTCGACCTTTCTGCCCAAAAGCTCATTTGGTAATAACAATTATTTTACCGTCTTTTCTGCTAACAGCACGAATTATTTCCAATTGACAATCGTGACTGGCATTAACAGCGGGGTTTATTCTATAGGTAATAATTTATCTCCTGCGGATGCGTATGCTATTGATGCCAAGATAGATGATGGGTTACCTGGGTCAGGAAGATTGCAGGCAATGGAAGGGACCAGCGCTCTTAATAATGCCGCCACGCCTGGGACGACATCATGTGTATCTAGTGCAAACACTCCCCCAACTTATAACATTGGCGGTGCTTATGATAGTGTAACGCTCTGTCAGCTCCGTTTCCAGTTTCAATAGGCGGCAATTGGCATCAGTCTGAATTTCCTTATTTATTGCCTGGATCTGGCCCAGGGAAGAAATACAGGTTAAGATCGCAGGTAAACGTAAAAAATCCTTGACCAAAACGGTTCACACCTCTAAGAAGGCTGGCTCTTGCGCGCTTTATGTATAGCGCTGCAGAAAAATGCGAAGCGACTGAACGCAAAATGAAGAGGATTGTATGGCTAAGAAATGTGCATTAACCGGTGTTGGTCCCCAGTATGGAAATAATGTTTCCCATTCCAACTGCAAAACGCGCCGCCGCTTTGTTCCCAATATTCAGACCGTTTCCTTTGTAAGCGAAGCATTGAAGCGCAGCGTTAAATTGCGCCTTACCGCAGCGACTATCCGCACGGTGGATCATAATGGCGGGCTCGATGCATACCTGGTTTCAACGTCGAATACCAAATTGACGGATGAAGCGCGCAAATTAAAACGGGCTATTAAGAAAGCCCAGGCCGCTGCAACTGCTCCTGCTGCCGCTTAATTAATTTCATTCCTCTGTATTTTGTCATTCCCGCGCAAGCAGGAATCCCGCTCAGTTGAATGAGATGCCAGCTTTCGCCGGCATGACAATATAAAAGGTAAATTATTTATTCATCCTTCGCGATTTCTCCGTCGAAGCTTTGTACCATTTGCACGATGGCGGCTTTTGCTTCCGCGAGCCGTGTTGCATCCTCATGGCGCGCGACCAGGCTGGTTCCCAGCTTACCCTCGCGCACGAAAGGATAACTGCCTATTTCCACGTCAGGGAATGTTTCCTGCACCTTCGTAAGCTCGGCGGCAATTTTCCCTTCGGTCAAAAATACACTCACCGTTTCCGATAATATGGGCTTGCCGCCTGTTAACCCATGTTTGAGGTGGTCAAACATCGCCTGCATGATGCCTGGAACACCAGCCATCACGTACACATTACCTACGCTGAAACCGGGCGCGATGCTGATTGGATTGGGAATGAGCGCAGCGCCTTCGGGCATAGTGCACATTCTAAGGCGTGCTTCATTGAGGTTTTCCAGGCCGTAATACTCAGTAAGAATCGTCTCAGCCTCTTTGTTCCTTGCGTAAGGCACGCCAAACGCCTGTGCGATACATTCTGAGGTAATATCATCATGCGTGGGGCCGATGCCGCCGGTAGTGAAGACATAATCATAGACTGCGCGGCATTCATTTACGGCTTTGATGATGGCTTGAGGGATATCAGGAATCACGCGCGCTTCTTTGAGTCTTATGCCAATATTATTGAGCTCTACGGCAAGCCAGTTAATGTTTACGTCTTGGGTCCGCCCGGAGAGGATTTCATTGCCGATAATGATGATACAAGCAGTGGACATGAATAATATTTACAGGTAATTTTAGAGATATAAGAAGGAACAAAGTTTAAAGGAACTGCGCGTAAATGTCAGCACAAAACAAAGGTATTGCAATCCACACCGACCCGGCGGACTATGAAGGCATGCGCAAGGCCGGGGCGCTTGCCGCGCGTGTGCTTGACGCCGTTGCTGATCATGTGAAGCCAGGTGTTACCACTAATGAACTCAATGATTTCTGCCATAACATGATTGTGAGTGCCGGCGCTATTCCCGCGCCGCTTAATTATCGCGGTTTTCCCAAGTCGATTTGCACTTCGGTCAATCATGTGATTTGCCACGGCATTCCCGATGACCGTAAACTTAAAGACGGCGATATGCTCAATATCGATGTCACGGTGATTGTCGATGGCTGGCACGGCGATACCAGCCGCATGTACTGGGCGGGCGATGTGCCGATTAAAGCCCAGCGCCTGACGCAGGTGACGTATGAAGCGACCATGCTGGGCATTGAGCAGATAAAGCCGGGCAGGCGCATCGGCGATATCGGCCACGCGATTCAGACTTACGCCGAGAAGCATCGCTACTCGGTGGTGCGCGATTATTGCGGCCATGGCATCGGCAAGGTTTTCCATATGGCGCCCAATGTGCTGCATTACGGTGAACCGGGCACGGGAACGCTTCTGCAGGAAGGCATGTTCATCACGGTCGAGCCGATGATTAACGCCGGCAGCTATGAGACCAAGCTAAATGAGAAGGATGGCTGGACGGTGACGACGCGCGACCGGTCGCTATCGGCGCAGTTTGAACATACGCTTGCCGTGACCAAAGACGGATTTGAAATATTTACCGAGTCTAAAGTGGGCAGGTCGCATCCGCCCTATGCGCTATGAGTGAATCCGCTGCCCTGCAAAAGGACAAGCAGGAAAAACCCCATCATGCGGGGCATCGCCAGCGTCTTCGCGAACGTTTCCTGAAGGGCGGTGCAGGCGCGGTGGCTGATTACGAATTACTGGAAATGATACTCTATGCGGCAAGTCCGCGCATGGATACCAAACCGCTGGCCAAAACATTGCTCGCGCATTTTGGCGGCTTTGCCAATGTGGTCCATGCCACGCCGGTGGAGCTGGCAAAGGTGGACGGTATGGGCGAGGCGGCAATCGTTGCCATAAAGACAATTTATGCATCAACGGAGCGCCTGCTTAAAGACGAAGCGTCGCAGGGGCCGGTGATTCAGTCATGGACGGCGCTGCTCGATTATTGCCGTGTGAGCATGGGCCATAAAAAAGTGGAAGAATTCCGCGTGCTCTTTCTCAATCACAAACATGTGCTCATTGCCGACGAAGTGCAGCAGCAGGGAACCGTCAATCATGCGCCGGTCTATCCGCGCGAAGTGGTCAAGCGTGCGCTCGATTTAAGTGCGTCCGCCATTATCCTCGCCCATAATCATCCCACCGGTGATCCCACCCCCTCCAAAGACGATATTGATATCACCCGCCAGATTGCCGCTGCTGCAACGTCGCTGGGGCTCAAGGTGCATGACCATCTGATTATCGCAGGCAAGAAACATTACTCGTTTAAGAGCAACGGGCTGCTCTAGATTCTACTGAAATTTAAATGACAATGCGCAGTTAATGCCGCCGCCGTTATTTTGCGCCAGAGAGTATCTTTGAATGCCTGTGACGCCATTATTGTCGTAGCAGGTAGTGGATGAACCGCTCGTTGCCGAATTAGTTGGGTGCCCTCCACTAGTGGCGCCTTGATTGCCTCCGCCTGCCGCCCAGTAACCCCAGCCTGAACTGCCATTGAGATATCGTGCTATTACATTTCCCGATTGTGGCAGGCCATCATCGATTTTGGCGTCGATATTATAGGCCTGCCTGACTGTTAGTGCCGGGGTTGAACTCATTTGTCCGCCTGATACGGTGGCGACGGCCGATAATCCGAAATAATTGTCAATGGGTGCCCAGTACCCGCTATAGACATAAATATAATTATTCTGCCCTATTTTGGCTGCCGGGAAATATTCACTCAGCTGAGTATTGTATATAGTGGCAATGTAAACGTCGGGAGTGGCATTTGTGTATGATCCTTCAATCATATTTAAATTCATCCCGTTAGCATAGGTTAGATCAGACCAGAACATCACGGCCTTCTATGATTCCATTGCCATCGCCTTCGCCTGCGCTGTTGCCTCTGGCTTTGAATCCAAATGTTGTGGCAGTTGCGGAAGCCAGATCGCCCGGTAGCTCCCCATATTTGCCTTTAAATGTATTAACTGCCCGGTTGTACCCTTCAATTTGAGTAATCGTTGCACGTATTCCGGCGGCATCAATGAGGTTTTGTCCAACCAGTATCCCGCCGGCCATGAGGCCGATGATGATAAGGACAATGGAAAGCTCAATCAGCGTGAAGCCTTGAATGCGGCTTTTGGCCTTCTCAGAGCTAATGATAAGGGGGGATGGCTTAAGGGACTTCATTTGCAATACATGTTAGCGGAAGTGTGGGGATTGTGGCAAAGGGAAAAACATTACTCGTTTAAGAGTAATGGATTGTTGTATATTTTATTGAAATTTAAATGACAGGGCGCAGTTAGTGCCGGAACCATTGTTCTGGGTGATGGAATATTGCTCTATCCCCCCATTACCGCCATTATCGTAGCATGTAGTAGAAGATGATGATGTGGTGCTGCCTGGAGAAGCGCCATTTGCTCCGCCTCCGGCTGCCCAGACGACGGTAGTGTTTATATACTGTGCTATCACATTACCGGATTGGGGAAACCCATCGTCTATTTTCTGATCGATATCATATGCTTGCTTGACGGAAAGGCCTGGCTGAGCAGTGGCCACCTGATAAGCAATGGAACTGATTGGCGAGAGGCCATAATAGTTTATATTGTTTTTGCTATATACATACACCCAGTTTGCTCCACCGATTTTGGCCGACGGAAAAAAAAGTCCTACAAGCGTGCCGGTTATTGCCGCGCCATTATAATTAGGAATATTTCCGCACGCCCATGGGCAATTATTATCCACATCGTAAATACCTTCAACCAGATTGAGATTCATGCCATTGGCATATGTTAAATCATCCCAAAAAGTGACGGGTTCCCCTGCACCAATGCAATTGCCGCAATTTGCAGTAGGGCTGGCAAAAGAACTGGTGCCTTCTATAATTCCATTGCCATCACTTTCTCCGGCATTTCCATTGGGATTGCGCACTTGCCCTGAAAATTTTATTGAGGGTGAAAATCCATACATTGTTGCTGTGGTGGTATCCATATCTCCCGGTATTTCACCGTATTTACCCCGGAAAGTATTGACCGCCACGTTGAATTTCTCAATCTGCGAGATTTGTGCACGTTCACCAGCTGCGCGGACGAGATCCTGCCCTGCTAGTACCCCGCCAACTATAAGGCCGATAATGACAAGAACAATAGAAAGCTCAATCAGCGTGAAGCCCACTTTCAGCTGTGACGTTTCAGGAAAGTGGCAATGCTGCATGGGGCTTTTCATTATTATGATCTTGCAAATGTAATCCCAGCGCCTCTAAATGCTTTTACGACTGCGCGCATGACGTCGCTTTTGGCTGCCGCCATGCCGTCTTTTACGTCGGGAATCCAGAATACCAGCATGAGCTGGATACCGCGATCATTGAACTCTTTTACAAAGCAGGCGGGCGCCGGATCTGATATTAACGGTTTGTGATTTGCGGCGCATTCCAGCATCAGTTTATAGGCCAGCTCCACGTCCGAATCATAGGTGATGGTCAGCTGAATATCCATGCGCGCGCGGGTGTTGGTATAGGTCCAGTTTATCACTTTGCCGGTAATCAGATCTTCATTGGGAACGAGTATGTCGCGCCCGTCCGACGTTTCAATCTGAGTATGGCGTATGGCCATATAGCGCACCCAGCCTTTTTCGCCGCCCACTTCAATGAGATCACCTGCCTGAATGGTCTTTTCAAACAGGAGAATAATACCACCGATGAAGTTGGAAGTGATTTTCTGTAAGCCAAAACCCAGCCCTACTGCAAGCGCGCCGCCAAATACGGTGAGCGCAGTCAGGTCAACGCCCATCTCATTAAGGGTGAGCACAGAGGCGA
>JABDAT010000037.1:0-6128 GCA_013288985.1 Alphaproteobacteria bacterium
TTGTGGGAGCGAGCAAAAATGAACAGTGATTTATTGATACACCATCAGCCTCTTCATGCACCGCATCCCTCTATCGTAAATAGTGCGGTTAAACGCATTCACAGGGAAATGGAAGTCAGGGATGCGGATACATTTTTTGGCAGGCAACAGCATTATGCCATGCCGATGCGCGGCAGCCTGACAAAATTAACCAATGATATAACTGCGCACAGCCAGACCTATAACCCTTATGCCATGGATGCAATATTTGCTAAATGCATGGCAACTATCGTGTTTTTTGTCAGCCTGCTGATAGCGCTGATGATGCTGACCTCGCCCGCCCACGCGGAATCACGCCTGAAAGATATCGCCGCTTTTGAAGGCGTGCGCGACAACCTTCTCATGGGATACGGTCTGGTAGTGGGATTAAACGGCACCGGCGATAAACTCAAAAACAATGAATTTACCTCGCAAAGCCTGATTGCATTCTTGGAGCGCCAGGGCGTCAATACACGCGGCACTGAACTCAAAAGCAAAAACATCGCTGCCGTCACCGTGACTGCAACCCTGCCGCCATTTTCACGGTCGGGTGGAAAAATAAATGTTTCTGTCAGCGCCATGGGTGATGCCAAATCGCTGCAGGGCGGCACATTGCTTGCCACCGCGCTTTACGGTGCTGACGGTGAAGTATACGCCGTAGCGCAAGGCCCCATCAGCATCGCCGGATATGAAGCATCGGGCAGCGGCGCTACTGTCACCAAAGGCGTGCCGACGAATGGTTTTATTGCCGATGGCGGCATTATCGAGCGCGAAATACAATTTGCACTCAACAAAATGTCCTCGCTCAATATCGGATTGCGCAATCCTGATATTTCTACTGCCAAACATCTTGCTGAAGCCATCAATAAGCATTTGGGCGTCGATGCGGCGGAAATGACGGATCCAGGCACCGTACACCTGCATGTTCCTATTGATTACAAAGATAATGTAGCGAAGTTACTCGCCGAAATTGAACAGGTGCCCGTACAAACCGATCAAGTCGCTAAAGTGGTGATTGACGAAGCATCAGGTACAGTCGTGATGGGCGAGAATGTGCGTATTGATACAGTCGCCGTCGCTCAGGGCAATCTTGTCGTAAAAGTGGAAGAAACTCAGCAGGTATCGCAACCCAATCCCCTGGCTCCTGCCGGCGCGCAAACGGTAGCCACAACAAGCACCACTATCAGCGCCGAAGAAAGCAAGGGCAAGCTAGGGGTATTGCAGCACGGCGCATCGCTACGTGAACTGGTGGCGGGCTTAAACGCGCTGGGAGTAGGGCCGCGTGATCTTATCACTATTTTGCAAACCATCAAAACCGCCGGCGCCTTACAGGCGGAGATAGTCGCCAAATGAGTGATTTTTCTCTCACTTCTGTCACCGCGCCTGTGGCATCCTACCCGCTTAGCAGCACTACGTCATTGCTTACCAACCCGATGGAAAGTGGTGCTGGCGGCAATGGCAGCACCAATGTTGACGCGGTATCCAGGGATTTTGAAGCGGTTTTTCTCTCACAGATGATGGAACAGATGTTCTCCGGCGATGAGCTGACCGACTTTTTCGGCGGCGGATCCACAGGGGAAATCTATAAGAGCTATATGGTTAATGAATATGGTAAAATCATGGCCAATGCAGGTGGCATAGGAATTGCATCACAAGTAAAACAGGAATTACTTAAACTGCAGGAGATAGGGTCATGAACAAGAAAACACCATTCATCTATTCAGCCCCCATGAAGGAGACGCCCGCAACCCTTAACGATGTTATTATCGTCAAGACTGCGCTGGCCGCTTTGCTGATAGAGGAAACCAGCCTCATGGACAGCATGCAGATTGAAAAGGTCGGCCAATTGCAGGAACGCAAGCTTAAATTGATTGGCCTGCTTGAGCGTTACACGCGCTATCTCACACAGCATCAGGAAGTGCTTGCCCATACTACCCAGGAAGAAAAAGCCACCCTGAAAATAACCACTGAAAACTTTAACAAAGCCATGCAAAAGAATTACGATACCTTGCTTGTCGCACGCGCAGTAAACGGCGCCATTGTCAAATGCGTGACCCAGAATGTCACCAAGAAAGATAATAATCCCATTTATAACGCGCGCGGCGCCACGGGAAAACCCTACCATACACCCATTTCGGTTACATTGAACCAGACGATATGAACGCATAATGCATTAGGGGATTGATTATGGGTCTACTTTCAGCCATCAGCAACGCGGTTTCAGGGTTAAGCATCAACCAGCAGAACCTGAATGTATTGTCGCAGAATATCTCCAATGCCAATACGCCCAACTATTCTAATGAGGTAGTAAACCAGCAGGCATCCTTTATCGACGGCGCCGGAACCGGCGTAACCATTGCCGGCATTACCCGCAATGTCAGTGATTTTCTCAATGCGGAAGTGCAAACCCAGACTTCCGCCAGCAGCTCCGCTTCCGCCGTGCAAAGCTATTATGGTCAGATTGAGAATCTGCTGGGACAGCCAGGCGCCAACAATAGCATTGATAGCGGCATCAACTCGTTTTTCACCGCCGTGCAAGATCTGGCGAATTCTCCCAGTGTTTCCGCTCAGACGAATGTAGTAAATACGGCTACCTCCGTCGCAGGTCAGATATCGAGCCTGGCCAGTTCTCTTTATGGATTGCAGCTGCAATCCGATACCGATATCAGCAGCGCTGTTAGCAGCGTCAACACGGATTTACAGACGCTCAATACAGTCAATGTCGGGCTGGAACGCGCAACCGCTACCGGGCAAAGCACTGCAGGCCTTCTCGATCAGCGCGATGCAGCGCTTAACGACATGGCCCAGTATATCAATATCACACCAACATTCAGCGCTAGCGGCGAAGTTGCCGTCACCACTGCCGGCGGCACCACCCTTCTTTCCACCGGCGTCACTACAAAACTCACCTACAACGCTGCCAGCGGCACGCAGACATTTATCAATAATTCTGCCTTGTCGCCCATCCAGGTGGTCAATACGGATACTAACGGCAATGCTATCGGCCAGCCCACCAATCTCACCACAAGCGGGGCCGCTTCCAGCATCACCACATCCATTACCGGCGGAAAGCTTCAGGGATTGCTTTCCATACGCGATACCGTGATACCCAACATCCTGAGCCAACTCGATCAACTGGCTGGCAGCCTGCGCGATCAGGTCAATGCCATAAACAACACCGGCACGAGTTCACCGCCGCCTAATTCCTATACGGGTACGCGTCTGGTAGGCGGTTCTTCTATATCGCAATATTCCGGCAGCATACAAATTGCAGTGCTGAATGCTAACGGCAATCCTGCCCCATCCCCCTATGCGGACGAACCCAACGGTGTGCAACCGCTTACCATTGATTTATCCGCGCTTAATACGGGACAAGGCAAAGGCGTGGATTCCGTTGATGGCATCATCAACACCATCAACCAGTATTATGCCCCGCAAAACAAGACTGAAATCGGCAATATCAACAATGTGCAGCTGGGCATCGTATCTAATACCATACCGGATACGGGCGGCACGCTGAACCTTGATTTCAACCTCAATAATATCAGCGGTGGCAACGCCAATTTCTATGTCTCCAACGTCAGCGTATTAGATAGCAGCGGCAACCCCGTCAGCACTGCAACTTCCACGCAGCCAAGCATTGCACTTGCCGCTAACGGCACTTATCAGACCGATGGCAGCAATAATGTAACAGTAACCACAGCAGGCACGAATAACCTCACTGACGGCGAGGTTGTTTATTTAAACGCACCGCCTGGAGGTACTGTTACAGGACTTTCTTCCTCAGCACTGAGCGGTTATTTCACCGTATCGAATGTTACAGGGAGTACATTTCAAATTAGCGTAGCAGGTGCAAGCAGCGCCACTGTTGGATCATATAATACATCCAGCACCGTAACCGCACTGCCTTCTTACGCGACTGTCGATTCAGGTCAGACCACCAGCACACAGAATAACGGCGTGTTCACGGCCAGCCTTGGCACCGGCTCTTCACCCTATTATACAGTGCAGGCCAATATCGCAACCGTAGACGCAAGCGGCAACCTCGTGCAATCCACCGTGTCCTACCGCGTCGTCAATAACGTATCGGGTTCGGAAAATAATCTCATCGGCGCATCAAGCCAGACAGGCAGCGCGACTATTGTCTCTCCCGCCAGTTCCCAGCCGCTTGTGACGGCATCATTAGTGGATGCGAATGGCAATCCCCTGTCCAAAATAAACGGCCAGTATGGCAACCAGCAGGGTTATCTTAAAATAACCGCCGATAATAGCACACAAACTATTTCTATTAACGAGCTCGACAGCAAGCAGCTGGGGTTACCAGGAGGCGTGCCGCCGCAGGCAGGCACCAATCAGGGATTTTCGCAATATTTCGGATTAAATAATTTTTTCAATACCAATAGCCTTACCGCTACCGGCGACACTACGCTCAACAGCGCGCTTAATCTTTCGGTGCAGTCGCGCATCATCAATAATCCCGGGCTCGTCAGCACCGGCACATTATCGCAAAGCAACCAGCCGACCAACAACACCGCGCCCCCTAATTTCACCTATCAGATATCGTCGGGCGACAATTCGGTCAGCCAGGCCCTCGCAGGACTTGCCACCAGCCAGTTCAATTTCGCAAGCATAGGCGGCGTGCCAGCCAGCACCACCACCTTCTCACAATATGCCGGCCAGCTTCTTGCCACCACTTCGACTAATTCAAGCAGCGCCACCAGCAGCATGAATGACAGCCAGACCTTGCTGAACGGATTCACCCAGCGCGCACAGGCCGTCTCAGGCGTGAATCTCGACCAGGAACTTGCCAATACGGTTATCTACCAGAATGCCTACGCCGCATCGACGCGTGTCATCACCATTGTAAGCCAGATGTTCACTGATTTGCTCGGCATTATACAATAGTTAAGGAGAGTTTTATGAGCATTACTAACGTCAGCACTTTTGGATCTCTGCAAACACTGCTGCAGAATATGAACGTAGTGCAAACGGATCTTAATAATGATTCGGAAGAGGTATCCAGCGGTCTTAAAGGCCAGACGTTTGATGCCATCAACGGCAGCGTCGAACAATTCACTTCGCTCAATGCGCAGGTGGCGCGCCTGCAGGATTATCAGCAGAATAATTCGGTGGTGGTGAGCCAGCTCAATACCACGAACACCGTGCTGGGCCAGATAGAACAAGTCGCCACGAACGTAAAAGGCCTGATAGCCGCCCAAACCAGCGGCACCACAAGCGTCGCCTCCTTCCAGCAGCAGATTCAGGCAAACCTGTCATCGATTGCCGGCTCGCTTAACACCACCTTTGAGGGAAATTATATTTTCGGCGGCACCAAGAACGATACGCCTCCGGTCACCACGCCCGTGCCTGCCACCGTGCAAACAGGTGTGCCCGATGCCTCCTATTACATGGGAAGCTCACAGGATTCGACCATACGCATCTCCGACAACCAGACGATACCCAACAGTATCCGCGCGGATGATCCCTCATTCCAACAGATCATTGCCGGTATCAATGAAGCGATGCAGGCAAGCGCTTCCAATAACACCGCACAATTGCAGGATGCAGAGAATCTGGTAAGCACCGGCATCCAGGGCGTCATCGCCCTGCAATCTACCGCCAATGCCAATATCGTCACCGTGCAGAATGTGGACACGCAAAGTCAGACGCTGCAAACCTATTACCAGGGGCTTACTACCAGCATATCCCAATCCGATGTGGTCAGCCTCTCCACACAGGTGGCGCAGGACCAAAGCGTACTGGAAGCAACCTACTCCACATTTGCGCGCATCAGCTCACTTTCACTGGTAAATTACCTGAAATAATACTGCTTAAGGATAGGTTTATTAAAGAATATGTATTTTGATAGTTTTTCGTGGCTGGCTGACATATAATAACAACAGTTAAGGACTAATAACATGATGATGGGAACTTCAGTGAACTCTCTGGAGAGCAGTATATTTCTAGGAACAGATGAACCGGAAATGATTGATACGCGTTTTGGCAAAATCGCGTTGCAGAGACATAATTCCATCATGTTTTCGCGTGGCCTGCTCGGCATGCCGAATAAATTCAACTTCTTTCTTACCGAATTCCCAAGCGCGCATATG
>JABDAT010000037.1:6138-8078 GCA_013288985.1 Alphaproteobacteria bacterium
ATTATTGCAGTGCCTCGATGATTTGGCGCTGTCTTTCATCACACTGCCTGTTGATCTGCAAAACAATATTATCAGCGTGGAAGACCTTTCGTCGGCCTGTAATGATCTGGGCATCTCTGTTGCCAACCTGGTAGTATTACTCATCGTATCCGTCCACCGCACCCCGGGGAAACTTTCCCTGTCCGTCAATGCCCGCGCACCATTGTTAATTGATTCCGGCAAGCGCATTGCCGCACAGCACGTATTCCAGACGGATAAGTATAAAGTCCAACACACCATCACCGCGTGACATCTTCGGCCCAGCGTCCTGCATTTCTTACCCGGTTTGTATGCCTAGCCGCCGAGTGTGCTGACACATGCTGTAAAGGCTGGGGCATGCAGGTGGACAGCCAGACGCATAACCGGTATTTGCGTGAAGCGCCGGAACTTATAGATGCGGTAGTAAGCAGCACAGCAGAAGCAGGGGATATATCCGTAGTTATGCGCCGCGACGCGCACACTGATTACTGTGTAAAATTTGATAACGGATTGTGCGGGATCCAACAGAAATACGGGACGGACTTTCTTGGCGAAGCCTGTCATTTCTATCCTCGCGTCACCCGATCGCTAGGCAATACATTAACAATGACGGCAACCCTCTCCTGCCCTGAAATTGCGCGGCTTTCCCTGTTTGGCGATGCTCCTTTTGCAACAGAAACCTCTTCCCTCGAGAGACT
Source organism: Alphaproteobacteria bacterium (assembly GCA_013288985.1). Classification (GTDB taxonomy): domain Bacteria; phylum Pseudomonadota; class Alphaproteobacteria; order Rickettsiales; family JABCZZ01; genus JABDAT01. The sequence continues at coordinate 6,855 of JABDAT010000037.1, forward strand.
GCCCTACAATCTGCAGGATTACCTGCCTGAGCATCTGAATGCAGAACAGGCCTTGGCCATTCATCACCGTTTTCTGGATGCGGCACTTGATGAAAACGCATCACCCGAACGCACGCTCATGCGCATTTTCTCCGCCAGCGAATCCCTGATGCGCATCTCGGCAGATAAATGGCTCGATGCCGTTCCCTTTTATCTGGATAATGCCGACTCCACCCTGCCCGCTCCTGAATATCGCGAAACCGATCTCACCTATCTGCTGCAAGCATTATGCGGATTGGTAGCCGCGGCCAAAAAGGTGGGCGATAAACGGCTGATGCAAACCATCGGTGAAATGGAAAAAGCGCTGCATGTCGCCATACCGCTCGATACGCTTGCAATTGCAGCGCAGCCCGACAGCCTCCATGCCTCTAAAATGCTTTATGAACGCTGGCAGAATGAATGGCGAAATCTCTATACGCCTCTATTGCGGCGTTACCTCACCATGCAGTTATCGCTGGCGCTTTTTCCTTTTGCCGGATTTGGCAATACGCTCACTCAACGCATCGCGATCATCGGAGTTCGCTTCGCCACAGTTAAACTGGCTCTGATGAGCGCCTGCGCGCAATCAGCTTCTCTTTTGGGTGAGGCCGATATTATCCGCGTTATCCAGAGCCTTTCGCGTTTTCTTGATCACCTTGCCGAGCCTGAATTTTCCATCCGCATTTACCAGGAAACTGGCTGGCTGCAAAAACGCCGGCTCAGGGCAATAGTGGGTGATGAATGATGGCATTACGATTGACTTTACCTAAGTGCTCATCCAGAATTTCATTTGTATTTAAATTTTAAAATCAAGAGTCTGCATGCAGGTTCCCACCAAAATAAATCTGGGCAGTGGCAAAGATTTCCGCACGGATTATCTTAATATTGATATCAATGACTATTGGGCGCCGGATATCGTGGCCGATATGACTTCGCCTGGTTTATTAAAAAGCGGAAAATCCTTTACTACGCATCGCTTTGGACCGGTAATGCTGGCGCCTGAAAGTTTTGATGAGCTTATGGCCAATGATATATTGGAGCATGTATCCGATCTTACTGCAGCAATGACAAACTGCCTCACGTTATTAAAAGTAGGCGGGGTATTTAACATCCATGTACCTTATGATCTTAGTTACGGCGTTTGGGTGGTATGCCAAGAGAGTAGCGGCCAGTGCTGGCGCATATGTTCGAGTAAATCCGCTACCG
>JABDAT010000037.1:8088-8188 GCA_013288985.1 Alphaproteobacteria bacterium
AATGAGCGCAGCTGGCTTTATTACACGGACTGGTTCTGGTATTTGGGGTGGGAGACGCATCGTTTTGTGCGCACACATCTTGATCTTGAATTGAGCCCTA
>JABDAT010000038.1:0-1615 GCA_013288985.1 Alphaproteobacteria bacterium
AGAAATCCATGGACGCTCCTGCATACCGCCGGCCTTTGGAGAACATTCCTGTTTTTTATAGTAGTTGGTGGTCAGGTGATGGCGCTGGCGCTATTAATCCCGTTTTGGATCGAACTCATTCTGTGGCTTTATTGGCGCTGGCCGCTGGCTATTCCTGACAAACCATGGACCTATATCCTCCTCTATATGGCCATCGCGCTTAGTCTCTTTAATTTTGTCTTTATTTTTATCGCCATAATCGGCGCTCACTTAAGGAAAAAACGAAGTCTGGCCCTTTGGAGTTTATGTTTTCCTGTCTACTGGGCTCTCGCCGGCCTTGCTGCATGGCGCGGAATCATTCAGTTTCTTCTAAAACCCCACCATTGGGAAAAAACACCGCATGGGCTGGCAAAAGAAGACGGTGCGCCAAGCGTTAAAACAATGAGCATCCGGGGCTCGAAGATGCCAGAGATTATCTCTTTGGGCTTATGCATTATTCTGGTCTTCGGTGTCCTTCAGTCCATGACAGAGCTCATTTTAAATTTCTCAGCCAGCAATTGCTACTACCACAATATTCATTTGAAGCCGAATGAGGTGAGCTGTGAGATCAAGGTCGATGACAATTGGCTTGATGGACAATCGCTTTCTTTTGAATTGAGAACTCCGTCTGTTCATTTATCAAAAGCAACGATACTTGTCGAACTCACGGTCAATGAAGGACAGGTCCTGCAAACACATTATGACGTGCCCTGGCCAGAAAACGGCAGAATTGCCATTCATCTCCCTTTTGACTCGCGATGGACAAGCCAGACTTTAGATACTGCTCTTGGCCCTTGGGCTTTTCGTCAGGTGCATACGCTGCGTGTACGTTTGCAAGGCTTTGATGGAATTGATAGTAAAGAACTCCTGTGGGCATCGTTAGGAAGATTTGATGTGCATGGCATCAACATCACCAGGGCACCCCTCACATCTGCCCTTAATATTTCAGATATCTCCGCTCCACAGAGTGTTACTCAGAACACCCGATTTGCGGCAAAATTTGATATGACGCCGTTAGCACTCAATCCTTTTGATAAGCGGGAGATAGAGGCCAATGTTAGGGTTACCCCGCCGCACGGATCAGCATTCCGTGTTCCAGCGTTTTTCAGCCAGGATTACCGGGTGGGAACCTATTTAAATACAGATGGTGAATCAACCAATGGGCTGATTGCCACAGAGCGGCCCCGGTGGGTGTTCAGGTTTCTACCGACAGAACCCGGCACGTATAAATGGAAAATCTTCGCTAAAGATTATCGTGGCCAAGCAGCCGAATCTCAGGAGCATTCTTTTGTGGCGCTTCCTGGTAAATTGCAGGATAAAAGTCCTGGACTGGTTACCCTTCGCCCCGGAGAAAAATATTTCCAGGATCAAAACGGCCGGTTTGTTTTTCCTATAGGCATGAATATAGGGTGGCCTAAAGACGAGCAAAGCTGGTCTGAATGGGGGCTGCCTCAGGGCCATCCGAACGATGATGTCGAAGTTTTCGACAAGATCTTTTCCAAAATGGCGGAAAACCATATGAATTTTGCCAGAATCTGGATGACCCCCTGGTGGGGAGAGCTGGAGTGGAACAAAGACTGGCCGGGATACTTAGGGT
>JABDAT010000038.1:1625-7955 GCA_013288985.1 Alphaproteobacteria bacterium
AAATATAGCCTAACCAACGCATGGCGGATCGATCATATATTATCGGAAGCTGAGAAACGTGGAATCCACGTAATTCTTGTCATGGATGTGTACCAAGAATTTATCAAAAAAGAGGCCGAGAAAGATGGCATGTGGCAGCACAATCCCTACAACACAAGCAATGGAGGATTTTTGCAAGACGGTGCGGATGTTTTCTCCGATTCGCGTATGGAGGAGTCTTTCAAAAGAAAATATGGCTATATGATCGCACGCTATTCAGTCTATAAAAGCCTTTCCTGCTGGGAACTCTGGAATGAACCCAACGTAATCAACAGAGATAAAAGCAAACCTTATACCATTAGCCAAAATGAAAAAGTTATTCTGCCCTGGCATCATGATTTTCAAACATTCTTTACACTGAATGATCCCCTCCATAGGCCTGTAACGACGACCTTTCGCTGGCTGGGTTCCAACGAAAAGGCAAACCGTTTCTGGAAGCTGTCCGGCTTACCGTTAGGAGGCATTCAGAGCTATAATAATGGAGAGGGCACTGTTGATCACCTTATAGACATGCTGAAGCAATTTGAAGGTTCTTCCACAATCCCGTTCGTTGCTGAAGGTAACGGACATTATCTGGGATCACCAGAAGGCTTTTTGGCGCATGATATTCATGACGATCTCTGGGCTTCATGGGAACTGCCTCTGCCGGCAGCGCCTTTATCATGGTGGTGGAATTTTATTGTTAATAAGGAGCTTACCCAGCAATTTCATATTTTCGCCGATTATATCAAAGGAGAAGACCTTTCAAAGGAAAATTGGCAGTTTATACAGATGGACACCAACGTTCCTAATATACATATGCTGGGGAAAATCGGAAAAAAAGAAACGTTTCTTTGGTTGTATGCAAGTTTCTTTGATAAGTTTCGCTACTTTAAAAACGAAAAGGATATTCCGGCACTCAAAAAATATCTGAAGACCATTTATTCCTCTTTAAATCCACCTGCATTCAATCCGCTGAACCACGATGACCCCGGATCTTTACTCCATGCAGAAAAGGTTACGGTAGATTTATCGCAAATCCCGGATGGCCATTATGATGTTGAAATATGGGATACATGGGGCAAAGGGAAACTCTATGAGTTAAAATTCTTTAAGAAAAATAACGCCTCTTTGCTGACTATCCCCCCAATTCAGCGGGATGTTGCCGTCAAGATGAAGCGGACAGGGTCATAGGTGACAATGCGGGCATCCTTCGTCCGGTAAGACCTATCAGCAGATGTGAGGCAATATCAGATAGGTGAGGGAGCACTCTAAATACTGCGGCGAATCTCTATCGGGATGTTGTCTTTGGGCGCATGGGCCACAGCGAGGGTGTAGATTACGGGGCCGTCGGCACGGCGTTCATATTCGCTGAAGCCAAGCTTGCTGTAATGATCCGCGGCGAGCTGGTTGCGTTCGCTGGGACAAAAAATGCCAATGAGTTTTTCAATGCCACGCTGCCTGGCAGCGAGGATTATTTCCTGCAGTACCGCATGTTCGACTTTGCGGCCAAGCACGCGGCAACTCATCAGCCAGGTATCAATCTCCCAGTCGCTGCCGGTACGCCTGCAAATAATAACGCCAATCATGCCGTTATCGCCGAAATTGTCAGATAAGCGCACCTGCAGCGCAAAATAATCAGGATCATGCTGCACCTGCGCCACCTGCGCCTCCGTATAGCGCCGCGTGGTCAGGTTATATTGATTGGACTTGTTGATAAGCTGCGTGATGCGCACGCGCCCGACTTCATCAAAGGGCTGCACAGTCATCACCATGTTCAGCGATGCGAGATAGGCACCGACATCGCCTGCTTGTTTCTGCAGCGCCACACGCTGGGCATTATTGCTATAGAAGTCTGCGCGCTTTCGGTCTTCTTCGGAAAACGCAATGGCTTCAAAATATCCTCCGGCAAGCAAGGTACGTGCATACAAGGCCGGGTCTGAAGGCAGCTCCGGCACCGCCACCTGCGGAAGCAATGTGCGCACCAGCCCGCGCTCCACCGGATCGTTATCGAGAAAGACGATGGAATCAAGGCCCAGCGATAAGGTTTCGGCAATGGCTTGTATATTGGTCGCCTTGTCATTCCAGTTGGCCTGGAAAACCGCGATGTGATCTTCGCGCAGTTGCATTTCGGGATGTTGCTGAAAAGGCAGCCGCGCCATTGCGTCATCATTCTTTGACGATACCGCCAGCACAATCCCGCGATCACGCAAGGTTAAAGCTGCCTGCTGCACCTGCAGATATGCCTCCCCTACAGGATCACCCTGGCCGATGACAATGCCTTCCAGCCCGTCATCACCGATAATGCCGCCCCACAGCGTGTTATCCAGATCAAGAATAAGACAGCGGCGGCTTTTGCCGCGCAGCGCCCCTAAAATACGGCAGACATGATCGGCATAGAGCGGAAGGAAAATACTGGCAAAAGGTAATTTTGCCATGCTCCATAAAGCAGGGTCATGCCAGTCGGCAAGTCCTACACTCTCCGCCAGATGCGCAACATCAAACAACAGGTCTTCGCTGCCGCCAACACTCTCGGCAAGGGTCTGGTTAAAACCATCGATAAGGCGGCGCAGCGTGCCGGGAAGTGCCAGGTCAAAATTGCCGAAATGCGATTCCAGCGGGCGCGCCAATGTCTGTAAAATGCAAACGGCATTGCTGCCCGCTTTAATGCCAGCACGCATCGTGTTTAAATACGCATTCGCCGCCGCCAATGTTTCTTGTTCCGCATGCGAATCTCCAGGGGCAGCGCGCAGCCTCAGCCCGCGATAGTCGAGCGCCACCAACACCGCATCAGACTTGGCAGCATTAATGGCCGAATCGGAGGCAAGCGATTCCTGCATCGCCTGATCGAAATTGCCCTCGATACATTCAAGCGCAATCCCGTAACGCGGGGCGGTGGCAATCAGCGCCGGAATTATAAAATGGGTGGTGGCGTTGCTGATTACGCCAAGGCGCAGCGGCGTCAGCGGAGTGAGCGCAATTTTCTCTTCCTGGGCCTTGCGAATGGTTTTTGCAAGCTGGTTGAGCTGGCTTTCATTCAAGCCATACGAAGAAAGCGCGCGTAATTGCGCGCCCGGTTTTTCAGATGCGAGCGCCGCTTTGCACTGCGCCGGGAAATCGGCGGGCGGGCGCGGCAGCCAGGCCAAATCCGTATAAAGGCTTCTGCTCATTGCTGCCTGGACTGAATGCAATCGACAGACTCTTCCATATTTTCACCCCGTTACAGGCCGCAATCTATCCCATAGCTGTTCTTATTCAATAGTTATTGGGCGAACGGCTTGCAATCCTATACGTGTAAACTGCGATGAAAACGCCGATCACGGAAGCGGTTACAGGCGTGGCCGGCTTCTTCACGCCGGCGTGTCAAACGGCAGAGGCTCACGAAGGAGTCTCGGGAGCGCGCCGGATCTGCGTTAGTGATGTGAATCGTGGGGAGTTGTGGCGTGACAGGATGGCCCGCGCGCAGACGAGTCAGGTGCCACCATGAAGGGTCGGCGGGGATTGAGCGATGGAGTCCGCGGAGGCGCTCAATCCCTGCCGTTCGTCTACGGGCGAAGGCGGTAGTGTCGTGGCGTGACTACGGAATGCATGGCGTAACATCATATCGAATTTGAAGATTGTGATAGGACTTTAACCTCATTGCAGTATCGTCCTCTCCTATTGGGAGGCAATATCGAATCCGTAGTGTTTGACTATCTGACCAGTTGACCTTGGGCAGCGACATTTCGTTGCTTGAATCAGCAGCCTCAAAAACGATCGTTTCTGTAACGAACGGAAAGATCTCATTTTGAGCACGTACACGCACTGTGTAATATAGAGGAGCAACAGCAAGGCCGCATTGTTCGATATTCACGGAACTGGTCCACGCAGAGCTTGGTGATAGGGCGTTGTTGACTTGGCTCACTGAACACCACGTGTTTATTATTTTATAAATGCCGCTTAATCCGACCAGCACAAGGAGGATCGTAAATGTCGTCGGTTTCATGCAACCTTGTCGTCTAGTTTGAGGTTAACCATTTTTGGTAATCGTTCCAGCCTTGTGTAATGTTCTTTGTCGCATCGTCCTTAAGACCATTCTTCGAGCCGATGAATAAATCATACTTCCCCCGCACAAAAGATCGTATCGTCGAGGGTGTATCCAGCGGCAGCCGAAACAGCCCCATAATTGTAGTTGGTCACATCTCTATATGTCTTGAGAAATGGGCCGGAAGTACCAAGAGGACGCTGGTAGTCTTCCGATTGACCTTTATAAAACCAACCTATCATAACAACGTCTTTGTCAACGGCGAACCCTCCGTCAGCAGCAGCAATTGCTGCTCCCATTCCGACATTATCTGAAACATTGAGGCCTGGCGGTAAAGGATACGGTAAATTCGTGATTGGGTCAATCACAGGCTGTCCGTCCGGATACTTCAGTATTCCATTAGGCAAAATAGGGGTTGTGAGAGGAGCCTGGGATCCCTGTCCAATAGGGTAAGCAATCAGGTTGCTCTGATTTCCGTCAGTCCCCATAATCCCGGCGAGAGTTCGGCCTATGGCGGTTGCACGAGCATCCGTGACGGGGATCCGAAGGGCTGATCGCATCTGTCAAGCGCAGAGAGGGCGTCCTCGAAGCTACCGCATTCGCAGCGTCAGGCGTGATGCGGAATTCAAGCAGATTTGTCCGCAGATATACAGTCTGCACTGAATGACATTAAAGACTTGGACCCATTGATAAAAAGCAAGTTTGCTGCTCTAATTAAGGCGGAAAGACTATCTGACATGAACCACCTCTGGAACGCAAGAAAGCATGCTGTCGGACTGGTGAGATTTTATCAAAATAGTGCCTGCAATCGGCTAATTGACGCACATTATGGGATAGACGCTGGGGCATGAGAAGATCTCCAGCGAATTATTCTCAGTATTCTTCATGAGGTCCGCTCGGAAGTTATCGTCCCTTTATACTCCTGGCCGGAGGGGCATCATCTGCCCGAGTAATATGGAGTAGCAGCTTATCCGCGTTCGGTAAGGGTACTTCGCTATCCTTCAGGTGCTCCAACAGATAAACCCGGCTAATCTTGCCGTTATCGCTTAAGATGCAAGCTAGCTCGCTTGGATTACTCTTATCCCACTTGTCCCATCCAGCGTCACCGATAAACTCGCCGCCCGCTATCACGAGATTATTTCTTTCCGGATGATTTATCCTCGGTGAAGGACTTCCGATGGCGATATCCTTGATATGCGCATAGCCTTCAACCGTGGTGCCGCTTCCAGGATGAAGTATGGTTTCTCCGCTCAGAACCGCGCTATTTTTTACGGTACAACCGAGTCCCACCCGTGCACGATCGCAAATCACGGCGTCCCCTTCGACATTACCCCAAATTTCGGCTTCATCGAGTATGCGTGCTCTTCCTTTGACACGTGCGCTTGGTCCTATGACTTTCGCATCCCTGCCGATATAGGCAGTTTTGGCAACGCGGCATTCTGTGCTTACAAAGCCGCCGACGCTGCCATCAGGATTGATATGGCGGCGTTGAACAAGCTCCCCGTATCCATCTTTTGGATCCCATACTTTTTCCATTTCATCGTCGTCAGGCTCTTGCATATCCAACCCTTCTATGGTGGTCACTGGTGACGAATATCATGGAAACGACAGCACATAAAGCAATTATTTTATATGGACATTGGCCTGGCCGCCTAGCCCCTCCACTATACACCGGCCACTCACCCATTAATGACTATATTTTCATAGTGGCTGCATCTAGTAAGTCGTGACAAAATAGATCAAGTGAACACTAACGCAGTGTCCACTTAGCAGTACGCGGTGCGTGCATTGTGAAGGGAGGTTAAAGTCAAATTTTCACGATCTGAGATTGATAGCAACTATCGCTATTTAAGAGAACAGGAAAACCTATGAAACTCAATATTATTCCCGCAGCAGTTGCGGTATTCGTGGCGATATCCATAGTATCCTCGTCCGGCTGTGGGGACGAGGCAAATGACCAGCCACCTGTAGCCGTGCAGCCAGCATCGAAACCGATGGCAGCTTCCATAGGGAAGCCGCATGTACCCAACGTAGGCCGCGTACCCGCTGCAAGTAAGCATGAGACCGTCTACGTCACTGCGCCGGTTAAGATCGCGCCGAATGTCTATATAACTCCGTCAACGGAGACACAAGCACCCGTACCCGAAGTGCCGGTTGACAACTCACCGGTGGCTCCGGCTCCGATCGAGGGTGCGGTGCCACCTGGTCCGACGGATGGCCTGTGGCATTCTGAGGACGAGTGTGCATTGAGGAGTTGATGAGTTACAGGCTTCAGACATGGTAACTTG
>JABDAT010000039.1:68-4355 GCA_013288985.1 Alphaproteobacteria bacterium
CTGTTGCAAACATTACAAAAAGCCCAAGCAGAGCAGCTATATACGTTCCATTTTGCGCTGCTGCGTCAGATTCTTGAGAATATTGCATCATTCCTAGGTGTTGGCCAATTTGGGTATGTGCTGAACGAAATAGGGATCGAAGATGTTGAACAGGTGACGCGAATCGTCAACGCTTTATCGCATCAAAAGGTTTATCATTATCAGACGGAAGTAATGAACCCTGATAACACAGAGCTTTTCAAAGAGGTGTTTGATAAGCTCAAAGCAAAATACAATTTCAAATTACACGCGGAGATGGCGGCATGACCGATGAACAACAAAAAGAATTAGGGAAAATTCTCTGGGCAATTGCAGATCAGCTGCGCGGCGCAATGAACGCAGATGATTTCCGCGACTACATGCTTTCCTTCCTTTTCCTGCGCTATCTTTCGGATAATTACGAAGCGGCAGCAAAAAAAGAGCTAGGCAAGGAATATCCAAAAGCAAACGGCCACACCACGCCGCTGCAACGTTGGTATGAAGAAAACCCTGATGACATAAAAGCCTTTGAAGACCTGCTGCGCCGCCGCGTACATTATGTCATTAAGCCTGATCACCTCTGGGGTAACATCGCGGATATGGCACGCAGGCAGGATGGTGACTTGCTGCAGACCTTATACGAAGGCTTCAAATATATTGAAAATGAATCTTTTGATAGCACGTTTCAGGGGCTGTTCTCTGAAATTAATCTTTATTCTGAGAAACTTGGAAAAAGCGTATCAGATAAAAATGCCAAGCTCTGCGCGGTGATCACCAAAATTGCGGAAGGCCTTTCTAGATTCTCAACGGATCAAGACACGCTGGGCGATGCTTATGAATATCTGATTGGCCAGTTTGCGGCAGGTTCAGGCAAAAAAGCTGGCGAGTTCTACACCCCACAACAGATTTCCAGCATTTTATCCGCAATCGTTACCTTGGATAGCCAAGACCCTGCGCTCGGCAAAAAGAAGCATTTGGATAGCGTATTCGATTTTGCCTGTGGTTCTGGTTCGTTGTTGCTCAACGTGCGTAATCAGCTGGGCAAGCAAGGGATTGGCAAAATCTATGGACAGGAAAAGAACATCACCACCTACAACCTCGCACGCATGAACATGCTGCTGCACGGGGTGAAGGATTCCGAATTCGAGATTTTCCACGGCGATACATTAGAAAATGATTGGGATATGTTGCGTGAGCAGAACCCCGCTAAAAAACCTTACTTTGATGCAATTGTAGCTAATCCACCCTTTAGTTACCGCTGGGAACCGAAAGAGGAAAAAGCGGATGATATGCGCTTCAAAAGCTATGGGCTTGCCCCGAAATCAGCCGCTGATTTTGCCTTCCTGCTGCATGGCTTTCACTATCTAAAGCATGAAGGTACGATGGCTATCATTCTGCCGCATGGTGTGCTTTTCCGTGGTGGCGCAGAAGAGCGTATCCGCCGCAAACTACTGGATGATGGCCATATTGATACCGTGATTGGGTTGCCTGCCAATCTTTTCTATTCCACCGGCATTCCTGTGTGCATTGTGGTGCTGAAGAAATGCAAAAAGCCGGATAATGTGCTTTTCATTAATGCGAGTGAGCATTTCGAAAAAGGTAAAAGGCAGAATCAACTGCGCCCGAAAGATATTGAAAAGATTGTTACTACCTATCAATTTCGTAAAGAAGAAGACCGTTATTCTAAGCGCGTCTCTATGGAAGAGATCGCAGAAAAGCATGGCTATAACCTGAATATATCACGTTATATCAGCACTGCTGTAACGGAAGAAGAGATTGATCTGGATATAGTTAATGCTAGTTTAGTAACGCTGGAGCAGAAAATCGGAGCTGCCACTAAACAGCACAATAAGTTTTTAAAAGAGCTTGGTTTGCCATTGCTGCCTAGCTAACTGCATCCCATCGTCTAGACCGCTACTCTACTGGTTCTTTATGTATCCGAACCCGGATAGAATGCGGCACCAGTGCGGCACCAGCATTTTTCTAACTAATCTCAATAATTGCCAAGACTGGCTCTGAAAGTTGGTTGCGGGGGCAGGATTTGAACCTGCGGCCTTCAGGTTATGAGCCTGACGAGCTACCGGGCTGCTCCACCCCGCGATAAAAGACCTTACTATATTTGTTTTCAGGCACTGAAAACGGGTCTGTCTGGCCCTTTGCCAAGCGACACGTAATAAAGACGCTCTCAAAGGAGCGTCTTTATAGCAAATTATCGTGAATGTGCAAGGCAGAAGGCTCTCAGGCCGCCTTTTTTAACAATTCCGCCATGGTTTTACCCAAAGCAGCAGGGGAATCCGCTACTCTAATGCCTGCAGACTTCATGGCTTCAATCTTGGATTCCGAGCCGCCCTTGCCGCCGGAGATGATAGCGCCGGCATGGCCCATGCGGCGCCCAGGAGGAGCAGTACGGCCAGCAATAAAGCCAACGAATGGCTTCTTGATTTTGCTCTTTTTAATGAAATGGGCAGCTTCTTCTTCCGCCGAACCGCCGATTTCGCCAATCATGATGACAGCGTCGGTTTCGGGGTCGGCAAGGAATAATTCAACCACATCCACAAAGTTGGTGCCATTGACGGGATCGCCGCCAATACCCACACAGGTTGACTGGCCAAGCCCTTCCGCAGAGGTTTGTGCCACCGCTTCATAGGTAAGCGTGCCGGAGCGTGAAATAATGCCGATGCGGCCTTTTTTATGGATATGCCCAGGCATGATACCGATTTTACATTCGCCCGGAGTAATAACCCCTGGGCAGTTCGGGCCAATAAGGCGACTTTTACTGCCCGACAGTGCGCGTTTCACTTTTACCATGTCAAGCACAGGAATGCCTTCGGTAATGCAGACAATAAGGGGGACGTTGGCATCAATGGCTTCAAGAATGGCATCAGCAGCGTAAGGAGGCGGCACATAAATAACGGAGGCGCCTGCGCCTGTCTTCACAATTGCTTCTTCTACCGTATCGAACACCGGCAAATCGAGATGTTTGGTGCCGCCCTTGCCGGGCGTTACCCCGTCTACCATTTGCGTGCCATACGCAAGCGCCTGCTCAGAGTGATAAGTGCCTTCGCGGCCGGTAAATCCCTGACATATGACTTTAGTATTTTTATTTACGAGTATGGACATAAAATTCCTTTAGTTGTTAGTTACCTGTTGCCTGTTGTCTGTTGCACTTTCAATAGATGCAACTGGCAACTTCTATCTATCTCTACGCTGCTGCTTTTTTGACAGCTTTGACAATGCGTTCTGCTGCATCTGCAAGATTGTCCGCAGGCAGAATCGGCAGGCCGGATGTTGCCAGCATTTTCTTGCCCAGCTCCACATTAGTGCCTTCCAGACGCACGACAAGCGGGACATCTAAGCTTACTTCACGGGCCGCCGCAATGATGCCTTCAGCGATGATATCGCAGCGCATAATGCCGCCGAAAATATTAACGAGAATGCCCTCTACATTGGGATCGGAAAGAATAAGCTTGAAAGCTTCCGTCACCTTTTCTTTGGTGGCGCCGCCGCCGACATCGAGGAAATTGGCAGGCGTGCCGCCGTAAAGCTTGATGATATCCATCGTCGCCATGGCAAGGCCGGCGCCATTGACCATGCAGCCGATATTGCCGTCCATTTTAATATAGGAAAGGCCGAATTTAGCAGCCTTGCGCTCCAGCGGATCTTCTTCATCCTCATCACGCATTTCCATCACTTCGGGCTGACGGTAAAGCGCATTTTCATCAAAATTAAATTTGGCATCGAGCGCAATAATATTGCCATGCTTGGTGATAACGAGTGGATTAATCTCAAGCTGGCTGGCGTCCTTTTCCGTAAACGCTTTATAGAGATTAAAAATAAAATCAGAAAAACTGCGCTGCAATTCTTTTTTGATTTGCAGACCAAATGCCAATTTGCGGGCATGGAATGGCTGGATGCCTGCCACCGGGTCCACTTCGACCATATGAATTTTCTCGGGATGTTTTTCTGCTACTTCTTCAATTTCAACACCGCCTTCGGTCGATACCATGAAGGTCACACGCGAAGTAGCGCGGTCCACCACCATGGAGAGATACATTTCTTCGGCAATATCGCTGCCTTCTTCGATATACACGCGCTTGACTTCCTTGCCTTCCGGCCCGGTCTGGTGCGTCTTAAGCGTCATGCCGATCATATGTTTGGTAAGCTCAGATACTTCATCAATCGATTTAGCAAGCTTCACTCCGCCGCCCTTGCCGCGTCCGCCTGCATGAATCTGGGCTTTAACCACCCACAAGCTGCCGCCTAATTTGC
>JABDAT010000039.1:4365-7374 GCA_013288985.1 Alphaproteobacteria bacterium
GGTGTATACGCCACGCCGCCCTTGGGCACAGGCACATGGTATTTGGCCAGGATGGATTTTGCTTGGTATTCATGAATATTCATTTTTTCTTCCTTGAGGTTCGAGATGCGAGGGGCGAGGGACTGAGGAAATTATCCTCGCTCCTCGTCATTCGCTTCTACAATTTTATTCTTGCACATAATCCTATACAACTAAGCAGCTTTACAAAGTTCTTTAACAGCAGCAACGGATTTATCGAATCTCGCTTTTTCTTCGGCATTGAGATTAATTTCAATGACTTTTTCAACACCGCCCGCACCAATAATGGCCGGCACACCCACATAGAGGTCTTTTACGCCATATTCGCCGTTTAAATACGCTGCACAAGGAATCACGCGCTTCTGATCAAAGAGGTAAGCTTCCGCCATTTTGATAGCCGAGGCCGCAGGAGCATAAAATGCTGATCCTGTTTTAAGCAGGCCCACGATTTCCGCACCGCCGTCACGTGTGCGCTGAATGATTTTATCAAGCGATTCCTGCTTGAGCATGCCCATTTTCACGATATCAGGTAAGGGAATGCCGCCAACCGTGGAATAGCGCGCAAGCGGCACCATAGTGTCGCCGTGACCACCCAGCACGAAGGTGGAAATATCTTTGACCGAAACGCCGGTTGCTTCAGAAATAAAATAGGAGAAGCGTGCAGAATCTAGCACGCCTGCCATACCCACCACTTTGTTATGAGGCAGGCCTGAAGCTTCACGCATTACCCACACCATCACGTCGAGCGGGTTGGTAATCACAATCACAAAGGCATTTGGCGCATGCTGTTTAATGGCAGCACCGACCGTTTTCATCACACCGGTATTCGTGCTGATAAGGTCATCGCGGCTCATGCCGGGTTTGCGCGGTATGCCTGCGGTGACGATAATCACATCCGCGCCTTTAATATCGGCGTAGTCATTTGTGCCTTTGAGTTTCACATCCGCGCCGTCCACGTCAGTGGATTGAATGATATCGAGCGCTTTGCCTTGGGGCATACCTTCAGAAATATCGAATAACACTACGTCACCTAATTGCTTTTGCGCGATAAGATGGGCGAGTGTGCCGCCAATCATGCCAGCACCTATAAGCGCTATTTTTTTACGTGCCATAAATATTTGTCTCCTTGAATAATGTTATGCCGCTCTCGCGTTAAGTACAGGAATGCCCAGAAAATACACGTAGTAAACTGAGAATACAAAGCGTTTTATACGGTAATGGTGAATATTGTATTAACATTAATGCTATTTTTACGTCTCTGAACCACATTTCCTTTCCCGCCTTGCCATCACCTGCGATTATGTTAACACTGTCGCCTGTGATTTTAGACAGTTCAATGAGGTATATAACGTGACGTATTGTGTAGCGATTAAAACCAAAAGCGGCATTGTCGCATTATCGGATGGGCGGATTACTGCAGGCACACAGATGACAAGCGCACGCAAAGCATCCTTGCACGGTGAGGGACAGAATCGTTTCTTTATCATGACTTCGGGTTTGCGCTCCATTCGCGACAAAACCGTGGCCTATCTCGAACAGCAGATGGAACAGCAGGGATTTGAGTTTTCCACCATGCTCGATGCGATATCAGCCTATACCCATAATTTACGCCGCGTGGAGCTTGAAGACCGCACTTATGTTGAACGCGCGGACATTGCATTTAACCTGCACACGATTATTGGCGGCATGATGGGAGCAGACAAAGAACCTCGAGTTTTTCTGGTCTACCCGCAGGGCAACTGGATCGAGTTGGAACAAATGACGCCCTATCTTACCATTGGCAATGTCAGTTACGGCAAACCCATTCTGGATCGCACATTGAGCTACGATACCGATCTGAGAACTGCGCTGAAAGTTGCTTACCTCTCGTTTGATTCCACTAAATTCAGCAGCTCCGATGTCGGGTTTCCCATCGATCTCATCACCATGACTATGCCTGACCGCACGTGGCGGGAGGCACATCTTAAGAATGCCGATGTGCGTGATTTACGCGAATGGTGGAATACCAATATCAAGAATCTGGTGGAACAAGCCCCAGACGCACAATGGCTGCATACGCTGGCGCCATGAACAGTTCTTCCAACAGCAATCCCGGACTCTTTGCGCAGTACAATGCAAATCCCTTTTTTTGCGAACTGGTCTCGCGCCTTGCCTCAGGAGATCAACAATTGCAGGCCGTGTTTAATAAATTAAATGGAATGAACGGCGCTGAACTTGCGGCGCGCGCTCATGAACTGCATCAGGTGCTTTACCAGCAAGGCATTACCTTTACGCTCTATTCTGAAAACGAGGCCAGTGATCGCGTGCTGCCGTTTGATATGATTCCCCGCATCATCACACAGGCCGAATGGCAAAAGCTGGAAGCGGCCATCTTGCAGCGTGTGCGCGCCATCAATCTTTTCCTGCATGATATTTATCACGAGCAGCGCATCCTGAAAGACAATGTATTGCCTGCAACGCTGGTAACGCAGAACACCTATTTCCGTAAAGAAATGCAGGGAATAGACGTTCCTGGCGGCGTGTATGTCCATATCTGCGGCATCGACCTTATCCGTGATGAGGCAGGAATATTTCGCGTGCTTGAAGACAATGCCCGCATTCCGTCGGGCGTCTCTTACGTGGTGCAGAACCGACGCATGATGCTGCGCCTGTTTCCTGACCTGATGTCTTTTTCGCATATGCATCCCGTGGAAGAATACGGCCAGAATCTGCGCGTGGCGCTGGGTGAGGTGCTTCCTGCCCAAAGTTCTGCTGACGCGCGCATCGTGTTGCTGTCGCCGGGCATGTATAATTCGGCCTATTTTGAGCATGTGTTTCTGGCGCAGGAAATGGGCGTGCCGCTGGTGGAAGGACGCGATCTTTTTGTTAATAATGATACCGTATATATGCGCACCACATCAGGGCCTGCGCGCGTCGACGTCATTTACCGCCGCGTCGACGATCATTTCCTCGACCCGGAAGTATTTAATCCCGAAAGCGCGCTTGGCGTTC
>JABDAT010000040.1:0-6726 GCA_013288985.1 Alphaproteobacteria bacterium
CGAAAGCGGCAGCCAATGCCAAGGCGAATAAAGACGAACCCAATCCCGCGGTGCTCAAAAAGCTCATAGCGTTGGGACGCACGCGCGGCTACATCACTTATGAAGAGCTCAACACCTATCTGCCTGGCGATGAGTTTTCTCCCGAGATGATTGAATCGACGATTGGCGCTTTGTCAAAAGCCGACATCAATGTCGTGGAAGAAGGCGAAGTGCTGGAACAAGGCGAGCAGCGCGAAGATGCGCCCGCGGAAGAAGCCGCCGTTGAAGTGGCCGAACCCGGTGGCCGCTCCGATGACCCCGTGCGCATGTATCTGCGCGAAATGGGTAATGTGGAACTGCTTTCCCGCGATGGCGAAATTGAAATTGCCAAACGCATAGAAGCCGGACGCGAAATGATTATTTCATCCCTGTGCGAAAGCCCCATGGTGATGCAGGAGATTCTTTCCTGGCGCGACGATCTTGCGACCGGCACGCTACTACTGCGCGACGTGATTGATCTGGACGCTGCATACGGTGCTGACGCGGAAGGCAAGCCCGTATTTGCCGCCGCCGAAATACCGGTTGAGAATGTGGCTGAGAAAGTCATGGAAAAGAAAGACGACGGCGGCGCGGCGGCGCTGCTTGCCAAAGCCAAGGAAGAAGAACGCAAGAAACGCGAAAAAGAGCGCGCTGAAAAAGAAAAAGCCGCCAAGGAAAAAGCCGAAAAAGAAAAAGCGGCTAAAGAAAAGGCTGAGAAGGCCAAAGCCGCAAAAGCCGCTGCCAAAGCCTCCAAGAAGGTGACCGCAGGCGCTGAGGACGACGATGAAGACGATGATTATGTGCCTTTCGATGAAGAAGAAAAGAAAGAAGCCGAAGTTGTCGAAGAAGAAGATCCGGATGATTACGATGATGCGGCGCTCTCGCTCGTAGCGATGGAAAATGCGATTAAGCCCAAGATTCTTGAAACGCTCGATCAGTTCTCCAAGATAAGCAAAAAACTGCGCGCCTTGCAGGAGAAGCATCTCCAGGCCGCCTTCGGTGAAGGCGAATATGTAGATGCCGACCATAAAAAATACCAGAAGCTTCTTCATGAATTGGTAGAGCTCATGATGGGCATACGCTTAAGCAGCGTGCGCGTTGAAGGGCTGATGGAAAAGCTCTATAACGTCAATAAGCGCCTTTACTCGCTCGAAGGCCGCCTGTTGCGTCAGGCCGAATCGCGCCGCGTTGATCGCAAAAGCTTCCTGCTCAACCACACCGGTCACGAACTCGATCCCAATTGGTTAAAGAGAGTATCTAAGCTTAAAGAAAAAGGCTGGGCGGATTTCACTACCAAAGATAAAGACGAAATTGCTGAAGTGCGTAATGAACTGGCCAAAATTGCCCGCGAAGTGGGCGTAGGCATCGGCGAATATAAGCGCATTGTGAACGCCGTGCAAAAAGGCGAACGCGAAGCGACCAAAGCCAAACGCGAAATGATCGAAGCCAATTTGCGCCTCGTGATTTCAATCGCTAAAAAATACACTAATCGTGGCCTGCAGTTCCTCGATCTCATTCAGGAAGGCAATATCGGCCTCATGAAGGCGGTGGATAAATTCGAATATCGCCGCGGCTATAAATTCTCGACCTATGCCACCTGGTGGATTCGCCAGGCGATTACGCGCTCTATTGCCGATCAGGCGCGCACCATCCGCATTCCCGTGCATATGATTGAGACGATTAATAAGATTGTGCGCACCTCGCGCCAGATGCTCCATGAAATCGGCCGCGAGCCGACGCCGGAAGAGCTGGCCGAAAAGCTGGTGATGCCATTGGATAAAGTGCGCAAAGTGATGAAAATCGCCAAGGAGCCGGTGTCGCTGGAAACGCCGATTGGTGACGAGGAAGATTCGCATCTGGGCGATTTTATTGAAGACAAGAATGCGGTGCTGCCTTTGGATGCCGCCATTCATTCCAACTTGCGCGAAACCACCACGCGCATCCTGGCGAGCCTTACCCCGCGTGAAGAACGCGTGCTGCGCATGCGTTTTGGCATCGGCATGAATACCGATCATACACTGGAAGAAGTGGGCCAGCAATTCTCGGTTACACGTGAGCGCATCCGCCAGATTGAAGCGAAGGCGCTGCGCAAGCTCAAGCATCCTTCGCGGTCGCGCAAGTTGCGCAGTTTCCTGGATCAACAGTAGACAAACAGCGCAGGGGAATTCGACATGACCACCATCGGAACCTTTTTATATACTGCGCTTAAGGGCCGCCTGCTTGGACAGGATCGCTACGGTAATAAATATTATGAAGCCAGGGTTGAAAAAACCGCCAGCGGTAAAAAGAAACGCTGGGTGATCTATAATGGGATAGTAGAGCCTACCAAGGTGCCGCCTGAATGGCATGGCTGGCTGCACTATACCAGTGATCTGTTGCCTAATCCGCAAACTCCTGTACAACAGGCCTGGAGTAAAGAACCCGTCCCTAATTTAACCGGAACCAAGCTGGCATATGTGCCGCCTGGGCATGTAAACCGCGGCGGCGAGCGCGCCTCTACCATTGCGGATTATGATGCCTGGAAACCTTAAAGAGAGAGACTATGGGCAAGAATTTATTTGAAACGATTATGGGCACTTTGGTGCTGATGCTTGCGGCAGGCTTTATGTCGTTTGCCTATCAAAGCAGCAATTTAAAACCGGTGGAAGGCTATCCTATCAAAGCGAAATTTGATACGGTGGCGGGCATTGGCCTTGGCAGCGACGTGCGCATCGGCGGCATTAAAATTGGCGTAGTGGGAGATATGGAACTCGATCCTGCCACCTATAAAGCACTGCTCACGATGCAGGTCCGCAGCGGCATCAAAATTCCGGTTGATTCAAGCGCAGCGGTAGTAAGCGATGGCTTGCTTGGCAATAAATACATCAAAATCGAGCCTGGCGCAGACGACAAAATGCTGGCCGGCAATGAAACCATTACCTATACACAATCGGCCGTCAACCTTGAAGAGCTCATTGGCAAAATGGTGTTCTCCGGCGGTGGCGTCGATAAAAACAGCGCAAAACCTTCCGACACTAAAACCGCTCCTGCAACCCCCCCGCAGATACCCGCAAAACCATAGTAAATTCTGATATCATTGTTTTAACACTTTGAAAGGAGAGAGTTATGTCTCTTGACCCAACGTCTTCAGCTACTGGCACATTCGCACCCGCTCAATGGATTGGCCGTGACGGCATGCCGGTGACCTGCGAAGAAAAGATTTCACTGCTCAATGATAACCTGGCTGAAATCCACGAACTCTGCCAGCAGGCGTTTGAAGAAGCCATGCAGATGGGATGCAGTGAAGAGTTCCTGCGCATCGTATTGCAGAATATGGTGGGATCGCTCAAGCGCGCGGGGAAAAGACCCTTCAGCTGTTAGGCATAAACATTATGCGCTATAACTGGCTATTGATCGCATTCCTGATGGTTACGTATCCGCTCTATGTGGCTGCTGCCACGATGGACGAGCCGCAAGCGGTGGAAGAGCCAGATGCCGAAGATAGCGCTGACCCAGGGTTGGAACAGCCTAAAAATGAAGCGCCTCAGGCAATTGAAGATAAAACCAAAAAAGAATATAGTGAAAAAAAGGCCGCAGATGTTCCACCGGCCGATAAAGGCGAGACGGGGTTTAACGCGGTGGTGCTGCGCGGCCTTAATAAAGTAACAGCGCGCGCGGAAACCATAGAAGCTCCTATCGGCAGTGTGGTGCGTTTCGGCACGATTGAAATCGTAGCCCATAGCTGCTGGAAGTCAGCGCCGGAAGACAGCCCAGAAAATGCAGCATTATTAGAAATCTCCGAAATCAAACAAGGCGAATCACCTACCCAGATATTTCTCGGCTGGATGTTTTCGTCCAGTCCCGGCCTTTCTTCGCTCGAGAATCCGTTTTATGATGTGACGGTCGTAAAATGCGAGAAGAAAGATTTAGATAAGTGATGAGTATTGTGTGTTTAGTGTTTTAACTACTTCACAACTCTATTCACTACTAAACACTTAGCACGCATCACTTGCTTGCTGCCCGTATCTGTTTCACGGCGCCTTGTATTTTAAGTTCAAGCAGGGAATCGCCCATTGCCTTTGTGGAATGTTCCGATGAGCCGCCCGCGCCGAGCGTCAGCATGTCAGCCTCAGTAAAATGCCCGCGCAGGCTTTCGCGCACGCCGTCCGGATAGGCCGCCAGCATCTCTGCCGTATCGGCAAGACCGCCATGCGCTTCCGGGTCAGTTTCCGTCTCGCCTTGTGATTTCAGCCAGGCAAGCTGTCCATTTTCATTTGGATCATAATAGTTGCTTACATGGATGACACGTACGCCTTCGGCCTGCCATTCTTTGGATAATTTCTCCGCTACTTCCTTTTGCACCGGCTGGCTGGCGCCGTGCTCACCTATGAAGCAAATGGTTTTAAAGCCATGCTCTTTCAGGCTGCGGGCGGTGTCTTCCAGAAAGGCATAAAGTGCCGGAAAACATCATATGCCCGGTGGGGGGATGAAAATCACCCTCGGGCACATACGGCATAATCGGCGCTATCAGAGTATTGCCCAGCCGTTTGGCAGTTTCCAATGTTGTGTAACGCAGGATGAAATTATGCTTGCCCAGCGCCAATGCCGGCCCATTCTGTTCGGTGCCGCCGGTCGGGATGAGCACAGTGGTTTTCCCCGTCTTGATGGCATCACGCACTTCCTGCCAGGTCATATTTTCAAGCCATAATTGCGACGAAGAATAGCCGCCGGGAACGTTGGCAGGCGGCGTTTGCGCACAGGTAAAAGAAGGGTTGATAAACAGGGCAAGAATCAACAAATACAAACAGGTACGCATATTATCCTCAGGGTTATTCACAGATTTATAGAATAGTTGAGTCATTATGGCAAAATATAAAAAATTCATTAGGTTGTGACGTACCTAGCCAGTAGGTGCTTGACGCTCCGGCGGCAAAGGCGTAGATCATAAACCCCCATACTACCTACTAATATTTGGAGAAGCATTATGCAACCTACTGCGAAACTAAAAACATTGGCTGCTTGCTGTGCAATTACGCTCGGCTTTGCCGTAAGTGTGATGGCGGAACCGCAAGATGTCGTCAATGGACCCGATAAACAACCCATACGCAGCGAAAAATTCGGCACCTGCGTGCATACCAAATGGGAATCTTCTTCCGATGAATGCGCTCCTCCCGCCGCTCCCAAAAAAGTGGTGGTGATTGCTCCTGCGGCACCTGCTCCTGAGCCGGTAACCAAACTGGAACATGAAGCGCTTACGATTTATTTCCCGTTCAATAAGTCCACCCTGACCGATGAAGACAAAGCCAAGCTCGACAAAATTTCGGATTCGGTGAACAATTCACCGCATGTCACGAAAGTGAATATTGTCGGCTATACCGATACTATTGGCTCCGACAGCTATAACAACAAATTGTCGGTGCAGCGCGCCGATGCAGCCAAAGCGTATCTTGATACTAAGATGCGTATCCCTGCAGGTGTGCTCGGTTTGCGCGGCTTAGGCAAGCAAGATCCAATAGCGACCGGCTGCGACAAGATCAAAAAACGCAAAGAAAAAATCGCATGTCTTGCTAAAGATCGCCGCGTTGAAATTGAATTTGAATTTCAGCAGTAATTAGGAGCAAGGAACGAGGGACGAGGAGCGGGGGATAGAATGATAAACCTCTCACCTCGTTCCTCGCCACTTACCTTGCACATGCCGCATTGGCCTAAGCCGGTCGGCAATCCGCCGGGAACGCCCTCCGAGCGAGCCCGTGTTTTACTTTCCAAATTAGGCAATCCCCATCATAGCCTCCCTCCCGTCATCCATGTCGGCGGCACCAAGGGAAAGGGCTCAACCATCGCTTTCCTGCGCGCGATGCTGGAAGCTGCCGGGTATAAGGTGCATGCCTATACATCGCCGCATCTGGCGCGTTTCAATGAACGCATTATGCTGGCGGGCCGCGAGATTGACGACGGCGCTTTATATGAAGCGCTTGAAGAAACGCGGATTGCCGCAGGCGCTATGGAGGTGGGGTTCTTTGATGCCACGACCGCTGCCGCTATGCTCGCTTTCTCACGCGCGCCCGCCGATATAGTGCTGATGGAGATGGGGCTGGGCGGCACGGTGGATGCCACCAATATCATCGACAATCCCCTGCTTACCATACTGACGACGGTTTCTTACGACCATATGGAATTCATGGGGACGACGCTGCCGGAAATCGCAGCGTTTGAAGCGGGATTATTCAAACCGCATGTACCTTGCATTGTGAGTTACCAGCATGCGACAAGCTGGCCGGCGCTGCGCGCGGCGGCAGAGGCGCTGCAGGCTCCTTTATATGAATACGGCACGCATTTTAATATACGCAGGCTGGAGGATGCGATGATTTTTGCCGACAGCCACGGCGAGGCGACGCTTCCGCTGCCTGCGCTTTTGGGGGTGCATCAAATCGTCAATGCCGGCAATGCCATTGCAGCGCTCAGCGCAATGGAGAATTTTCACGTAAGCCCGGAGCATATTATGCAGGGCTTACAAAATGCCGTATGGAAGGGGCGATTGCAGCTTATGCAAACATCCATATTGCCTGAGGGTTGCGAATTATGGTTCGACGGCGCCCATAACCGGGCATCAGGGGAGGCGCTTGGCCTGTTTGCCGCCGAGCACTGGCAGGATAAGCCTCTATATCTGATTTTCGGCACCACACAGGGCAAGGACATGACGTCTATTGTCGTGCCGTTCGCGGAAATGGC
>JABDAT010000040.1:6736-7225 GCA_013288985.1 Alphaproteobacteria bacterium
GCGTCTTTATGGCGTGGAGATTAAGTCGGAGCCCAGAAGTTACAGCGCAGAAGCAATCGCCAATACATTATTGCCGCTGCTGCCGGTAGAGACGGCGGATGGCATCGCGGATGCATTGAGCGATATTATGACGCGCGAAACCCATCCCTTCCGTGTGCTGGTATTTGGTTCGCTCTATTTATGGTTGGAGACAAGCCTGATTTGATTATCTGCTTACCGCGAAGAGCCGCAGGGGCCGACCACCATTCCGCCGGTAGTGGTTTCGTTATTTCCAGGAGAAACACTACCTGGTGTGTTGATAGTCTGCAGCAATGTGCCTTTCGGACTTATTTCATCGACCGCTATAGTATATGTGTTATTTATAGAAAAGGCTGGCAAGAATGATCCTTTTCCGCCGCCGCCAAATCGATACGATCCTCCCGATGCTGTTGTAATAACAGACACCCAGAAATTCCCATTAGCGTCAATAGCAAGGCTATTAACAGATTT
>JABDAT010000041.1 GCA_013288985.1 Alphaproteobacteria bacterium
CGGATCCTGCCCGCCATGACCGGCATCAATGACAATCATGGGCTTCTGCACAGTTTTGGATTTTGTTAGCGCAGATGCCTTCTTCTGGGTCTGCACATGCCCGACCAGGTCAAACTCCAGCCAATAGCCCGTGCTCTTCTTGGAACGGATCAGCTGCACATTCTGCAATGTAACAACTGCGTTTAAATCAAACACGATGCGGCTAGTGCTGGCATCATGGGGCCCAAAGCGCACCTTCTCGATAAGGCTGCCGGCATAATTATCCGGCATTGCTACTTTGCCGTTCCAATGCGCAACCGGCACATCCACCACGACGCGGGGAGGAAGATTTTCAACGAGGAACACCTTATAGGCAGCTTTCTGGCTGAGAAACAACGATACGTGCTCATCGCCCGAACTCACCTGCGCCTGCAGATTGGAAATTTCCAGAGCGGAAGACGTGACGGGAATCAACAGGAAAAACAATAGTAATACTAGTCGCATATACACTTAAATACCTTATAATCCCCTGCAATGCTCTCTGGCATCGTTTACACTATTACAATAAGCTGAAAAATAACACTAAAGGCAAGCTGTTAATTAACAATTGTAGTTCCAGATACTCTTCTATATACTCGCGGAACTAGCAGAATTTCTGCTGCCTGTTCGCCCTGTTTTGCACAAGACAGCGCTTAAGAATATGCAGCTTGGGTTTAACTTTAATTTTAACTTGGACCTCGAGATGGTTGGGTCACTTCACTATAATCGTACAGGCAAGCGTGGATTGCATAATGCATCCGCCCGCCTGTGCCTGCAACATCCATTGTCTTTGCCCGCGCGGAAATTGCCCGCGAGCGCGCCTATTGTAAGACGTATTTGCTGTCATAATGAAGCGGCTCCCACCTTCGCAAGCGGAGGTCTCTAATGGGAGAAAATACATGGTATTACGACTACTTATCGACGCGGTGCATTCCGATGAAACCCGCGTTGTCATTGCGGATAACAACCGCATCCACGACTTTGACTTCGTCACTGCCGCCAAGAAGCAGGTAAAAGGCAATATCTACCTCGCCAAGATCACGCGCGTAGAGCCTTCGCTGCAAGCGGCGTTCGTTGAATATGGCAGCGGCAAGCAGGGATTCTTGCCTTTTGCCGAAATCCACCCCGATTATTACCAAATTCCAACCGCTGACCGCAAACGTCTGCTCGAAGAGGTGGAAGAATCCGATGATAATGAAGATGATGCCGCTGACGCACCCTCTCTTGCATCTTCCGAAAATAACGAACCAAGCACAAATGAAGAGCCTTCCGCTCCTTCCCTTTCCGAGTCTGTGGCTGCCATCCCGTTCCAGGATTCAGGGCATGTGCCAGCAGAAGAATCACAAGAGCAAGCGCAACCCGCCATCGCCCAATCCTACGAAACGCCCGTCACCTATAGTGAGCCCGTTGCTGGTGAAATATTGCCTCCCATGCATGAACACACACTTCCTCCTGCGGAAGATGCGCATCATGCGGAAATTCAACATGCCGAGCCAGCCGGTGCGCATGAGCCCTCCGAAAATGGCGAGCCGCAGGAAATTGAAACGCTGGTGAGCGACGAAGAAGCCGTGCGCCAGGCGCGTCCTGTTGCCTTCCACCGCCGCTATAAAATCCAGGAAGTCATCAAGCGCAACCAGATCGTGCTTGTCCAGGTCATTAAAGAAGAGCGCGGCAACAAGGGCGTATCGCTTACCACCTTCATGTCGCTTGCCGGGCGCTACTGCGTGCTCATGCCCAATTCGCCCAAAGGCGGCGGAATCTCGCGCAAGATTTCCAGCGGCGAAGATCGCAAGCGCCTGAAGGAAATTTCAGCGGAACTAAAGACGGCACGCGGCATGAGCGCCATCATCCGCACCGCCGGCATCGACCGCACCCGCGCCGAAATCAAGCGCGACTATGAATATCTCGTGAAGCTCTGGGAAACCATCCGCGAGCAGACACTTTCCTCCACTGCCCCTGCCCTCATCTATGAGGAAGGTGATCTGATTAAGCGCACCATCCGCGATCTCTATACGACCGATATTGAAGAGATCGTCGTTGAAGGTGAAGCTGGCTTCAACCAAGCCAAGGACTTCCTGAAAATTATCCTGCCCAGCCATGGGCCGCGCGTAAAACTCCATCAGGACAATATCCCGTTATTTTATGCCTATAACATCGAAGACCAGCTCAACTCGATGTATGACCCCATCGTGAAACTGCGCTCCGGCGGCTATATCGTGCTGGATCCTACCGAGGCGCTCATTTCCATCGACGTTAACTCAGGCCGCTCCACCGGCGAACGCAATATCGAGGAAACCGCCACCAAGACCAACCTCGAAGCCGCCGCCGAAGTGGCCCGCCAGTTGCGCCTGCGCGATTTGGCCGGTCTTATCGTCATCGACTTCATCGACATGATGGATTCGCGCAATCGCCGCGCCGTCGAACGCGCCCTCAAAGACGCGTTGAAACTCGACCGCGCCAAAATCCAGTTAGGCCGCATCAGCCCGTTTGGCCTGCTGGAAATGTCACGCCAGCGCCTGCGTCCGAGCTTAAGCGAAGCCAGCACCATGGCATGCCCGCATTGCCTGGGCAAAGGTTCCATTCGTTCCGACGCATCGGTTGCCATCCAGATTATCCGTGCGCTGGAAAAAGAAGCCGCCACCGGCATTTACAGCGATTTAAAACTCACCGTAACGCCTTCCGTTGCGCTCTATCTGCTCAATGCACGGCGCGAAGATTTATCAACGACGGAAAAGAGATACGATGTCCGCATTGCCGTGCTAACCGATGAAACCGTGCCGCAAGGCAATTTCCGCATTGAGAAAAATAAAGGCGCGCAGCAGACACGCCGGAGCAGCCCGCCCATAACCCATAACCAGGAACCGGTGTCGCTGGATCAGGCAGCATTTGATGAATTGCCTCCTGTAGATGATTACAGCAACCCGCAAGACGCGGAAGTACTGGTATCCAGTGAAGCGGCAGGCACAGCTTCTGCGGATGATCGCCCGCAGCGTCGTGGCCGCCGTGGTGGCAGAGGACGCCGTGGAGGACGCAATTTCAATGACAGGAATCCCAATGCGGCACCCGCACTGGATGAAAATGGCAATCCCATTGAAGGTGCAGTCGCTTCCGCACCACGCGAACCGCGTGAACCGCGCCCACCGCGTGAGCCACGCGAACCGCGCACAGAAAATGGTGAACGCAGTGGAGGCGAACGCAACGCAGGAGAACGCGGCGGCAGAAACCGCCGCCCGCGCAAATGGCGTGATCGCCGTCCTCATTCAGGAGAAAACGGCGCCAGCAATGAACCCAATGCCAATATGTCTTTTGCGCCGACCAGCGAAGGCAAAGTGGTTTCTTATCAACCTGAACAGCGCGAACGCCAACAAGCCCCGCGTCAGCCATCGCCCCAAGCGGCCTTCGTTCCGCCGCTTGAACAACAAGCTTCAGGGGATTCAAAACCCAAAAAAGGCTGGTGGAGACGGATTGTAGAATCGTAAGGGATTCATTTATCTATAATTCTTTGTCTCAGAGCGGTTAATAGCCGGTACCATTTGTCATAAAATTGTCATGCCTATATGGTACAATGGGTTATTAACTGCTTAAGAGTTATATGAAACCTATTTTATATCACGGCACTTCAAATCCCAATTTGATAGCTCTAGAAGCACGCAGTAGAACAGAAGATATGGATAACAGCGCTTTAGTTTTTGCTACAAGTAGCAAACAATGTGCTTTCTTGTATACACTCCAGGAAACTGGAAACCCTCAAAGACCACGAGCCATTTTGCACGATGGGGACGTACATCCTTCTATTCTTGTTACGCCTTCTCAGCCTCATTATTTTGGAGATTCCATTGATGGCAGAGTCTTTGTAGTTCCAAATGATAGTTTTACACCCTCAGGAAAATCTTCTGACGAATGGATATCAAAAGAAACGGTTCCGCTTAATACGGCTATGGCAATTACAGTGAGTAATACAAATCAAGCTTTACAAGAAGGAGTGCAGTTGTTTCTTGTAACTGGCGGGTTGGAGGCATGGCCCCCTGTATTTGAAGATATCAAACAATTGCAAGGACGCGATCAATGGTTGGCTTACCTTAAAAAAGGGGTAGAAGACGGAACCATAACCCATAAAAATAAAGAAAGAGGGTTAAGTCCAATAAATCTTGCCAATGGTCAAATGGAAACACAGGTATCTATAGTTTCATCAGAAACTATGATTTTGCCAACTCCTATTGTAAATGCGACCCCAAAAACCTTACACAATCTTTAAGCTAGCCACCCCTTCAACCGCTCCATCGCTTCCGTAACATCGGTCGTAGAACCGCTGAAGGAAAAGCGCACATAATGGTGTCCCTGCTCGCGGTCAAAATCCATGCCCGAAACCGTAACCACGCCGGTTTCATACAGCATCTTGCGGCAGAATGCGACTGAATCATCGGTTAGGTGGCTAACGTTAGCATAGACAAAAAATGCGCCTTCCACCGGAGCCACGCGCGTGATTCCCATCGCCGTCAAGCCATCCAGCACTATTTTTCTGTTGGCGGCATACTCTGCAACCACCGCATCCAAATCGCCTTTGCAGTCAAAGGCTGCAAGCGCCGCATATTGGCCCACGGCAGAAGGCGAGATGAACATGCTGGAAGCAAGCGACGTAAAGGCGCGGGTCATTTGCGGCGGCACCACTGCCCAGCCAATCCGCCAGCCCGGCAGAAGGAAATATTTGGAGAAGCTATTGACCACAATCGCCTGATCCGTATGGGCAAGAATAGTGTTGGCGCGCTTGCCATACGTAATGCCGTGATAAATTTCGTCAGCAATAATGCGTATATGCTTCGCGTCGCAATATTGAGCGAGCACTTTGAGTTCCCCGTCATCCATAATCGTGCCGGCAGGATTAGAAGGACTCGCGACAATCAGCCCCTTAGGCGTATGCGGCAAGGCTTCAAGAGCAGCAACGGTGGGCTGAAATTTATGTTCCGGGCTCCCGCGCAAAAATACCGGCGTGATATTCACCGACTGCATGATATTGGGATAGGCAGGATAGCATGGCAGCGCGATAGCAATCTCATCCTCTTTATCAAACGCACACAGCAGCGACATTAAAAAAGCCGCAGATGACCCAATCGTAATAAAAATACGCTCATACGGTACATCAATGCCGTATTCATCACGGTAATGTTGCGCAACACGCTGACGCAGCGCCAGCATTCCACCGGCCTCGGTGTAACCAAGCGGCGCAGTCTGCAACCGGTCTGTCACAACATCTAAAACATGTTTAGGCGCAGAGCTGCCAGGTTGGCCTAGCGACATATGCAGCACGCGCTTATCCGACTGCTGCGCAAAACGATTGGCTTCGCTGAGCGCTTCCATGATTAAAAAAGGGGCCACCGCCCCGCGCTTGGATGACATAAAGACTCTTGATCTCTTACCAGGAGTCATGCGAAATAGCAGATATGCGCGCTTGGCACAAAATAATTTCCATTCTTTTATGCGTATTGCTTGCGCTGCTGCCGCCTATGGCGGAAGCGGTTTCGCTCATTCGCGACGCAGAAATCGAAGACACGCTGCGCGCTTACGGCAACCCCATTTTTGAAGCTGCCGGCCTAAATCCCGATGCAATCCATATCTTTATCGTTGATGATCCGACCATCAATGCCTATGTCGCAGGCGGCGCAAACATGTTCATCCATACCGGCCTCATCATCAAAACCGACCGCCCTTCCATGCTCATAGGCGTCATGGCCCATGAAACCGGCCATATGGCGGGTGGCCATCTTGCCCAGGGCACGGAAAAACTTAAAGACGCCGAACTGGGCACCGTGCTTTCCGCCCTGCTGGGCGTTGCGGTGCTCGCAGGCGGCGGTGGTGGTGCGGGCATGGCGGTGATGACGGCAGGCCAGGACGTGGCGCTGCGTAATTATCTCCATTTCAGCCGCGCCAATGAGAGCGCCGCTGATCAGGCGGGGCTTGATTATCTCGACCAGCTTGGCATCAGCGCATCGGGCATGCTGCGCATGCTGGAAATTCTCCGGCAGGACGAAAACCGCAGCTTCAGCAATCCCGATCCCTATACGCGCACGCATCCTTTAAGCATTGACCGCATTACCCATATCCGCAACCACGTGATGCAATCTCCTTTAAAAGAAGACGTAGTGCCGGCAGGGTTTAACGAGCGTCATGCGCGCATGATCGCAAAGCTTACCGGCTTCATGAAATCCCCCGAACAGACATTAATCGACTATCCGTTGAGCGATAACTCTATTCCTGCCCATTATGCCCGCGCCATTGCCTATTACCGCATCCCTGATCTGCCTAAGGCCCTGGCAGAAATCGACGGCCTCATCAAACAGAAGCCCAATGATCCTTTTTTCCATGAGCTGCGCGGCCAGATTTTGTTTGAAAACGGCCATATCCCTGAGGCCGCGCAGTCTTACGGCAAGGCCGTTGCGCTGTTGCCCAACTCGCCGCTCATCCTTACCGATTACGGCAAGGTACTGATGGCAACCGATAATAAAGCCAACCTTGCCAAGGCCATCCAGGTGTTGGAGCATGCAAGCATTCTTGATAACAGCAATGTCGACACCTGGCATGATCTGGCAATCGGCTATGGCAAAGCGGGAAATCTCGGCATGTTTTATCTGGCGTCCGCCGAAGAATATTCGCTCGAAGACAACCCCAAGGAAGTGCTAAGGAACGCAGACCTGGCGCTTAAGAATCTGGGGCATGATAACGCCGCAAGGCTGCGCGCCAACGATCTGAAAATGATTGCGGAAAAAGAAAAGAAAGACGCTAAGGAAAACGGCAAAGATAGCCATTGATGTCGACTTGCAATTATGGTCTAATCAAAGACCAGAGCCATTCATATATTTCATTCCAAGGGAGCCCTCCATGCGATCTTTTTTGAGTTCGTTACTCGTATCCACCGCAATGTTATGCCTCATAGCGGGTCATGATGCCGCCTATGCGGACGAAAAACCGCTCACAAACGCGGAAGTCGAGGCGCTGGTCAAAAAAGTCATCCAGGACAATCCTGAACTGATTATTAAATCGGTGGAAGCCTATCAGATAAAACAGCAGGCCATTTCCCTTTCAAAGGCTTCACAGAATATCACCGCATTACAGACAGAGCTGAAGAACGATCCGAATT
>JABDAT010000042.1 GCA_013288985.1 Alphaproteobacteria bacterium
CTATTAGCATCCAGCCTAACTTTGGCCTGCGTTTCTATGTCAGAGAAGAACTTATTTTCCATCAAACGGATGCGATTATCAGTACGGGGATGTACGTCTAAATATTCTTCAATATATCCATATCTATATTCGAGCTCCTGATCCTGAGAAGAAAAAATATATTTAAGCGCTTCTACTAAAGATTCTTTGCGGTATCCAAGCCTGATGAGTGTATCCACCGCAAAATTGTCGCACAGCGTTTCAATGCCTTTGGTATTATTGTCACCCACATCAATATGCTTGAGCTCATGGGCTAATACGCCAAGCAAAATACCCTTGCCGTTTTGGACAAAGTCTGCTGGCACATCTTGACCGCTTTGGCGAAGTCCTGCCGCCCTTTTTTCTAGCGCTTCAGCTTGTAATGATTCCAATAAGGAACGGGTAAAAAGGATAATAGGTGGCTGAGCATACCTTACTTTGCTCGCATTCTCTTGCGGTTTATCAGAAAGATAAAAGCGTATACCAAGATTTTGGGTAATCTCCTTTCCCAATATCTCTTCGGTCATTGAAGTCATCAATTCTTGGAAAGATTGGGTTTCTGAGGTATCGTCCGTGATAAGACGAAGCCCTTCCCGAACCATGATGGGAATTTCACCTTTTTCTAAAGCTTTCTTTATGCCATTTTCTTCAACCATGGCATCATTATATAAATATAATGTTAATGATTTATGAACATCTAGAATAATATTATCAATGTATTACAGTGCATTAATGAGATTGCCATCATAATTGTTAGTTGCACGTACTTCACAGCAACCATTTGAGTTTGGAGGTATTTGGCGAAACCAAGGACATTTCTGGGGCACCATTAAGCGCAACAAACCTTGGCGGGAAAAAACGATGTTATATAATGCGGGGCTTTTTGACAGAAAATGCCCCTCTGCTGCCCCACACAGTATAATACATAAATCAATATATTGTTTTAATTGTATTATTAAGATCTACACAACTGATTTGACATCCGTTGACCGTAACAGGTCTTGTCGGTTCAAGTCCGACCGCACACTTGCCAGAGCCGTACTTCGATAAAATTACTGAGCTACAACAATGATGTGCCCCGGCGCGGCATATTCTTGCGGCGACCGCTTATCCTTTTAAATTCACACAATCTTCATAAAAAATTAAGTGGTATTAATATATAATCACGGTTTCAATCACAGTGATATATCTATGCCGGGAAGCATAATTTTAGAATCTCCAGAGAATGCCGCCCACTGGCAAACCGCATTTGCCGAAAAGGCAGAAGCCTTAGGCCTGAAACCCGTTAAGCTCCCCTTTGCCTCCATTTGTGTGGACGGCGAACCCTGCGGCACCCCCTACCAACCGCCTGAACCTTTTCCCACTGCGTTAGAAGAACCCGAAATACGCCTGCAACGCATGGGCACGATGGTCAGAGAGTTTGGTAATATTGAATTTATTGATGCCGACGGCGGATATTACCTCGCGCGCGACGTTCCCGCCAACGTAGAGGCATTGGAAGCTGCCGGATTTAGCAAGGGGCAGCATGGAGCGCATTTTGTCAGCGTATATCCTCAGGGAGAATTAAAGACAGCTTTTGAAGCGCTGAAGCATACCCCCCGCGATGCAAATGAACAGCTGCGATGGGCAGTCGAGAGCAAAGATTTAGTTCAGTTTGAATTGGCGCTTGCACAGGGTGCGAGCATAAGCCAGACAAAAACTATCCAAGGGGAACCCATTATATTTGCTGCCATCCCCGTTCTCCATAATAGAGATGATGTGCTGGCCACCAGCTGCACCATGATCAAACGGATGCTTCCTGAAAGCCCGCTTGTGATGAATAATGGCGATACATTACTGCATGATGCTTTATCGAATGGGCATAAACCATCCATCATTCCCTTTTTACTGCAGGAAGGATTCGATCCGCTTGCCAGAAATGCACAGGGCAAACCCGCCTTTTTATCACTAAGCCATTACAAAGAATCAGCCAGGGAAGAGCTTCAGCTTATCTCTGACGTTATACAGAAGGATAAGGGATTAACCGATCCGGAAAAGCGGCTCCTCCAGATACAATGCCAGATGATTGATGCAGCCATTGTTCAGGATAGAGAAGAAAAAGAAGCTAAAAAAGAATTTGAATTTATTTCAGAAAAAATATTCAAAAAGCATATAAGCGAGGAAGACAGGCAGACTATCGAAAAATATTGCCAGCATATCGCCACGGTGTTACCTGATACTCCAGCCAGCGCTCCGATAAAAGAGGTGTTGAGCCAGATAGTACAACTTGCCGGCAATGCAGAACTAGAAGGCTGGCAAAGGCGCAATGAGATTAGCCCCCCATGGCTTGCTGTAAAAGATAACCTGCCACTAGTCACAAATGCAAGTCAGGTGATGAAGAACTTAGAAAGCGCATGGGGCCAGGCGCATGAATTTTCAGAAATAACATCATTAACGGCAACGCAGCAGGCATGCCTGTTTCTTGATCCTCTTGCCAATCCCGTGGCGGCGCCTAAATTGATGGAGGTGCTTAGCCACTATGACATGCATAAACTGCGTGGCGTAAACGATATGGTACGCGAATTTACGTCCCATGTCGTGCTGCCGCTATGCATAGCGGAATACGCACAACAAACCGGCAATACCATCACCGATGATTTCCTGCGCCAGTTCGACGGAAAAGAAAACGAACTGGTTGCCAATCTTATCTCGGTCGTAAAAGCACAATTGTTAAAAAGCCGCAGCATCGACAAAATTATCGGCTTAAATGAAGCATGGCACGATCCGCGTGTGATATTTCCCGATCCCTTAAAACCCATCAAATCAACCGGAAAATGGTTCGGCCTTACCGAAAAGAAAGAGATTCCCGTGCAGGGATTGCCGGGCATCAGCATCCATGTGCTCAATGATGATAAAGAATTAATAGAGGAAAGCGGGCTGATGAAACACTGCGTGGGCCACGGCGGATATACGCCACGCTGCCTTGCAGGGGAATTGCATATTTTCTCTATCCGCAAGCAGGGTCAGGAAATACCGCTTTCCACCATCGATGCCGCCTGGGACGGAAAAACACTGCGCGTTACCAATGACGGGTATAATAATACCTTTGTTCCCGAAGATGCAAGGACAGCCGCAGCATGGCTTAAAGAACAGATTGAGTCCGGCGCCATTGCCACGCGTCCGCTCAATGAACTGGGAGAAACGGATGAAAGCGGGAAGCAACATTCCCGTCCTCCCCTATTGCGGATAATCGGCAATGAAATCACAACGGAAAACATTAACGCGTCCTATCATGAATTTTGCCATAATAATAAACGCCGTGGACGCGAATATAATCCCGAGACAGATACATTCGACATCATATCGAAGAGCACATACCTGATACAAGGCCAATTCCAAACAGTGGAAAGGGATACTGTTACCAACGAGCCCCTATTGACCAGAGATGGCAGACAAAGAAATATCAGCGTTGCTTACAGGGATGCAAAAGCGGAACAGTGGTTTGAAGCCAGCGGCCTGAAAGAAAAAGCCATGGCGGTTACGTTTCAGCCAGCAATCGACAAATTGCTTGAAGCTCGTAAAGCAGAGGAGGTCGCTGGCGCCTCTGCTGCCACCTCCATACCAGAAGCTGCACAACCTGCTGCAGACGAACCGTCATCTGCTGCTGCCCATACTAAATGGCAGCATCTTGTGGCGGGAATAGGTGCAAAAGTGGAAAATGCGTTGGCTAATGCTCCCATCCTTTCTCCTGGAATTGCAGAAGCAAACAGAATATTTGAGCTTCGCAAACAGGCCAGCAAGGATCGCAGCGGAGGAAGATGCTAATACGTCAGTTTCAGTTATAAAAAGGCACCAGCCTCACAGCCAGTTTCAGAGATTTTACTAAATCCAGAAAATGACCTCAGAAAATGAAAATGGTGCACTGGTGGTGCAGTAAGCGACAATCAATCAGAAATGAGAGTCTATAAAACCAGCTTCCATTGGTCATTTCTGGATGCAACTGCACCATTTGCTGTGGTGCACTTCTAATTACTTATATATTACAAGTTATTGTGAATTCAGTTAACCGAATTAAGTGCCCGCAGCACTCGACAAAATCAATCCCCATTTTGGACGCGACTCTGTTCTGGTGGGTATGTTACCTTCGCAGGGGAAGAGCTTTTCCGGAACCAAGATTGCCTTTACGCGAATACCGGATGTGGAAGAGTTTTTGGAGTAGTTACTGATTAATCTCCGGCTCAACCAGCTTTGCAAGATTGCGCAGCGAGTCCTGCCAACCAAGATAGCATGCTTCCCCCGGAATGATGTCTGGTAGATTTTCCTGCACAACGTTCAGCTCTGTACCCACCGAAACTTTCTTGAGCGTCACCGTTACCTGTATCTCGCCCGGCATGTTCGGATCCTCAAACTTATCGGTGTAGCGCAGGCGCTCGCCGGGTATGAGTTCACGATATTCACCGCCGAAGGCATGGCTTTGGCCTGTGGTGAAATTACGGAAGGACATTTTGAACGTACCACCAACTTTCGGTTCAAGATGATGAACCGTGCAGGCAAACCCATTAGGAGGCATCCACTTGGCGAGCGCATCGGCCTCAAGAAAAGCGCGATACACTTTCTCCGGCTTGGCAGTCAGCACGCGGTGCAGGCGAACGGTATGAGGCATGATGATTACTCCTATTTAAGCAGGTATCGGCAGCACCGGCATAATTTCAACGGATTCACCCGGAAACATACTAAAATGCGGATGGTTTTCAAACATTTTGGCAGCCGCTTCGTGTGAATCTGCGCGTACAACCGTATAACCGCTCATTTCGTTGCTGACATCCTTGATTCCGTCTGGAGTTACTTTCTTGGTTTTACCCAGTGGTCCACCCATGCCAACAATAGCGGACTGGTGCTTTTCAACCCAGGCTTTCCAGGCAGCGATTCCCTGCTGCATTTTTGCTTGTTGTTCTTTTTCGGGCAGTGCCTGCCATGCCACCATTCTAGGGTTGGTCTTGCTGCCGAGGAAAATAGCGAGATAAGTATTGGTCGTATTATTATTCATAAAAACCTCCTTTGTATGAAAGCATACTTCAGGCTACTCAATATAGGTTGTCAAGATGGATTGCTTTTACATAGATAACGGATGGTGAGGAGTGCTAGAAATATCTTATCTTAAAGGCCAATAAAATGTACAGTCGCTTTGTCTTAATTTTTATGTTTGTGTCACTAACCCTAACCGGATGCAGCTCATGCAGCGGGTCAAATTACGGCAGCACTAAAGCAGAATGCCGCGCAACGCTTTTGCCGTTTTGAACTATTGCTTCCACCATACATACGTGATGTAAGCTAAACAAATGACTGCTACAGAAATTAGAATTGGCAGATAATTGCCAAAGAAATCATACCAATGGGCGCCTACTGCAAGACCAAGAGCAAGCAATCCAGCTTTAAAGAGGCCAGCTTGCCACCATTTCAATGAAAAAGTTTTGAAGATATTCATGTAGCCTCATTCCTATGTGCTTGATTTACGCTGCTTGCTTGCATAACCACTTTGCTGTTTCTTCCACCATCTTGCGTGATAGGCAATAGACAATCCTGCTATCCTGAGAATGGTATTCTTTAATGAACTGTAAAACCTATTTTGATATCGTTAAAGATAAAAAATACTCGTAATAATCTTCCTGCTGGAAAAAATGTACGCGCTCAGGCACAATAGGTTTACATGATGAATGAGGGCAGGTATGGCAGACAGTAAAATGAGCACTGCGCAGGAAGACCAGCTGATTGACTCTATGGTGGCGCGCGCCGTGGAGGCTGCAGCCAAAGGCGAGAGCGTGGATCAGTTAATGGAAGTAATGGCGGCGTCCATCTCCATGCAGGCCAAAGAAAAACTGCTTAAGAAATTTACGGCAGCATTAGCCAAACGCAAACTCAAACCGCCTTCCAAAGAACCCGATATTTCTTCGCAAGGAGCGCTGGCGCGCATCCGCAATATATTCGCCCTTACCGCCAGGCAGGCATTTGACCGCGTCCTGGCGCTTGTGCGCGCCCGCCCCGACGTTGATGCAACCATTAAACAGGCCGGCAGAATATTGCTGCGTAACGGCGTGATTCTTGACAGGGTCGAGGTGACAGAAGCCGATCTGGGTGCAATGGCTCCCATGCTGGGCGGACCGAGCGCTCAGCAGGATCGCACCCGCATGGGGGGATAAGAGTTTAAGAGTATAAGAATTCAGAAAATAGATTCCGAACTCTGTACTCTTATATTCTTACTTAAGCGGCCTTCGAGCTTACGCCCTTATCTTTGAGAAGCGCCTGCAATTCACCGGATTCATACATCTCGCGGGTAATGTCGCAACCGCCGATAAATTCGCCTTTGATATAAAGCTGCGGGATAGTGGGCCAGTTGCTGAATTGCTTGATGCCGTCACGCAAGGCCGGATCGGCCAGCACATTCACATCTTTAAAATCAATGCCGCAGCGCTCCATTATCTGCACTACGGTGGCGGAGAACCCACATTGCGGTATTTTTTTGCTACCCTTCATGAAAAGCACGACATCATTGTTTTTGATGGTCTCTTCAATTTGCGTGATGGCTGGAGTATCGCTCATATGCTTCCTTTTTCCGTATTTATTATACGCCGCAGATTATAGCAGAAATCCTGCGTTTGTCACGCAGGCGTTGCAGTTTTTAGCGCCAGCGCATGCAGCGCGCCTCCCATATTCCCTTTAAGCGCGCTATAGACCATCTGGTGTTGCGCCACGCGTGATTTTCCCTGGAACAGTTCCGATATCACCGTGAGTTCGTAATGGTCACCGTCGCCCGCCAGATCGCGC
>JABDAT010000043.1 GCA_013288985.1 Alphaproteobacteria bacterium
ATGTTTTTTCGAATAGCAATAGCTTCGGCGATTACCTTGGGCGTGCTTTCTCAAAATAGCTGGGCAGACGCGGAAACCGATGCGTTGCGCCAGCAAATAAAGGCGTTGGAAGCCAAACTCGATGCTATTGAAAGCAGGCAGGCGGCGCAGAAACCGCAACCAGCGCAAATAGTCGCCACTTCGCCGGCGCCTGTAATTTCTGCATCTCCTGCAACGCCTGCACTTGCAGCGCGTGTTGATGCACTTGAACAGAAGGATGCAAGCGAGCCCACTGTCAGCTATGGCAACGGCCAGGGGCTTACGATCACTTCACCCAACAAAGATTTTCAGCTGCGCATGAGCGCCTATTTCCAGGCCGACGATCATACATTTTTGTCGGACAGCAATCCTAGCAGCAATACCGATCAATTTTTTATCCGCTCGGCGCGGCCTATTTTTGAAGCCAAACTTTATGATCAGTTCAGCGCCCGCCTGATGCTCGATTTTGGCAACGGCCAGACGACATTGCTCGATGCTTACGGCGATTATAATGCCGACGATGCGTTCAATCTGCGTGTTGGTAAATTCAAAGATCCTATTGGCATTGAGCGCTGGCAGTCGGAGCAGAATATCCTCTTTGTCGAACGCGGCATGACTACCAACCTGGTGCCTTACCGCGATAATGGGGTGCAGTTATACGGCAATATCATTCCGCATGTGCTTGAATATCAGTTGGCGCTTACTAACGGCGCCCCCGATCAGGTAAACTCAACCAACAGCACTGATGACGATCAGAATGTGACGGCGCGGATTTTTGCCCACCCCTTTCATGATGCAGATATGAAAGTTATTCAGGGTGTCGGCATCGGTATTGCAGGTTCTTACGGCAACCATAATGGTTCAGTGAGCAATCCTGAACTTACCAGCGGCTATGTCACACCGGCGCAATCGAAATTCTTTACCTACCTGGCAGGCGGCACGGCGGCGACAACGGCTTATGCAAGCGGTCAGCAATGGCGTTTGGATCCGCAAGCCACCTATTATAATGGCCCCTTCAGCATGATCAGTGAATATGTGCTTGAGGAGCAGGACGTCCGCTTGGGCAATACCAAAAAGGGTCTCGAAAATAATGCCTGGGAAGCCATCATGACCTATGTCCTGACCGGAGAAGACGCACGGTTTGACGGCGTCATCCCGCGCAATAATTTCGATCCCAAACATGACGCATGGGGCGCATTTGAATTGGCGGGGCGTTTCAGCGCGCTGCATATCGATGATTCAGCATTCCCTGTATTTGCAAGTCTTGCCGCTTCCGCCAAAGCTGCACAGGAAACCACGCTGGGCGGAACATGGTATATGAATCCTAATATTAAATTGAATCTTGATTTTGCATTGACGCAGTTTGACGGCGGTGCGTTAAATAACGGTGATCGCCCGACGGAAAAAGCCGTGCTGACGCGTGCGCAGGTGAAATTTTAATACAGAACAATAAGGATATGACAATGTCTCAGCGTTTTGCGCCTATCATCGCTATTTTCCTGGGGTTTGCTGCCTGTGCGGCGGCAGCGGAACCGATCGTTTTGCTCAATGTATCTTACGATCCCACACGGGAATTATATGAAGCCTACAATCAGCTCTTCATAAAATACTGGAAAGACAAAACCGGTGAAGAAGTGAAAGTCACCCAGTCGCATGGCGGTTCCGGCAAACAGGCGCGCGCGGTGATGGACGGATTGCGCGCCGATGTTGTGACCTTGGCGCTGGCGTATGATATTGATGTGATAGCGGAGCGTTCCAAGCTCATACCTCTTAACTGGCAGACATTGTTGCCGCACAACAGCGCGCCGTACAGCTCGACCATTGTCTTTTTAGTGCGCAAGGACAACCCTAAACATATCCGCGACTGGGATGATCTGGTGCGTGATGGTATTGAAGTTGTAACGCCTAATCCCAAAACGTCTGGCGGCGCGCGCTGGAATTATATGGCTGCCTGGGGCTATGCGCTGAAAAAGAATAATGGCAATGAAGACGCGGCTAAAACCTATATTGCTCAGTTATTCAAACATGTGCCGGTGCTTGATACCGGCGCGCGCGGTGCTACCACCACGTTTGTCGAGCGCGGGCTTGGCGACGTATTGATTACCTGGGAGAATGAAGCATTCCTGGCTATTCATGAAATGGGCAAGAACGAATTTGAGATCGTAACGCCTTCTCTGAGCATTCTGGCGGAGCCGCCTGTTGCCGTTGTGGAAAAAAATGCAGAGAAAAAAGGAACGCTTAAAGTGGCAACTGCCTATCTGGAATATTTGTATTCCAAAGAAGCCCAGGATCTTATAGCGCAAAACTATTATCGCCCCAGCGATCCGGATATTGCCGCCAAATATGCTGCCGTATTCCCTGCACTTTCATTGCAAACCATCAATGATTTCGGCGGCTGGAAAGCAGTGCAGGAAAAACATTTCGCTGACGGCGGAATTTTCGATCAGAGTTACATGAAATAGAGTGTGCTGCTGGCCTCGTTTACGGGCAGGGAGAACCCGCGGGAGTAGTCGAGCCTAATGCAGGGTTCAAAGAAAATAGCGAACTTCTATAAAGAGGGACGGAAATACCAATGAACCCCAGATTCGCAAGAATAGGGTTGTATTTATAATATATTTCGGTAACCAGGATTTCCTGATTGGATGTAGGGTCCGTGGGATTAATAATGCTAAAGCCGGAAAACTGGCTTAAATCGGCGCTGCCCCCTGCTTTGCCAATTTTACTGGATACACCTGAGAGTGTGCCCCCGCCGCAATACTGCCAGCGCACCGTTGTAGAAACAGGTGGGGTGGCATTATAAAAAACATCAGAGATCATAATGGTTTCGGTTGGTTTCGTCCCATAAGGGCTCATCATGGAAGGCACTGCGGCCAGTGTCGCATCAATGATGCTCGTCACGCTTGCGCCGGTGGTTATCTTGGTGGGATCAATCTGTGATACCGAGGTTACAATGGTGCTGGCTGTCTTCTCCATATTCTGAACTATAAGCACATAGCGCGTAAGCTCGAGCGAGGCGGCAAACAGTATAAGAAGAACAAAAAACGACATGGCAAACTCAACGAAGACGAGCCCGCTGTCACATGCCGCAAATTCCTTTATTTTCTGGCGTATAGTGTAGGAAATAGACATATATTTTAAGGTGTCCATGAGGTGAGGTTCATAATGGTTGCGCTTGTGGCAATCGTGTAGACGCCGCTGGGCGAACTCAGAATATATTTAAGGAAAGGAGTCACAATCTTCCATTTATACGTGGCGGTATATATAACAGGTTGATAGGTAATATTGCTTCCCGTTTGTTGGAATAAAGCCGTGCTCAAATTGCCGCTTCCGTCGATTGCCATCGGTGTTTCAAGTAAATAAATGCTTGAGTCCGTAGTATTGAACGTTCCTGAAGCATTTAACTGGCCTTTGATAAGGCTATCTATGTATGTTGCCTGAGACTGGCCTGAGCCTTGAAACCCAGCTCCCTTTGCCACGGCTTCATTGGTGGCATTTTCCATCATAGCGGTGGTGTACATTACGATAGAGTATTCAAGAATGAACGCTATGAACCATAACAGCAAAGGCAGGACAATAGCATATTCGATGGCAAGACTGCCTTCTGTACGATGTAAAATAGTTGCCAAGCGTCGTTTGATCATAACCACAGAACCGCTTTCCGATATAAAATCACAGTGTATTGAACTATATCATATGTTTTGTCTTAAATCACTTAGAAGATACAAGTTATTAATATTAATAAAATTGCTTCATAACTTAACCATTGTTTAAGACTGCATGGGTATAATTTAACGATAAGATAAATTTCTTATCCCAGATAAAGCCATGTACCGTTTAAATGAAATTCGCCATTTCACTCTTATTATACTCATGCTTACCTCTGCCTGTTCAACGATTACAGAGGGAAGAAGCCAGGAAGTTGCGATCGATACCACGCCAGAAGGTGCTAACTGCGTATTAAGAAGCAATGATAATGTCATTGGCATCATACCGTCCACTCCCGGACGCATCAGGGTGGATAAAAGCAAATATGATATTGTCATTGAGTGCAGCAAAGAAGGTTATATTAAAAGTAAAATCAAAAACCATTCGGATTTTGCCATAACCAGTCTTGGCAATATGGTGTTCGGCCAATGGGGCTTTGTAGGAAGCATGGTGGATTCCGCAACCGGCGCAAGCAATAAATATGATGCGCATATGCTCATTGCGCTTGATGTTGATAAAGACGCGCATTCCACGATTGCATCCGCAGCGCCGCTGCCTCCTCAGGCTGCTTTGCCGCTTGCCCAACCCGTCACTGTTCAGGCCGCGGCACAAATACCATCTCCTGTTCAACAGCCCATGCTGCAGCATGTCGCGCAATCGCCGGCATCGCCACCTATTCTGGATGTAACCCATTGGGCTAATGAGCAATCGCTTATGGATTCGACGCGGCGCATGGCGCAGCAGCCCACACTTGAGGTTGCGGAATTACCTGTTCATCAGACTAGTGATGGCCCGGCATATTAATCGGATCTGAAGCAATCGCTAAATCAGAGGATAATAATAATTCCTCACGGCGGCGTTTCTCAGTTTGCTGCAGCAACGACTGAATCTGTTTCTCGCGTAGTTCGAGATATTCATTGATGTGTTTAATGATTTTGGATTTCGTGAACGGCTTAATGATATATCCACGCGCGCCTTTCTGCCGTGATGTGATCACGTCCGCTTCAATTTTACTGCCAGTCAGCATCACAGTATAAGCATCGGGTTCTTCATTGCGGATATAATCC
The DNA here is from genome assembly GCA_013288985.1 of Alphaproteobacteria bacterium. Classification (GTDB taxonomy): domain Bacteria; phylum Pseudomonadota; class Alphaproteobacteria; order Rickettsiales; family JABCZZ01; genus JABDAT01. The sequence continues at coordinate 4,791 of JABDAT010000043.1, forward strand.
AGCATTTCAAAGCCGTTGCCGTCGGGCAGATCAATATCCAGAAAGGTAATGTTAGGAAGACATTCCTCATAACGCTGCTTTGCGTCTTCCACAGAGCGCGCAAATACTACGGAATGTTCCGGCAGCGCGTGTTTGACATCCTTCGTAAAAACCAGGTGGTCTTCCACAATCAAAATAACCAATTGGGGATGATATGCCATGCGAATGCTATCATTGGAAGTGTTCATAATTTATCTCCACGTTTATAAGCCATCTCAATTCTTTTGCGTGCTATTGCCTGATACATGCTCTGCCTGATAACGGGGCCGCTGGATTCTCCCTTGATCAGAAACTCCTGGGCGCCGCTCCTAAGAGCGTTATGAATAATGTCGGCATTGGAATAGCCGCTGATAACCACAATGGGCAGATCGGGATAGAGTGTATGTATTTCGTGCACTGCCTTAAGCTCCCTGGCATCAGGCAGGCCCAAATCAAGCAACACAATATCTACATGTGCGCTCTTGAGAAAAGCAAGTCCGCCTTCGAGGGTATATTTACGGATAAGCTTGAAATCATAGAATGTTTCACCCTCTATAAATGCTTTGGTGATTGCCACTCCGTCTTCCAGTGAATCTTCAATAAGTAATACCGTAATATCGATGGCATCCACGGATTCGATTGATTTTTTATTCGCCAGCATACTATCTCCTTGCGTCAGGTGTTTTTTGAAATGGGGAGGGTAAATTTAAAACGGCTGCCTACTCCAGGAGTAGCCTCAACCCATAATTTCCCCCCGTGGGACTCAACGATTTTGCGGCTTAGTGCCAGCCCTATTCCGTCTCCAGGATAGGCATCCGCTGTATGAAGGCGTTGGAACAGCCCAAAAATGATGTCATTATATTCTTCATCAATACCAATACCATTATCCTCAACGCAGAACTCCCAGCCTTCATCTGTGCCGCGCGCGGAAATATGTATGACAGGCTGTTCTTGGCTATGAAATTTAAGTGCATTGTCTATTAAATTGACAAAAAGGCGAGTCAACCGGCCGCGATGACCATAGATAGGAGGTAAAGCATCAGACTGTATCTGTGCGCCGGTATTTTGTATTTTTTCTTCAAGAATAGTGTGCGCTACGCCCAAGATTTCATTGCTGTCGAGCAGTGAATGCGCCGGGCCAAATGTTTCCAGTCTCAGATAATCGAGCATTCCCTGCATGAGCGTTTTCATGCGCGCCGCTTCGTTTGTAATTCTTTGCAGTGCTTCTTGCCCTGGCTTATCCAATGAGAGCGATTGTTTCGTATTCAACTCTTCACAGGCAAAAATAATATTGCGTAGCGGCGCCTGCAAATCATGCGATGCCACATAACTTATAATTTCCAGCTCTTCTTTTGCCCGTTCCAGCTCAGCCGCCAAAGAAGTATGTGCTTCCCATTCAGAAGAAGAGGGGTGAGAAGTTTGTGTTGCCCGCGAAGTTGTTTGCATTGCTTTTCTCTTTTGGCGTGGAATGGGCGGTCTGCAACGGGTAATATATTACCCAACAATACTGCGGCAGTCTGTTCGCTGGTCTAGCTGGGTCTAGCTGCCGCTATTTTTATCAATACTACTTTAACGCTAAGTATATAAAAAGTTCATTTGGTTTGCATTATTATAACACATTATATTTTTGCAGACGATACTTGCTTATCCAACAA
>JABDAT010000044.1 GCA_013288985.1 Alphaproteobacteria bacterium
GCCTTTTGTCCATGGCGGCACTACCAGGCAGGAATCTGTAAAGCAGGGCCTGCAAAGCCTGTCTGAGAATAATCCGCCGGAATATATTCTCATTCATGACGCTGCGCGGCCGAATATCGCCCAGGAAACCATATCGCAGGTGATTGCCACTTTGGAGACGCTGCCCGCCGTCATTCCTGCGCTGCCTGTCATTGATACACTGAAGCATGTGGAAGGTGATCATGTTGTAGGCACCATCGAGCGCAAAAAGCTTTTTCGTGCGCAAACGCCGCAAGGATTTCACTTCAAGGCTATTTTGGATGCGCATCAGCAATGCAACGATTACGATTACACAGACGATGCGGCGGTGGCGGAAAATGCAGGATTGGAGGTTGGTATTGTGACGGGTTCGGAACATAATTACAAAATTACCACAGCGGAAGATATGCGTGATGCGCAGCTGCTTCTGGAATATCAATATGAGACACGTGTAGGGTTTGGCATTGATGCGCATAAGCTTATTCCTCATGATACAGCAACGCCTCCTGCCAAGCGCGTGGTGATGTTATGCGGTGTTTCTGTACCCTTTGAATTTGAGCTGGAAGGGCATTCCGACGCCGATGTTGGGCTGCATGCGATTGTGGACGCCATGCTTGGCGCCATGGGAGAAGGGGATATCGGCACGCATTTTCCTCCTACTGATCCGCGCTGGAGGGGAGTGAATTCATCACGTTTTGTGCTCCATGCTTATCAATTACTGACCCAGAAAAAAGGCAAGCTGGCGCATGTCGATCTCACCATCATCTGTGAACGGCCTAAGGTTGCGCCTTATCGTCAGCAGATGATTGAAAATATCGCCAAACTGCTTGATGTCGATACGTCGCGCATCAGCATTAAAGGCACAACTACAGAAAAAATGGGATTCACCGGACGCGGCGAAGGCATTGTTGCGCAAGCGGTGGTTACTGTTAAGCTGCTTAACGATGGCAAATAATTATCCTGCAATATCATTCTGGCATCCTGCCAAGCTGCTGGGCACCTGGTTCGGCACCGGGCTTTCCCCCAAAGCAAGCGGGACAATGGGGTCCATTGCTGCATTGCCTTTTGCCTATGTTATTCAGATATATGGAGGTAACCGGGCTTTATTGATCGCAAGCCTGATTGCCTTTGTGGTGGGCTGGCTTGCATCCAATACATATCTTCATTACACGGATGCCAAAGACCCCAAGGAAATCGTAATTGATGAAGTGGCGGGACAGTGGCTGCTGTTATCATTTATGTTTCCAACACTTCATTCCTATATTGTCGGATTGGCGTTATTTCGCCTGTTTGACATTCTCAAGCCCTGGCCTATTTCGGTGGCGGACCGGAAAATTACTAATGGATTCGGCGTTATGTTTGACGATATTCTGGCAGCGGTTTATCCAGTAATGCTTTTACTGATAGCGATGACTATAGGCGATGCTGCAGGGCATCCGTTGAATTTAGTACCCATGTGGCAATTTCTGGCAGAGAGTCATGTTTACTAAATCACACATCAAGCAGGCAAAAGATTTTATTAAAGCATGTGAAAAGCAAAATGTCCGCGTTGCCACTGCAGAATCCTGCACAGGCGGTTTGATTGCGGCGCTACTTACGGAAATCCCAGGATCATCCGCTGTGTTTGAGCGAGGTTTTGTAACCTATTCCAATGAGGCAAAGCAATCGTTGCTCGGTGTTTCCACACACACGCTTAAACAGTATGGCGCCGTAAGCGAGCAGGTGGCCAAAACGATGGCGGAAGGTGCGCTTAAAAAAAGCGGTGCGCATATGAGCATCGCCGTTACCGGTATTGCCGGACCGGGCGGAGGCACATACACTAAACCGGTTGGATTGGTATATATCGCGGTGGCGATTGCTAAAAATAAAACTATTGTTGAAGAACACCGGTTTAAGGGAACGCGCGCGCAAATACGGCTGGATGCGGTCAGCGCAGCACTGAAATTAGCTACGGTGTAGCAACTCCGTTTTTCTTAAAAATCAACCTTCCTTCCGGTGATTTTATAAAATCAAGAAAGCTGCGCGCTGCGGTCATATTTTCACTTGCAACCACTGCGGCAATAAAATGCATGCCGCTTAAGGTTGCCAACGGCCCGATGGAATATACATCCACCAGTCCCTTCATTTTCAACTGCTGCACTAAATCAGGATTTGAAGTGATAAACACATCCCCCGAATCACCATCTTCGATTTTCTTTTCCTGATCAGCCGATACGCCAAATACATTGGCAACGCTGATGCCGCTGCCGCGCGCAAAGAGAGATGCGAGCTCAGATAAGGGGGCTGCAAGACGCGGATCGGTGAGCACGGTTATGGATTCAATTTCCTTATTTTCAGCTGCATATGCTGCAAGAAAATTTCCATGGATAATTACGATAATAAGTAAAAAATAATGAAAAATGCTACGCATATGCAACCGCTATATATTGACTATTGAGAGATCTATAATCACCAGATATAGTAGATTTTGGCGCATATCCATAGACAATTTATAAAAAATCATTATTATACGGTACAATGAATGTACGCGTCTTAGCAGCTCTATTTTTGCTGGTTTTTCTATTGGGCACAATTCCTGCGCTGCCGATGCAAATGACAGGAGCGGCTAATGCCGGCCTATCCGCTGGATTCATGACGCCGATTGCTGATTTTTATCATATTGTTGCGCTCGTAGGTATTGGTCTGCTTGCTTCCTGGATGGGGGAAGAGGCAATGCTGCTTATACCGTTATGCGCCGTACTGATGATGGCAATTGGCTGCATGATACAAATAGATGACCATACATTTCATGCCGTGCATGGTTTTATTGCAGGCGCGATATTATTGTTTGCCCTTAGTGTAAGCATGCTGCGCAACAAGATGCACCTTTTGAGCGTTCCTCCTGTTGCAGTATGGGTGTATTTTACCGGCAACCATTATATGAATGATATTCCCTCCATCACCACGCCGCTTTATTGCCTGCTGGGGATTATGATTAGCAGTACATTACTGATTATGATTGGGATAAGTTTAGGCGTAACGCTGGCTGACACTATCCATCATTCCATGGGAAAACTTAAAACCATGCCGGCGATTTCTTCGTTTTTATCGCTGTTTTAATCTCAACTGAATGTTTGGAAGAAACAATTAGGTGCTCCCGTATGGCACGCGGGGCCGGTCTGTTCAACTTTAGCAAGCAGCGTATCGCCGTCGCAGTCATAAAGCATTTCTTTCAAGGTTTGCGTGTGCCCTGACGTTTCGCCTTTGCGCCATAGCTTCTGGCGTGAGCGCGACCAATAGGTCATTTGTTTGCTTTGCATCGTTTGAATGAAGGATTCGCGGTTCATCCATGCCATCATCAGCACCTCATTATTATCGTGGCGCTGCGCGATAACGGGAACAAGTCCGTCGGCATTAAAAGCAATCTGATTTAAAAAAGTTTCAATCGTTTCGTCATTAAACATATAGGTATGAGCCTTAGAGTATTGTTTCATTCAAACGTTTAAATCCTGCTGTGAGATCGGCTATTAAATCATCGGGATGTTCCAACCCTGCATGCACACGCAGGCACACTCCATCATGCGACCAGGAAGGTGATGCAGTGCGGTGTGCCTTAAAGGGCAGCATCAGACTTTCATACCCACCCCAGCTGAAGCCCATGCCAAACAGTTCCATATTATCGAGCATGGCGGCTACTGCTGCATGGGAATATGGTTTTACCAATACAGCAAATAATCCGGTGGCGCCGGTAAAATCCCGTTTCCATATTGCATGACCAGGACAATCAGGCAGCGCAGGGTGTAAAACCTTGACTATCTCGGGTCGGCTCTTAAACCAATTGGCAAGTATCAGCCCAGTTTCGTAATGCTGCTTGAGGCGGGTAGCCATAGTGCGCAATCCCCGTGCGGCAAGGTAGATATTATCACCTCCGACACCGGCACCATTATTCCTGAAAGTACGGCGCAACTGCGAATAATATTGTTTAGAACAGGTGATGAGCCCCATCACCAAATCCGAATGGCCTCCAATATATTTAGTGCAGGAATGAATCGTGATATCTACTCCCATATCAGCAGCATGAAAATACAGCGGCGTTGCCCAGGTATTATCCATTGCCACGACAATATTATGTGCATGCGCCACTTTAGCGATGGCCGGTATATCCTGCACTTCAAAGGTCAGCGAACCGGGGCTTTCACAATAAATCATTTTAGTATTGGGCTTGATAAGCGAAGCGATGCCCGCACCAATGAGCGGATCATAATACGTTACCTCCACACCACAACGTTTCAGATCCTGCTCGCAGTAACTGCGCATGGAGCCATAAATAGAATCGCTTGCAAGAAGATGGTCGCCCTTGGAAAGTATAGCGGTCAGTGTTGTCACGATTGCAGATAATCCCGAAGAGGTCACAATCGCGTGATCCGCTCCATCGAGCTCTGCCAACGCCGCTTCAAACTCGCGCGTGGTAGGGGTCCCGGAGCGCCCATAAATCAAACGATGTTCGTCGTCACCTAACACACTTTTCTCAGTGGCCTCAAATTCGGCGAGCGTGTGAAATAATATAGTGGAAGTGCGTATAACAGGTGAATTCACAACGCCCGAAGATGTTCCAAATTTTCGTCCGAGTGTTGTAACCAAGGTTTCTTTTTTCATATATGATACGCTTTCCAGACAATAATAACTGATACCCTGTCAGTGTAACATCTTAGAAAGGCAGAGTAAAAGGCATTTTTTTATGTAGCCGATCTTCTAACGCCTCCAATTCCTGAAGCCGATTTTTTGCCAATTCCTTATCTTCATCAGATTCTTCAGGTGCGGATGCTAATGCCTGTTTTGCATTTTCAATGGACAAATACGCCCCTTCTTTACATTGGTTGTCGATGAAGAAGTGAACAAGCTGCAACTGGATGCGCGCCTCTTCCATCGGCTGCATTCTGGGAGCTTTTTCAATGAGCTCATGCAGCTGGGCATTAATCATTTTATGCATTTCAGCTATATTACTACGCGGCAGGGCAAGTGGAGCCATTGGCGTTATGGTGACTACTGCAAGCTTTATATCCTGGAGAATGTAAGGACGCGTGCCAAATTGTTTTATTATTTCCAGAAGCGCAGGAAAATCTGTTGTTTTCTGATAAATATTGAAAGGCGCAATCACTCTTTGTTTATTGCTTTTTTCCTTTACAGTATATTCCAATATAATAACGGGCTGTGTAGCAGTCTGATTTTGATTGTCTGAGACATAATTCTCTAAAATCTTTAAATGAGGTTCTGCATCATCCAGAATAGCGGGGCTCTTTTCTTCAAGCACAAGCTTGGCTAAAGATAAGTGTAAAGCATACGAATCTGCTCCATAATCTATGGTTTCCTGCTCTTTTTTTATCGGTCTAACATGCTTGGCATGTTTTATATGATGCGTTGGCGGGGCAGTGTCTTGAAATAGATCACTGCAGGCTGAAACCACAAATATAAGAAATAATAGCCCAAGATATTGTAAGCTGCGATGATAATATCGGACGTAATTCTTCACTATGCCACCCTAGCATTTACAGCAATTTTCTGAGGAAAATCATTATAGTATATTGATGTGTTTCCCGTCAAGGATGTATACTCATCAAGCGCGCGGTTTCTGTTCTAACGCTTGCTTAATAAAACTCATAGTTTTTTTATTTTTTTGGGATAATTATCATAGAATGACCCTTAACCAATCAGAGCGCTATAATCTTGTAATAACATGCATTGTGGATCATCCCAAGGCAATGACATTGCTTCGTACTGCACGTAGCCGTGCACAAGATATGGGAGGAGCATGGCGTGCGGTATTTATTGAAACACCCGAACATCTGGAACGGATAGAAGACGGATCGCAACAACGTATATTACGATTACTGACGCTAGCCGAGCAGATGGGGGGGGGAGGCAGTGCATTTAACCTCTGATACTATTGAAAGAGGCATTGCAGGTTTGCTGAATACTGAAAAAGATCGCCTTACATTATTGATTATAGGCGACAGCCAGTCGGAGAGCCATTTAGCCAAATTACAATTTTCTCCGTGGAACCGCGCAGCGGATCTGGCAAAAAAGCAGAATGTAGCAGTGGAAATGGTCTTGCTGTCAGGACAACATTATAAGAAAAGTTTACGGGAAAAATTTCACTGGATACAGTTACACCACATTGCTTATGCCGTGCTCTCGGTTGGAATAGCTTTTATGGGCGCCTCGTTATTGGAATGGATATTGTCTCCTGCCTTATTCCGTATTAATAGCCAGAATATCAGCTTGCTTTTCATGATTGCCTGCGCATTCGCAGCAGGGCGCTTCGGACTATTGCCAGGACTTGTGGCATCTGGCGCCAGTATTTTGATGGTTAATTATTATTTCACCGTGCCTTATGATTCATTTAAATTTTATAATATAACTGACGGGCTTAAC
>JABDAT010000045.1:0-1848 GCA_013288985.1 Alphaproteobacteria bacterium
GCGGTAGTGCGGATTGTCAAGAGAGCCTTCGATGCGCACCGGCACGGTAATGCCTGACGCGGCGACTACCACCAGTAATGGCTTTACAAGATAATTCACCTGCCAGTCTGGCAAATTAGCGTCACCTGTGCCTGTAGCGCGCAGGTCTTTGGATTCAAACTTCAGATCAGTATTGCTCACCACGCCGCCTTTTGCAGTGAAGCTGCCGGAGCATTCTGAGAACGCCGTATTATCACTGCCGGACGAACCACCGAATGCAGAGCCGATATTATGCACCATGGCAAGCAGGTTTTTGCCCTTGAATACCCCGTCTTTAAGCGCAAAATCACCCTGGCCGTTAAGCGCTGAGATCATGGCACGCTCAGACAGGCCGCTGGCAGAGAGCTTGATATTTGCGGCCAGTGTACCAGAAATCTTATCGAATCCTGCGACGTCTTCCAGCAGGGGCCCTGCTTTCATGTTCGCTATAGTGACCGCAATATCGGCAGCTCCAGTGCTGCCTGCATCAAGGGCAATTTGGGCGGTGCCATCATATGCTTTCACCTCATTGGTGGTAAGCGCGGCCTTGCCGTTTGCGGCATGCAATGTCACTTCGATATTTTCAAACGTAGCTTTGCGCAGCAGCAGTTTATCGATAGCGACAGTGAGATCGACATTAGCCCGGTTAAGACCGCTTAAATCCATGGGCGCATCACTCCAACGCCCTGCTGAAGCAGGCGGCGGCGAAGATGCTTTGACCGGGGCAGGTGCCGCATTGGAAGTATTTGAAAAATCCGCCATGTCCAGCTTGGCAATATGCACTTTACCGGTCAGATACGGCGCCCCGCCATTTTGCAGAATCGCGCCTTTCCAGGACATATCAAATTTGTCGTAGCTTATCTGCAAATCAACATCGGAATGAAAACTGTCTTTGCCATATCCGGGGTGATCAAGCGCGAGATCGATGGCGGCTTTCTTGCCATTTATTACAAGATCGCCCTTAAAGGCCATTTTCTTGCCGGGATCAGGCGCAATAAGCGAAAGATTAATGGCAGAAATAGATAGCGGGCTGGCTGCGCTAGAATCTTGGTAAATAACGGAGCCGTTTTTAATGACGATTCTATTGAAAGAAACCGGCGGTATTGCAATGCCGGAAGATGTGTTTGTATTCGCAGGCGGCGGAGTTTGCTGAGCGGTAGGCGCTGCGGCGTTCATTTGCCAATTGGCCTGGGTTCCTTGCTCAATGAGTGTAATTACCGGCTCCTCCAGCGTAAGATCGGTAAAGTGGAATTCTTTATGCAGCAATGGCAGCAGTTCAACGCCGATATGAAGGGTTTTGATATCGGTTAACTCGCCGCCGCCCGCCCATGCGGGATTGCCGATTTTAACGTCATGCACTTCAATCATGGCCAAAGGAAGTAAAGAAAAAGTTAATGATCCCATGCTGACTTTATGGCCGGTAGTTGCTTCAATGCGCGCAAGCATGGGCCCTTTGAGCGAATCCAGGGAAATAAAATGCGGTAAAATAGCCAGCGCAAGGACAAGAAGAAGCAGTAATAAGGCTAATCCCTTGAGAAAACGACGCATAATTTTACCAGCAAATGATTGATGATCGGCAGCTAATAGACTAAGACTGCTTTTAAATAAATAACCCATACGTATCAACTATCAACTGTACTATGTCCCATATCTGTATTGTAATTGCACGTTTCTATGAAGAATTGGCCGATGAGTTGGTACGCGGCGCAACGGCGCATCTGGAGTCTGCCAAGGCAACCTATGACATAATCCCCGTTCCGGGCGCTTTTGAAATACCCGCTGCAATAGCAATGGCGGCAGCGAGCGGCCAGTATGATGGGTATATTGCGT
>JABDAT010000045.1:1858-5659 GCA_013288985.1 Alphaproteobacteria bacterium
TCATCAATCATTTGCTGGTAAAATTATGCGTCGTTTTCTCAAGGGATTAGCCTTATTACTGCTTCTTCTTGTCCTTGCGTTGGGCTGCGTTATTCGCGGCGATACGACGCATTATGATTATGTGTGCGCGGAAAGTGCCCGCGGATTAAATGAGCTGGCATTGTCGCAGCTGGCGCCTATCGGCTACGGCATTTTAACGGTTGAAAATCCTGAACAGGCCTGGGCGCGCGCTTCCGTAAAAGAAGGCAATAAGGGGCGCGATGCGGCGGAAGCCTGCCTGAGAATGGCGAGCATAAAAAAGCAAATGCAGGATAAGAATCCTGGAAACAAGAAAATGGGCATACAATGACAGTTGATAAACCGATACCTCTTTCGCTGAGACGGAAATCCAGCGCGCGCGTGGCAGCGGTACAATGCGTGTATCGGTTGAAAATCACCAGTGAAGATATTACAGCTGAAGCGCTTCTGGAAGATTATTTAAGCCAATGGCAGGACGATAAAACTTCCTCATCACGTGTCATAAGCCGTGACGCTGATCCTGATAAAAATTTCCTGCGTAAATTACTGACCGGGGTCATGGAAAAGAAAGAAGAAATGGATGAAATACTTAAATCATCCCTCAATGATAAATGGACGATGGAGCGCATGAGCCCTTTGCTCACCTCTATTCTGACCTGTGCTATTTATGAGTTGCGTTATGCCGGCGCGCTTAACCTTGCTATTATTGTTAATGAGTATGTGACCCTTACAGGCCGGTTCTTTGAAGCTCCGGAAGTAGGATTTGTCAATGGCCTGCTCGATACCATGGCCAAAGAGCTAAAAAGGCAGCAATGAGGGCTTGAAGGGCGATGTTTCATGAATGAATTCGATGTCATTGCCCGTTATTTTTCTCCGCTTGCCGCAGGCGATAATGCAGCACTTGGCCTTAAAGACGATGCTGCATTGCTGCATCCTCTACCCGGTCATGAACTGGTCATTACAAAAGATGCCATAGTTGCCGGAGTGCATTTTACAGGCAATGAGCATCCGGGCCTCATTGCCCGCAAATGCCTGCGCATGAATCTTTCCGATCTGGCGGCCATGGGCGCCGCGCCTTATGGTTATTTTCTGGCGCTCATGCTTCCGCAAACAATTGATTCAGCATGGCTGCAATCCTTTGCACAAGGCTTGCGCGCCGATCAGGAATGTTACGGCATTACGCTTTTAGGAGGTGATACGACGCGCACCTGTGGGCCGCTTTCAATGTCGATTACAGCGCTTGGCTATGTGCCGCAAGGGCAAGCCTTAAAGCGCAGCGGCGCCATGGTTAAGGACGATGTGTATATCACGGGCACTCTGGGAGATGCAGCGCTTGGTCTGCGCGTCGCCAAAAATGAATTACCAACCTCTTCTGCGATGCATCAGTATTTATTGGATCGTTACCAATTGCCTGAGCCGCGTGTGAAGTTAGGGCAGGCGCTTCGCAATGTTGCCACCTCCTGCATAGATATTTCGGATGGATTGGTTCAGGATCTGGAACATATCTGCGAATGTTCCAAGGTCGGCGCCACAATTTATATGCCTTTTATTGCCCTGTCGGATGCGGCGCAATCGCTGTTGCCATCTATAAAGCATTCCCATGAGGTAACCTTGACGGGGGGTGATGATTATGAATTGCTTTTCACCGCGCCACAGGATGCCGCCATGGCACTTCAGGCATTAAGCGCTCAATTGGGAGTGCCTGTTACCCGTATCGGCACTATCGATAATGGCCAGACTGTATCCGTTATGGATACAGCAAATAAACCGATATCATTATCGCGCAAAGGCTACAGTCATTTTTAATATGATGCATCGTAGTTTTTATACTTGCCATACGCTATGAATATTGCTTAACTTTTTTAACAAACCTTACGAAAGAAAGTTATGAAAGTCAGTCCTGCTGCTAATAATATAGCCTCTCTTTTTGATTGGGTTGTTGCCGGCCCGGTAACGCTTTCCAAATTTGCGGAGGCATTTCCAATTCCCTTCATCATTAGCGTCGTAGTCTCATTTCTGGTGGCGCTGGGATTTTGTTCTGCAATTGAAGGGCCCAAGAAGATAGGGTATACTTTGCTCGGAGCCTATGTGCTGGTTATTCTGGAATGGGTTGCGGCCTCCTATTTCTTTAAATTATAGAACGGTTCAATCGCAGTTATGCTGGCAATGCAATACTCCATTGAGCTGCCTATAGGGTATGACACATCGCTTATCAGGGGGCGGGTTGAGCATCGCAGCAAGCTTTTCGAGGGGCGGGCGGGGCTTGTTCATAAATCCTATCTTTTCAGCGATGCGGATAAAATCTATGCCCCGTTTTATATCTGGTCGGATGTGGCGCAGGCACGCGATTTTCTTTTTGACGATTTGTTTAAAGGGGTCATTGAAACATTCAGGCGCCCGCGCGTGCGCAGCTGGATGGTGCTGCAGTCGGTCTATGGCAATCAATCCTTTAAACCCGGCTTTGCCATACGTGAAGCAGACATGATTGCGCCGGAAGACAATCTGGAAAAGCTTTTTGCCCATGAAAAACGCGCGCAGGATGCGTTAAGTGCTGACCCTAATCTGCATTTCCATTCTATCGCACTCGATGCTGAACGCTGGGAGCTGGTACGCCATAGCTTATGGCGTGATGAAGCATCCGCAAGAAAATCTTCCGCCGATTGTGTACAGACCTATGATGTGCTGCATTTTCAGGGTTCTGGCGGTTCTTTATAACATCTGTTTATGGATTGCCTAAGCGGGTATTTAGCGATAGTCTGCGATGGAAATTATTTAACGTAAGGGAATATATGGATTTTATCAGTCGGCATATCTGGCTTGTGCTCATTCTTGCGGCGATTGGCTTGTTTGTGGCAAGCGGCATCAATACCGTCCCCACATTGGATGAAAAAGTAAAAGCATCGTGGGCGCAGGTGGAAAATCAGTACCAGCGCCGGATGGATTTGATTCCCAGCCTGGTGGCAACAGTCAAAGGCGCCGCTAATTTTGAGAAAGAAACATTAACAGCTGTGATTAATGCGCGCGCCAGCGCCACCAAAGTAACGCTTTCACCCGAAATGCTGAGCGACCCGCAGGCAGTCCAGAAATTTGAACAGGCTCAGGGGGCATTAACGTCGGCATTGTCCCGGCTGATGGTGGTGTCTGAGCGTTATCCCGACCTTAAGGCCAATCAGAATTTCATGTCGCTGCAATCACAACTGGAAGGCACTGAAAACCGCATTGCCATTGCCCGCAAAGACTATATTAATACCACCGTGCGGACATTTCCCGGCATAATCTGGGCGCGGATTTACGGTGTTTCGCCAAAGCAGGAATTTACGGCAACTGATGGGGCCGATAAAGCACCTTCAGTGCAATTCTAATCGCATGCGCTCGCTGATACTTGGAGTATTGGCGTGGAGCATGGTGGGTATGCTTGCCTTTGCCGCGCCTCATTTTCCTGCGCTTACCGGAAGAGTGGTGGATGATGCCCATGTGCTTTCGCCGTCTGTGCGCTCAGCGCTTGAAGAGAAGCTGGCAGACTATGAAAACGGCACGTCCAATCAAATGGTGGTCGTCACCCTGCCGTCGCTCGGAGGATACGCTATTGAAGATTATGGCTATCAGCTGGGGCGTGTGTGGCAAATAGGGCAAAAGGGAAAGAATAACGGCGTATTACTAATCGTCGTTCCGTCAGAACATAAAGTGCGCATTGAAGTGGGCTATGGATTAGAGCCGGTGCTGACGGATGCCGCTGCCAGCGCAATAATCCAGGAGAGCATATTGCCCGCTTTTCGTGCCGGT
>JABDAT010000046.1:0-892 GCA_013288985.1 Alphaproteobacteria bacterium
CGTGTTTTGCCATCATAGCCGATCACGCGCAGCATTTTTTCAATACCTATATAAGAGCATGGGCTCTGCTGCCATTGATTGTCAGCCCATCATTGTTCGCGCTTTCCGCATGGCTTACCTTACGTTATTTTCCCGGCGCTGTAGGAAGCGGTATGCCGCAAGTAATAGCGGCGCGCATATTGCGCGATGATGCAAGCCGTAAATATTTATTGGGCACGCATATTATCGCAGGAAAAATACTGCTTACGCTTCTGGGATTGCTGGCGGGGGCATCGATAGGCAGGGAAGGGCCCACCGCGCAGGTGGGGGCTGCGATTATGCTGCTATGCGCATCGCTTGGCGGCATGAGCGCGCAGCGCGGCATTGTACTGGCTGGTGCGGCTGCCGGTGTGGCTGCTGCCTTTAATACGCCGCTTGCGGGCATTGTCTTTGCCATTGAGGAAATGGCGCGCGCCTTTGAGCACCGCAACAGCTCGATTGTACTGATAGCGATTGTCCTGGCGGCTGCAGTGGCCTTGGCGATTTTCGGCAATTACAATTATTTTGGCGCTACCAATGTGGAATTATTCCTTGGCCGCGACTGGTGGAGCATTGCCATCATCGGTGTTTGCGGCGGGTTGCTGGGCAGTGTTTTTGTCCGCCTTATCCTGGATGGCGGCAGGTTTCTGCGCGGCCTCTTTCATGAGGCGGGAAATAAACATCCTGTCTGGTTTGCCGCCTGCTGCGGACTTGTTATTGCGCTGTTGGGCATTGCTACAGGCGGCGCAACTTATGGCACAGGCTATTCTATGACGCATGCATTACTGCAAGGTGATATGATTGCGTCCTGGTGGCAGCTGCCCGCTAAATTGATTGCCACAGCCATCTCTACTATCAGCTTTATTCCTGGCGG
>JABDAT010000046.1:902-5210 GCA_013288985.1 Alphaproteobacteria bacterium
ATTTTTGCGCCAAGCCTTTCGGTAGGCGCCACGATGGGAGCTGAGCTTTCCTTATGGATGCATTCCACGCCGTTGCAGGGAATGGTGATTCTTTCCATGGTGGCCTATTTCGCCGGCGTGACGCAGGCGCCCATCACCGCATTCGTGATTGTGCTCGAAATTACCGGCAAAGGCACCACGGCCGTTCCCTTGATTGCCACGGCGGTTATTGCGGCAGGTGTAAGCAGGATTTTTTCGCCTGTCTCGTTTTATCATGCGCTTGCGAAATCATTTATCATCCGTGCCAAGCAATTATAAGTTGCATCTTTGCGCGTATATAGTCAGAAACATATGGATATTTTACGTCGTGGTGACCTAATAAACGTCTGAAAAAGGCTATAGAAATGTCCAAACGCAAAGCAATAGAAAAATCGCATATAGTCGATACGCGTCCGCCCTTTGAGTGTATTGCGCTGTTGCTGCAGGGCGGCGGCGCGCTCGGCGCTTACCAGGGCGGAGTCTATGAGGCTTTGTACGAAGCGGGCATTCATCCCGACTGGGTGGCGGGCATTTCCATCGGTGCTATTAATTCGGCCATTATCGCCGGCAATGCACCGGAAAAACGCGTGGCTAAGCTGCGCGAATTCTGGGAAGGGCTTACCAATAACACGCTCTGGGACAGCATGACCGACTGTGAAGCCAAGCTTATAAAGGGCGATGCCAGCCGTGAGTTTGTTGATAAAATGAATGCTGCTATTGCCATGACCTTTGGCGTGCCGGGGTTTTTTAAGCCCCGCGCAATATGGCCATGGTTTGGCCAAAGTGGTTCGGTGGAAGCTACCAGTTATTACGACACGTCGGGACTCAAATCAACACTTGAGCGGCTAGTGGATTTCGATCGTATCAATGCCGGCGAAACCATACTAAGTGTGAGCGCGGTAAATATTAAGTCCGGCAATTTCGTGTATTTTGATACGCGCACGCATGTGATTCGCCCGGAACATATTATGGCCAGCGGCTCGCTTCCTCCTGGATTTCCAGGCGTGGAAATAGACGGCGAATTTTACTGGGATGGCGGCCTTGTTTCCAATACGCCGCTGCAGTGGGTGGTGGATAACAGGCTGCGCCAGGATACGCTGGCTTTTCAGGTAGATTTATGGTGCGCGGAAGGGGATTTGCCGCGCAATATGGCGGAAGTAGCCACCCGCCAGAAAGAGATTTTATATTCCAGCCGCACGCGCGCCGCTACGGACAAGTTCAAGCATTCACAGCAAATGCGTCATATGTTCGCCAATCTCTATGATCAGATGCCTCAGGAGCTCAAAAATACGCATGAAGCGAAAGCGCTGGCGGCCGTGTGCGATCGCAAAGTGTATAATATCATTCATCTGATTTATCATGCGCCGGGGTATGAAGGCGATTCCAAGGATTATGAATTCTCGCGCCTCACCATGGAGGATCATTGGAAGGCGGGGTATAATAATACCGTGCGCACCTTGCGCCATAAGGAGGTGCTGGAGCGCCCGACCAATCATGAAGGCGTCTTCACTTTTGACGTCAATCATCAGGGGCATGAATGATATTGCTATATGCGTTTTCAATAGTGAATTTTTATAAATATACCCATATATTTGCATAATAATATTTTAACACATTAAGGAGAGAGCCATGCGTTTACAGGATAAAGTTGCAATTGTTACCGGTGCGGCAAGCGGCATCGGCAATGAGATTGTTAAAACCTATTACAATGAAGGAGCTAAAATCGTTATTGCCGATCTCAAAGGCGCAGAAGATGCAGCCAAGGCGATTGACAGTACCGGCCGCCGAGCATTGGGTGTCACTATGGATGTAACCAATGAAGGACAGGTTGATGCTGGTATAGCACAAGCTGTCAAGACATTCGGTCAGGTGGATATTCTGGTAAGCAATGCCGGTATTCAGACCGTAGCGCCGCTCGATCAGTTTGAATTCGCCAAATGGAAACAACTTCTGGCCATTCATCTTGACGGCGCATTTCTTACTACGCGTGCCTGTTTGCGCCAAATGTATAAACAAGGCACTGGCGGCTGCATCATTTATATGGGCTCTGTGCATTCCAAAGAAGCATCTCCCCTTAAAGCTCCTTATGTTACGGCCAAGCATGGGCTTATAGGTCTTGCTAAAGTTGTGGCCAAAGAAGGCGCCAAGCACGGCGTGCGCGCCAATGTCATCTGCCCGGGCTTTGTACGCACTCCGCTGGTGGAAAAACAGATTCCCGAACAAGCGAAGGAGCTGGGCATATCAGAGAATGATGTTATTAAGAATGTGATGCTCAAAGAGACAGTGGACGGTGAGTTCACCACGGTAGAAGATGTGGCGGCGGCAGCCTTGTTCTTTGCATCGTTTGATTCCAATGCGCTGACGGGGCAATCATTGGTCGTAAGTCACGGCTGGTTCATGCAATAGCGCCATTAAAAAAGCCCCCTGAGTTTCAGGGGGCTTTTATTACATTATTTTTGGAATACTATCTGTGATCCCAGTGGTTGTCATGATCATGGTCGTGCGCATGATCATGTGCCCAGCGATTATGATCCCAGCGCTGGCCTCTGTGTTCATGTTCCCAGGCTTCACGATCCCTTTTTTCCTGCCAGTATCTCCAGTCACCTGCACTATGATGAGGATCATAATAGGCTGGCACCGGCTGTACATAGACAGGGGCGGGTGCGACATAGGCAACTGATCCGGATGGTTCGCCGCCGCCACCGATGTTTAAGTCCACGTTAAAATCTCCGGCATACGCTGAAGCACCGCTCAGCATGCAAGCTGCCAATCCGGTTAAAAGTAATTTGTTCTTCATATATTCACACTCCATTTAGTGTTGTTGTAGGCTTAGAGCCCTTCAGCCATCTCATATGATAGCTGATAAAGAAACTATACGGAATAATACATTGCCCCATGTTGCCCAGAACATTACAAATATTTAACGTCTGGTTTTAGTGTCTTTGGACTTGTATTTGAATGGATGTTCACTACAACCACGGCGAAGCCGTCAACCGCATTATTAATACTATAAATGAAAAATATACTCAGAAATACAAATAATGGGACACTTTTGAGCGAAGGGTGGCTAGCGCTCATAATGCTCTTTTTATTTTCGGGTATTATCGGGCACGATCCCTGGAAGCAGGACGAAACCTATAGTTTTGGCATTATCTATCATTTTTATACGGCGCATAGCTGGCTGATTCCCATGAACGTAAACATACCGTTTATGGAAAAGCCGCCGCTTTATTATTGGTCTGCCGTGCTGATGTGCAAACTGCTGGGAGGAATATTGTCGCTTCCTGATGCGGCGCGCATGACGAGTTTTGTGTATATGCTGGCAACGGCATGGTTTGCCTGGAAGATAAGTCAGGTGCTCTTTCAGCATGACGCCTTGCGCAAAGAAAAGGGCTGGATGGTGATGACCCTCCTGCTTGGCTCCATCGGGCTGGTGCGTCATGCCCATGACATGTTTACCGATGTGGCGCTCCTTACCGGCACTGCGGTTGCCGTCTACGGCATGGCGCTGCTTATCTGCCTGCCGGATACATGGAAGCAAGCAGGCTTGTGGTTTGGCCTTGGCATTGGAATGGCTTTTATGTCCAAGGGATTGATGATGCCCGTTACGTTGTGCGCGTCAGGAATTATTTTATGGTGCGCGTTGCCGGTATTGCACACGCGCCGCACGGCATGGGCGGTTTTGATTTCATTATGCGCCGCTGCGCCTTTTCTGTTTATATGGCCGGCGCTTTTGTACCAGGATTCGCCTCTCTTGTTCATGCAATGGTTTTGGGACAATAATATAGGCCGCTTCCTGGGATTCTCTGTGCACCATTTGGGAGCGCCCAATGAGCGCTATTATTTCCTCATCGCCGTCTTATGGTTTGCATTCCCCGTTTTCCCGCTCGCCTGCATAACAATCTTCAGGGATTCGCGCGCCTGGCGCAAGCCTGAGTTTGCCTTGCCGTTTGCCATAGTGATGACAGGGTTTGCCCTGCTGCTTGCGTCTGCTTCTGCGCGGGCATTGTATCTTCTTCCGCTGCTGCTGCCTTTAAGCCTGCTTGCCGTGCAGGCGCTGACCCGCCTTCCGCCACGATTTCTTGCCGGCTGGAATAGGGCCATACGCATTCTGTTCACGGCGCTCGTCATTGCCATCTGGCTGACATGGTGGGGATTGCTGCATCCTGTTGTTATCAATATGTACCCGGTATTGCCGCACTATATAGGCAAATGGCTGCCGCTCGATTTTATGCCTTCGGGAAGCCAGGGATGGGCACTCATGCTGGCCATAGCGCTTACCGCGGTTTG
>JABDAT010000047.1:0-4428 GCA_013288985.1 Alphaproteobacteria bacterium
ACGTGCGGGCGTATTCAAGTGTTTCAGGAAAATGCTTGCCGGTATTGAGGAATAGCACGGGCGTTGCCGGATCGACTTCGGCAACCAGTGAAAGCATGAGGCCGGCATCGGCGCCAAACGACGTCAGGAGCGCGCGAACCTGCAAACGATTGAGCTTGATGAAAACAGCGTTTTCCGCATCAATCCATTGGCTGACTGGAGCAGGGATGATCAACGCGAGGCAGTGCTTTTGCGCAATATCCCTCCGCACCCGCTGATAGAAAAAGGATATAAATCCATCGGCTGCGCGCCTTGCACTCTGCCTGTCGCAGCCGATCAGGATGAACGCGCCGGGCGCTGGGCACATACGGTAGGCATAGAAAATGAACAAAAGGCAGAATGCGGGATACATATTCCTGCCGAAGCAACCACATGGAGCGTGTAATTTTGAGTGCTAAAGTGTTGAGTGTTGAGTGTTGAGTGGTAAGTTATGGAAAAAATTAAAGGATATAAAGGATTAATTGTCTGGCAGAAAAGTATTCTGCTCACGGACACAATTTATGCTGTGACAAAATCCTTTCCTAAAGAAGAAATATACGGACTTACCAGCCAAATCCGGCGTTCGGCTGTTTCGGTTCCCTCCAATATTGCAGAAGGATCATCCAGACATGGTACAAGCGAATTTATCCAGTTTCTGAGTATTGTCAAAGCATCGCTTGCAGAGGTGGATACACAACTCATTATCGCAGAGCATCAAAATTATATTTCTGCCAAACAGATGAAAGAGCTTGATACGCTTATTACAGAAATCGATGCCATGCTTTATAGCTTGATACTGACTTTAAAACGGAAAAAATCATGACTCAACACTCAGCACCCAACACTCACCACTCCCACTTGGATACTCTCGAATCCCAATCCATCTACATCTTCCGCGAGGCGTTTAATAAAATCGATAAGCTCGCGATGCTGTGGTCGTTTGGCAAAGACAGCAACGTGATGATTCATCTCGCGCGCAAGGCTTTTTTTGGCCGCGTTCCCTTCCCGCTTATCCACTGCGATACCGGATTGGAGATGGATGATGTGTATGCATTCCGGGATAAATATACCAAGGAGTGGGACATAAACCTTATCTCACATACCTGCCCACCGATTGAACAAACCGATGCCACATTGCCCCATGCCGCACGCGTGGCCTCGCGCAAAACGCTGGGCCTTAAGGAAGTGATCGAGAAAACCGGCATGACCGGTATCATCGCCGGCATTCGCCGTGACGAAGAAGGCACCCGCGCCAAGGAACGTTATTTCAGCCCGCGCGGACAGGAGGGCCATTGGGATGTGAAAGACCAGCCGCCTGAATTCTGGGATCAGTTCAAAACCGATTTCGCGCCGGGAACATCCTTGCGCATTCATCCTTTGCTGCATTGGACAGAGCTTGATATCTGGCAATATATCAAACGCGAAAATATTCCCGTGGTTCCGCTCTATTATGCGCGTCCCTGGCATGATTGTTTCGGCAAAGACTTTGGCGGCAAGATCATGCGCTTCCGCAGCCTTGGCGAGAAAGGAATTACCTTCCCCGTGGAAAGCACCGCCGCTACACTCGATGAAATTATTGATGAGTTGCGCACCACCAAAGTCTCTGAACGCTCAGGCCGCCCCATGGGAGCGGATGAGGATGAATCGAGCTTTGAGCGTCTGCGCGAAGCAGGATATATGTGATGGAATCGTTAGCGGCTTCGCCGCTTAAGATTCCGTCATCCCCGCGCAGGCGGGGATCTAAAGAAGATACGATTCCCGCTTTCACGGGAATGACAAGAAAAGATAAAATGATAAAAAGAGAAAACGGCTATGAAATCGAACGCTATGAAAAAATCCATTGAACATGCTTCCATCGCCACTGCACCGACGGAGCAGATGAAAATCGTCATTGTCGGCCATGTCGATCACGGAAAATCGACACTGGTGGGACGTCTCCTCCATGATACAGATTCGCTTCCAGACGGCAAATTTGAACAAATAAAACAATCCTGCATCAAACGCGGCATGCCGTTTGAATGGTCGTTCCTGATGGATGCATTACAGGCCGAGCGCGATCAGGGCATCACGATTGACACATCGCAAATATGGTTCAAAACCGCCAAGCGCAATTACGTGATTATCGACGCGCCGGGACATAAAGAGTTCCTCAAAAACATGATTTCCGGCGCCGCTGCCAGCGAAGCGGCGTTGCTCATTATTGACGCCAAGGAAGGCGTGAAGGAACAATCCAAGCGCCACGGTTATCTATTGCATCTGCTTGGCGTGCGCCAGATTGCAGTGCTGGTCAATAAAATGGATATGGTCGGCTATAGCGAAGATGCATTCAAGACAATTGAAAAAGAATATCGCGCTTACTTAAAAGACATTGGTGTCACGCCTACTTTTGTTATCCCGATAGCGGCGCGCGAAGGCGATAATATTACCGAGCGTTCACCGCATATGGGCTGGTATAAAGGTCCAAGCGCACTGGAAGCGCTCGATGAGTTTAAACGCTCTCCCGCCCTTACCGATCTGCCGCTGCGCCTGCCGGTGCAAGACGTCTATAAATTTGATGAACGGCGCATTATCGTCGGCCGCATTGAAAGCGGCACGCTGAAAGTTGGCGATGAAGTGCTCTTCTCGCCCAGCAACCGGCGCGTGTTCGTTGCCAGCATTGAAGCATGGAACAGTACTGACATACCTGTAACAGCTTCCGCCGGGCAATCGGTAGGCATCACATTATCCGAGCAGATATTCATTGAACGCGGCCATATCGCAAGCCATGTGACGGATGCGCCCCTGCTTACCAATATTTTCCGCGCCCGTATTTTCTGGCTGGGACAAAAGCCGCTCACCGCCGGCAAGCGTTATAAACTCAAACTCTCCACGCATGAAATCCTGGCGGAAGTGAAAGAGATAGAACAGGTGGTGGACACGGATAATCTGTCGCGCAATAAACATCCGTCCGTGGAACGCGGCGCCGTGGCCGAAGTGGTCTTTAGGCTGCGCGGGCTCGCAGGCGTTGATGCGTTCGCCAATAACCCGCGCATGGGCCGCTTTGTGATTATTGAAGATTACGACGTATGCGGCGGCGGCATCATTGATATGGAAGGATTCGCCGACCAGCGCGTAAGCAACGTCGATGTAAAATCCCAGAACATCACCGCTGTGGATTTACGCATTACGCCCGCGCAGCGTTCATTGGTTAATGGCCATACCGGTGGCATATTATGGTTTACCGGGCTTTCGGGCTCCGGCAAATCCACCCTGGCGCTGGAACTGCAGCAGAGGCTGTTTGCCAAAGGCTATCATGTCTATGTGCTCGACGGCGACAATATCCGCAGCGGACTTAATAAAGATCTGGGCTTTTCTGCCCATGATCGCACGGAAAATATCCGCCGCGTCGGTGAAGTGGCAGCGCTCTTTGCCCAGGCCGGCGTCATTGTTATCAGTTCGTTTATCTCGCCCTACCGCGAAGACAGGAATCGCGCGCGCGCAGCAGCACCCGATTACTTCAATACTGTTTATATCAAGGCCGATCTCAAAACTTGCGAAACGCGCGACACCAAGGGGCTCTATAAAAAAGCACGCAAAGGCGAAATCGCCGATTTCACAGGTATCTCCGCTCCTTACGAAGAACCCGAAAATCCGGATCTCACCATTGACACATCCACCCTTTCAGTGGATGAAAGCGTGGCGCTTCTTATCAATTACGTGCAAAAACAATTTGTCGAGCCGGTGAAAGCGTTGCGCGACGAGGATGCAGGCGGAATATAATCATGGCCATGTTTGGATTTGGGATTACGTTTGATCAGCTCTATGCACGCGATGGGCTTGTCGCACTTGATGCTTTATTTATTGAAGTGTCAAAAGCACAGGATCCCGCTATTCACAATCGTTTAGTAACCGCGCGTGCAAATCCTGATGCGCTGCCCGCCAAAGATCATTCCCAGCTGATTATTGATCTCGCGCCTCACGCCGAAGATTTTATTGCCGAACTGTTTAACATTCGCTCCGAAGTCACAGCGCTCAAAGAAAAACATTTTGCCCTGGCGCCGCTTTACAGCTGCAAACGTATGTTCGTGCAGCGCAAAGCCGCAAAATCTGTCAAAGTGGAAGATGCGGAGATGCTGGACGGCGATTCACTGGAGAAAGTGCTGAGTGCTGAGTGCTTTGTGCTTAGTGATGAAACACTCAACACTCAACACTCAGAACTCCTTGCTTTCGAACTCACTTTCGCGCGTCACGTGATGCGCTGGCTGGATGCGCCGCTTGAACATGAAGCGGCACTTCTCACTGCCACACAATATGCAGGCTGGGCAATAAACAGCAAAGCAGGACAGGCAAAACACGCGCATGGCATCTTGTTTAAATCCCCGCGCAAGCTCGATCCGCATCATCTGGTGGCAGTGAAAACGGAAATAAAAG
>JABDAT010000047.1:4438-5078 GCA_013288985.1 Alphaproteobacteria bacterium
GAGATCGGCCTTGAT
The DNA here is from genome assembly GCA_013288985.1 of Alphaproteobacteria bacterium. Lineage (GTDB taxonomy): Bacteria > Pseudomonadota > Alphaproteobacteria > Rickettsiales > JABCZZ01 > JABDAT01. The sequence goes on from JABDAT010000047.1 coordinate 4,454, forward strand.
ATAAACAGTATTGAAGTAATCGGGTGCTGCTGCGCGCGCGCGTGGGTTTTGGCCTCACTGATGACGGCGGCCCCTTAAGCAAAGCGCTTGATGAAGCCAATTACTGCATCTGGTGCCATAATCAGGGTAAGGATTCCTGCTCCAAGGGTCTTAAAGAAAAAGAAGGCGGCTTTAAAAAATCCGCGCTTGATATTCCGCTTGCGGGCTGCCCGCTGGAAGAAAAAATCTCCGAGATGAATTTTCTCAAAAGCGAGGGCATCCCGCTTGGCGCGCTTGCAACCATTATCATCGACAACCCGATGTGTGCGGGCACCGGTCACCGCATCTGCAATGACTGCATGAAATCCTGCATCTACCAGAAGCAGGAACCGGTCAACATCCCGCAAGCCGAAACGCGCACCCTGCGCGATGTGCTGGAGCTGCCTTACGGCTTTGAGATTTACTCGCTGCTCACGCGATGGAATCCTCTTTGGCGGCGCCGGTGAGCTGCAATGCCATCAGGAAGTCTGATGCGGCGCGCACGCCGCGTGCTAACCCGCCTTGTATTTCAAGCACCGTTGGTTTGCCTGCACCCATGCACAATGCAATATGATCAAAACCCAGTTTCCATGCAGATTCGATGGTA
>JABDAT010000048.1:0-1712 GCA_013288985.1 Alphaproteobacteria bacterium
GATCGACCATCTCGATTTGGATATCAGCGCCGGGCAGTCGCTGCTCATTACCGGCCCGTCAGGCACCGGCAAGAGCACATTGCTGCGCACGCTTTCAGGTCTCTGGCCTTTCGTGGAAGGCCGCATCGCCATGCCCGTAAACGCGCGCATTTTATTCCTGCCGCAAAAACCCTATCTTCCTCTGGGCACGCTCCGCCAGGTTCTGTGCTATCCCGAAACCACGCCAGCCGATGACGCAACGCTTAAGGCCGTGCTTTCTGACTGCCGATTGGGCCATCTTGAAGACAAGCTCGATGTCACCGATCAGTGGTCGCATATATTATCGCCCGGCGAGCAGCAGCGCATTGCATTCGCCCGCATATTGCTGATGAAGCCGGACTTTGTATTTATGGATGAAGCCACCTCGGCGCTGGATGAAACGTCGGAAGGTATTCTCTACAAACTGCTCAGGACAAAACTGCCTGAAGCCGCCGTGATAAGTGTTGGCCACCGCAGTTCACTGCGCGCCTGGCATGACGATGCGATGGCGTTGAATCATGATTAAGCCGGATATTGATGAAAAAGAAATTTCGTCATACCGCGGCTTGACCGCGGTATCTCAGGCCAAATACCGTGCTGTTTTAGATCCTGCGATTAAATCACAGGATGACGGAGTACAATCATGAAAAGAACTTTTATCATCCTTCTCTTTTTATTTGCCCTGCCCTTCAGTGCCCATGCGGAGAAGCTTAAAGTCGTCGCAAGCTTCAGCATCCTGGGCGATATGACTCGCCAGGTCGCAGGCGGTAATGCCGACATTAAAACGCTTGTGGGACCCAACGGCGACGCCCACGTGTACGAACCCACGCCTGCTGATGCCGTAGCGCTGCAAAACGCTGACCTGGTCATCATCAACGGACTAGGGTTTGAAGGCTGGCTTGGCCGTCTTGTGAGTGCTTCAGGATATAAAGGCCCCATCGTTACTGCTACAACAGGCATTCCTCCCCTGGCCTTCAGCGGCGAAGGATTGACGCAAGACCCGCATGCATGGCAAAGCGTCGCCAATGCTAAAATCTATGTCGCCAATATCCGCGATGCGCTTATCAAGGCCGACCGCATGCATGCATCAGACTATAAAGCCAATGCCGACCGCTACCTCGCGCAACTGGACGCGCTCGACGCCTGGGTCAAGTCTGAAATCGCAAAAATCCCTGTGGGCAAACGCAAAGTCATTACCTCGCATGATGCGTTTCACTATTTCGCACGCGATTACGGCATCGAGTGTATCGCGCCGCTGGGCATTAATACCGATAGCGATGTTTCCGCACAGCGCATCGCCGGGCTTATCGACCAGATTCGTAGCCAAAGCGTGAAAGCCGTGTTCATGGAAAATATCACCGATGCCAGATTGGCGCAGCAGCTGGTAACAGACGGCGGCGCCTATTTCGGCGGCACGCTTTATTCCGACGCATTGTCAGAAAGCTCAGGGCCGGCGGCAACGTACATTGCCATGTTCCGGCACAACGTTACCCAACTGGTTTCAGGCATGATGCATAACGCATTATAAGCCTATTTATACATCACTTATGAAATGCCGGGTTTGCCCTATTTCATCCTGACCGACCCATCGCTAGATTGCGCTTGTTTCCAACATTCTTGGAAAATCACTCCCTTTATTTTCAAATCATTCACAGGAGAATTTCTATGCCAAACAGCAAAATCGCCGACAGCCA
>JABDAT010000048.1:1722-4673 GCA_013288985.1 Alphaproteobacteria bacterium
AGGACAATTTGCCCAGATCGCACAGTTTCTTGCCGTGCTGTTCGTGGTATTATTCGTTGCAAAGCTTCACAGCATCACAGCGAAGCGGCAAAACACGCATCTTCCGGCAACCATGAAAAAGCTTCCTACCATGCGCAGGCCGCACATGGTCACGCAGCACAGGCTAAAGAATCAGCCACAGATGCAAGCAAAAGCCACGCCAAAGAAACCAGCGACAAGAAATAGTCACTGACAAAAACCGCCTGCGTTCCATGAATGCAGGCGGTTTATTTGATAGGTACGTTTCATAAAAAAGCCCGCTCATTGAGCGGGCTTTTTTAGCTAATTAAAATTCGCTAGACTGAGACGTTAAGCGGGTAAAGGCGAGAACCGTAAAGCAAGTGTACATGGAAGTACACGCGTAACGGAAGCGTAGAATTTACCCCCTTAACGGCCAGTATAGTAAAATTTTACATCGCGGCGGGCTGGTGCGGCGCCCGGTGATGATGTTGTATACAAGCGTTGCAACGAATAATACCACGAACAGCACGGCAAGAAACTGTGCGATCTGGGCAAATTGTCCTGCCAGGCCGCCAAATCCCATGAAGCCAGCGATGATGGCAAGTATAAAAAACGTAATGACATAATTTAACATAAAAACAGCCCTTCAAAATTAAAAATACTCAGGGGGAAAATGGGCACGTATTACGTAGGATTATGTCAATATTTCTTCTGCACGGGCTATAGGGAACTGAAGCCGGAATATAAAGACGGTATAAACTAATTATATAGAAGGGCGGTTACACGGGCGGGCTGGTGTCTCTGCGCGTAATACCATCATAGACGAGCGTTGCGACGCATAATATCATACATAACATCGCAAAAAGCTGCGCAGTCTGTGCAAGCGGGCCGGAAACAACGCCAAATCCCATAAAGGCCGCAACGATGGCAAGCACTAAAAAAGTGGCGGCATAACGCAACATAACACCCTCCTTGCCTAAAGCTCATGGAGCATATTTCAGGGTGGTTTTTATGCATTCTTTCTTATCTGTAGGCGATAAGGAATACGGATTAAAATATAAAAAAAGCATAAATATAATATGTATTTATGCGAACTCTGCTTGCTACTTATGTCATCGCTATCGCAAAGCGGCAGCCGTTTTATCTTCCGTAATGGCAGCATCGTCCATTTTTTCTGTCCATTCTTTTGCTGGCTTATCAGACCGGCTTCTTTGTGCGGTATTGGGTTGAGGATCACGGTTTTGTGCCTGGTCATTTGATGATTGCCTGCGATCATCATATTCATCCATAGTCTGCGCGCTTCTGGTTTCATTGGCGCGTTCTTCGCTGTTTTTTCTCTGTGATGGCTCATTAAAAGAAGGAGGGAAAGAAGTGGGGCGCGAGTCATTATAGGCGGTAACGCGCACGGCTTCTTTTTTATCCTGAATCACCAGATAGGCAATGAGCGCTGTCACAGCTGCAACAGCCGAACTGACAACCAGTACAAAACCGCTCTTGCCACCCAGGTTATAAATGGTGCGCGCCAATTTGTTTTCTGTTTTATTAACCAGGTCCAGTGTATGTTTTTGCTGAATGACATGCTCGCCTAATGATGCGTCCAGTCCCGCACCTATCCCTGCAACACCTGCGTTAGTCCTTTTCATGATATCTTCGCGGGTTAATGTAGCCACTTCGCTATCAAAACCACGCATTTTATCTCTGACCCAATACTCCGCGCCAAAGAAACTTGCCGCTCCTGTAACCATGCCGGCAATCATAGCGCCGAAGCCTTTGCGCGACAGGTTGCCGCTTGAATCATTAATATAGACTACATCAGGATCGTGACGCCGCTCATTTTGTGCCACTGGATTGCGTCTATTCTCTGCCATGCGATCCTCCATAAATCAATTGTTCCCCATTTTAACGGGTTGGGCAGGCAAGAACGAGCATATATTTATGACATTTTGGCGACAGAAAAATATAGTTATTATAGAGCATATTAAATACCAAAGATACGCGGACCTGTCTATTTTTTCTTCTATAACATCGGGTATTGATATACGGGATTATTCCCTGATATAGTTCATTCGTCACCAGCGAGCGAACAACGTGAGCACGGCAATCCAATTTTACAGCAAGCTCTGGATTGCTTCGTCGTCTCCGACTCCTCGCAAAGACGGAAATAAGAGGAACGGGCAGGAGCCTATATTAAAGATGTCATGCTTCTATATTAAAGTGTCATCCTCGGGCTTGACCCGAGGATCTATCTTAATGATGGATTCTCGTGTCGGAGCACGAGAATGACACAAACCATAAAAATCGAGGAACAACGTATTAAGAGCGTACCAAAATGAAACAATCACAAGGACCTAACATGCAACGCAGAGGAGCAAAGCGACGACCACTTTAGAGGGGGGGAGCATCAGCGAAGGGGGCAAACTACGCTCGCCCCCTTTCTCTATATATCAGCATACTGCTTTTTCTCGACTTTGCCGCCAGGATGAGTAACGGCGCCTTTTTCGGCTGAGCCCACCTGCTGTGCGTATTTCCACAACGTGCCGGAAGCATAATCCGTCTCGCGCGGCTTCCATGCGGCTTTGCGCTTGGCAAGTTCGGCATCGCTCAACTCAACATCGAGCGTGCCGCGGGTTGCATCCAATACGATAATATCGCCGTCTTTAAGCAGCCCAATCGGTCCGCCGAGCGCCGCTTCCGGGCCGACATGGCCGACGCAGAATCCACGCGTGCCGCCGGAGAAACGCCCGTCGGTGATGAGCGCGATTTTGTCCCCTGCCCCTTGGCCGTAAAGCGCCGCCGTGGTGGAGAGCATCTCGCGCATGCCGGGCCCGCCTCTTGGGCCTTCATAGCGGATTACGATGACATCGCCGTCTTTATACTGGCGTTTTTCAACGGCAGCAAAAGCATCTTCTTCGCAGTCAAAACAGCGCGCCGGGCCTTTGAACTGCAGGTTC
>JABDAT010000049.1:0-809 GCA_013288985.1 Alphaproteobacteria bacterium
GCGCTCACCGATCACATCAATAGCCTGGGCCAAGGCCGTGAGAAGGATTTATTTGCCGGGTTAGCGGAAATATAATGCCTCGCTCCCCTTCCCAGCATTCCTCTTTGCAAAACCGCATTGCCCTCGTCACCGGCGCATCACGCGGCATCGGCGCAGCGGTGGCGCAGCGTTTTGCGGCAGAAGGCGCGCATGTGATTTTGGTGGCGCGCACCATAGGCGGACTGGAAGCGGTGGATGACGCCATCCAGGCAGCAGGCGGCAAATCTACGCTGGTACCGCTTGATCTCACTGACCATACAAAAATCGATCAGCTGGGCGCGCAGCTTGCCGAGCGTTTCGGCAAGCTTGATATTCTTGTAGGCAATGCCGGCATTCTCGGCGACCTGACGCCACTCACCCACGCCGATGCCGCCATGTGGGATCGCGTGATATCGACCAATGTCACAGCCAACTGGCGCCTTATACGCAGTTTTGATCCGCTGCTGCGCGCGGCCGATCATGGGCGCGCGATGTTTGTCACCAGCGGCGTAACTTCCAGCATACATCCTTACTGGGGACCTTATGCAGTAAGCAAAGTAGCTTTGGAAACGCTGGTGAAAACTTATGCTGCGGAAGTAAAAGATACCAAAATCAAAGTGAATCTTGTCGATCCCGGCGTGGTGCGCACCGCCATGCGCGCCAGCGCCATGCCCGGTGAAGACCCGGCAACGCTTCCCTCGCCTGATTCTATTACCGATACATTCGTCAGTTTAGCGCTGCCTGTCTGCAAAAAACATGGCCAGCTGGCGCATGTAAATCTAGAATTGTAA
>JABDAT010000049.1:819-4562 GCA_013288985.1 Alphaproteobacteria bacterium
GCGATAATTTCAGCGTTATAGGGCAACTATTATGGCATCCGTTATTATTCGCGAGGCGAACCGCAGCGATTGTTCTGATATTGCCGCACTGATTCAAGAACTGGCCGCTTATGAGAAGCTGGAAAATGAAGCAATAGCTACAGCGGATACGCTAGAGCAGAGTCTTTTTGGGCCGCAGCCTTATGCATTTGCTTTGCTCGCCGAAGCCGGAGGCAAACTGGCGGGATTTTGCATTTACTTTCACAATTTTTCCACTTTTCTGGGCAAACCTGGAATTTATATTGAAGATATTTTTGTGCGTGAAATGTACCGCGGGCTGGGGATTGGCAAGCTTTTCTTTGCGCGGATTTCTGAAATTGCCAAGCAAAAAGACTGTGGCCGAATTGAATGGTGGGTGCTCGACTGGAATCAACCCGCCATTGATTTCTATGCAAAAATGGGGGCGGAAGCCATGGCAGAATGGACCGTGTACCGGCTGACACAGGATAAATTCAAATAAGAGAGTGGACAACGCAACCACTCTCTTACTGTAAATTACACTATTTACTCGGTTACTTTTTTGCTGTTCTTCACCGTAATGGTGGTGCCATCTTTAAGGGTGAGGTTGCCATCAGGCGCCACGGTTTTAGTGCCATCGGGATTTATTACAGAAACAGTGCTGTCTGGACCCACTTCAATTTTGCTGCCGTCTCTCAGTTCCGCTACGACTGACTGTTCCACAGGTTTTGCTGGTTCAGTTGCAGGAGCGACTACTGCTGCAGGAGCAGCCACCGCGGGAGCTGTTACAGGTGCGGCCACAGGCGCAGCAACGGGAGCAACCACTGGTGTTGTGGCGGCAACACTTGCGGGCTTATCTTCGGCACACACGGCAGAGCTAAGTGCAATAACACTGGCTGCTGCAAGTAAAGAAAGCAATGAACGCATGCGAATCTCCTTAAAATTCTGGTTAAGCAACCTACCCAGGTTACATGAGAGCAGTATTGCATACACTGGATTTCATGAGAGTGGAGCATGAATTACAAATGTGTAATATTAGACTATTCCCGCTCAGTCTTTTGACGTCGCGATGAATCTAACGCTTCGCGACTAAAGGGACATGGTCTCCTGACCATGTTCATAGCTCTATAAAGTAATAAATAATCCGGTATTCCTTAAGTATTAGACTTTTGCAGGTTATTATTTATATCTTTGCCTATGGCTTCTTCGCTTTATCCTAATATTTCCGAGCGCTCGATTCTCTTTCTCGTGGGAGCAGTCCAGTTCATCAACATTCTCGATTTCATGATGGTGATGCCGCTGGGCCCCGATTTTGCACCGGTGCTGGGCATCAAAAATGCCGATTTGGGTTGGGTGGGGGGAAGCTATACAGCCGCCTCAGCGGCAGCCGGGCTCGTCAGCTCCTTATTTATCGATAAGCTTGACCGTAAAATAGCCTTGCTCATCGCGCTGGGCGGACTCATGCTCGCCACCCTATGCGGCGGCTTTGCATGGAATTTTCACAGCTTGCTGGCAAGCCGCATTTTGGCAGGCATCTGCGGCGGGCCGGCAACATCGGTTGCCTGGTCGATTGTCGCCGATATTACGGAACCCGCACGGCGCGGGCAGGCCATGGGCAAAGTCATGGGCGCATTTTCGCTTGCCGCCATATTCGGAGTGCCGTTCGGCCTGGAGATGGCAAGCCTGCATAATTGGAGCACGCCTTTCTTCGTAACGGCCATTATGGGCGCTCTTATTATTCTGATGACGCTGAAACTTATGCCTTCCATGCGCGCGCATTTAAGCAATGTGCGCGACACCGTATCGCTGCGCTATCTGTTTTCACTGCTCATTCGTCCGCTCAATGCGCTGTCATTTTTGTATGTGACGTTCGCCATGCTCGCGAGCTTTATGATTATTCCCAATATTTCCGCCTACGTGCAGTATAACCTGCATTACCCGCGCGGGCAGCTGGGCTGGCTTTATTGCGCCGGCGGCATTGTGAGCTTCATCACCATGCGCATTACCGGCAGGATGATTGATCGTTTCAGCGCCTCTTTCACCAGCTTCATCAGCACCACCACTTTTGTGATCGTGCTCTTTATTGCTTTCATTCATCCCCTGGCAGGACTGCCGGTTATCGCCATCTTCATGCTGTTCATGTTTTCCATGGGTATGCGCAATGTCAGCTCGACGACGCTGGCCACCAAAATCCCGCCGCCGCAGGAGCGCGCCGGATTCATGTCGCTCTTTTCCTGCGTGCAGGGCGCCGCCATGTCGCTGGGCGCATTTTTTTCAACGCATTTATTAAGTGAAAATGGCGATCACAGCCTGCAAGGCATGGATAAACTGGCGATGATTTCGGCCAGTATTTCCTTCTTAGTGCCTATGCTGATGCGGCATGTGGAGCATCGCCTGAAGAAACCGCAATAGGCAAGCGCAGCGTCACTTTTAATCCCGGATGGTTATCCTCAAAGTGAAGTTCGCCGCGGTGCAGTTGCGCCACCGCATCGACCAGGCTTAAGCCCAGCCCGGTGCCGGCGGAAGTGCGGCTGGCTTCCATGCGGAAGAATCGCTCCTTCACTTTTTCATAATAGGCTGGCGGTATGCCCGGACCATTATCGGCAACCATACATTCAATATATTGTCCCTGTTGCAGCAAGGTGAGGGCGATTGTGCCGCCTGCAGGCGTATATTTGACGGCGTTGTCGATAAGATTCGCCATCGCCTGGGTAATAAGCGGCTTGTCGCCGGTTACCACGATATTATCGGGTATCTCGCTATGGATGGTAATGCGTTTCTGCTCGGAAAATTCGGCATAAAATTCCTCCACGTCAATTAGTACCGACGATAAATCAAAACTGCTGAAATGCCCGCTTGCCACGCCCGACTGCGCCTGGGAAATGCGCAATATGGAGTTGAGCGTTTCCACCAGCATGTCTATTTCCTCGATGCCTGCTTTGATATGATCCTGAATTTGTGAAGCCTGTGGCGGGTGGGTTATAATGCCTTCCAAACGAATGCGATGCCGGCCAAGCGGCGTGCGCAGATCGTGGGCTATATTATCCGATGTTTCGCGCAAGCCTTTGACTAGATCCGCGATCCTGCCCAGCATGGCGTTTACATTCATGGCCAGGTGGTCAAATTCATCATTGCCGCCGGTAACCGGCACCTGCACATCGAGATTGCCGCCGATGACCTGTGCGCAAATATAATTGATGCGCTCCAGCCGCCGCTTAATGATGCTGGAGAAGAAAGCGCCCCCCAAAGCCGTCATGAGAATAGCCAGCACAATACTTGCTGACACCACATCGAGCATGACCTGCCTGGCGCGGTTTGGGCCGCGCAAACTATAGCCCACCAGCAAATGATCGCCGCCGGCAAGCAGTGTATCGCGCGCAAGCACATGCACGGCGTTATCTTCATTTTTGGATTCAATATCAAAGAGCAGCCAGCTTCCTGAATATTCGACATCCTCCGGCCATGCTTCCATATTTCCTGCAATGACTTTGCCCTGGTTGTCGACAAGCAGATAAATAGCCAAGCCTTCATCTTCCTCTTCAAGAAACTCGCTGATTTGTTTCTTGAGCTCCTCTACCCCATGCGCATTAAATGCCGCCTGCGCCTGGTTCATCTGCGCGGTGATGCGGTGCTGGATCTGGCTCTCCATCTCACGCACGGTCGCAAAATAAACAAACGTCAGCAGCGCGATAACGGAAATGCAGAAAAATGCCGCATACAGGACCGTGATGCGGAAAATGGTCGAG
>JABDAT010000050.1:0-3984 GCA_013288985.1 Alphaproteobacteria bacterium
ACAAGGAAGTAAAAGGCAAGCTGAAATCCGGCGCTACCATTGATGCCGCTAAGCAAGTAGGCAGCCTTGTTGCTGAACGCGCCAAGAAAGCAAAAGTTACGGAAGTGGTCTTTGATCGTGGCGGTTATCTCTATCACGGGCGTGTAAAAGCGCTGGCCGAGGGCGCGCGTGAAGCTGGCCTCTCATTCTAATATTCAAGTTAAACTTTAGGAAATATACACATGGCACGCGATAACAAAAAACCGGCAGAAAAAGACGAAGAAGGCGGCGATCTTATTGATAAGCTCGTTGCGGTCAATCGCGTTGCGAAAGTGGTTAAAGGCGGTAAGCGCTTTGGATTTGCGGCGCTTGTGGTGGTCGGTGATGGCAAAGGCCGCGTCGGTTACGGCAGCGGCAAAGCAAAAGAAGTAAGCGACGCGGTGAAAAAAGCCACTGACGATGCCAAAAAACATATGGTGCGCATTGCGCTGCGTGAAGGCCGCACACTGCATCATGATATCTCCGGCCGCTTTGGCGCCGGTAAAGTTTATCTGCGCTCCGCATCTCCCGGTACCGGTATTATTGCCGGTGGTCCTATGCGCGCAGTATTTGAAGCATTAGGTGTGCAGGACGTAGTGGCTAAATCGATTGGCACTTCCAATCCGCATAACATGGTAAAAGCTACATTTGAAGCCTTGACCAGCATGCGTTCGCCGCGCGCCATTGCAGCAAAGCGCACCAAAAAAGTAGGTGAAATCATTGGCCGCCGTGAAGCAGGCAGCGCTGAAGCCAAAGAAGAAGCTAAAGAAACTAAAGAATAACCCAAAGGTAGAGTCATGGTTGAGAAAAAAGCAAAAGCAGACGCGACGGAACCCAAAGCAAAAGCAGTAAAAAAAACGGCTGCGCCTAAGGCTGAAGCAAAAGTGACTGCTCCCAAAGCTGCAGCAAAGGCCCCTGCTGAAAAGGCGGAAAAGAAAGCTGCGCCAAAATCCGGCAAGACGGTTACGCTTACGCAAATTGGCAGCGCCATCGGACGCCAGGGTTATCAGCGCGCAACACTTATTGGTCTGGGGTTAAATAAGTTGAACCGCACGCGCACATTGGAAGATACTCCCGCCATACGCGGCATGATTGAGAAAGTAAAACACCTCGTCGCTGTCGTCGAGGTGTAATTAGTAAGGCTTAAGTTTTAAGTTTAAGGAACGTGTTATGAAGCTCGATGAAATCAAAGATAACGAAGGCGCACACAAACGTCGTATGCGCGTAGGACGTGGCATTGGTTGCTCCAAGGGCAAGACGTGTGGTCGCGGCGGAAAAGGTCAGACAGCGCGCAGCGGTGTGCGTATTAAAGGTTTTGAAGGCGGTCAGATGCCAATCCATCGCCGGTTGCCTAAGCGTGGATTCAATCAGCATAAACGCGTTGAATACAGCGTAGTCAATGTGGGTGATCTGCAGAAAGCCATCGATGCCGGTTTTCTTGATGCGGCTAAACCGGTCAATGCGGAAGCTTTAGTCAATGCAGGCCTGCTTCGCAAAAATGCGGATAATGTGAAGCTGCTTTCCAAGGGCGTTATCAAGTCAAAAATCACAATCGATGTCACGCGCGCTTCGAAAACTGCAGTTGAAGCAGTGGAAAAAGCAGGCGGCAAAGTGACTGTAGCGGCGTAAAAACAGGTTGGCCGGTTGCTAGTTGCCAGTTGCTAGTTACGACAGGATTGCAGGAAGAACTGGTAACGGATAACTGGTAATATCTCTCATGGTCTCGGCCGCAGAACGTCTCGCGCAAAATTTTGATTTCAGTGTTATTGGTAAAGCCACCGAGCTGAAAAAGCGTCTGTGGTTTGTGGTAGGCGCCCTGATCATCGCGCGTCTGGGTGCTTATATTCCCATTCCAGGCATTGATCCGCAGGTTTTGGCGGAAATATTCAAACGCCACGCCGGCGGTGCGCTTGGTATGTTCAATATGTTCTCCGGCGGCGCGCTTGGACGCATGACGATATTTGCACTGGGAATCGTTCCCTATGTAACCTCTTCCATTATCACGCAGTTGATGACGGTGGCTTCTCCCCAGCTCGCCGCGCTAAAAAAAGAAGGCGCTTCCGGCCAGCGTAAAATCAATCAATATTCACGTTACGGAACAGTGCTTCTTGCCTTTATTCAAGGCTATGGCATTGCCGTGGGATTAGAAGGCATGCACGGCGATCACGGCATCTCGGCGGTGATTGATCCGGGTGTATTTTTTCGCGTAGTCACCGCCATGACGCTGGTTGGCGGCACCATGTTCCTCATGTGGATTGGCGAGCAGATTACAGCACGCGGCGTGGGCAACGGCACATCACTGATTATTTTTGCCAATATCGTAGCAGGCTTGCCGGTTGCCGTGGGCAGTACTTTGGAACTTGGCCGCACCGGCGCACTGTCTACCGAAGTAATATTGCTGATTGGTGCAATGGTGATTGGCTTGGTGGGATTCGTGGTGTTGATGGAACGCGCACAGCGCCGCATTCTTGTGCAATATCCCAAGCGCCAGGTCGGCATGAAGATCATGGGCGGCGATAGCTCGCATCTGCCGCTTAAATTCAATATGGCCGGTGTGATTCCCCCTATTTTTGCGAGTTCTATTTTGCTCTTTCCGCTTACCATTGCGGGATTTAATCAGGGCAAGGGGCCATCATGGCTTACCAATGTTACGGCGTATTTGGGCCATGGCCAGCCGCTTTACATCGTGCTCTATGTAGCCATCATTTCCTTCTTCTGTTTTTTCTACACAGCGTTGCAGTATAACCCCAATGACACGGCCGATAATCTTAAAAAAGGCGGCGGATTCATCGCGGGCATTCGTCCGGGTAAAAATACTGCCGAATACCTGGATTACGTTATCACGCGTCTGACGGTCATCGGTGCAATCTATCTGTCGTTCGTCTGCGCATTTCCTGAAATACTCATTGCCAACTATAAAATCCCTTTCAATCTTGGCGGTACCGGCATGCTGATTGTAGTGTCCGTGCCGATGGATTTTATAGCGCAGGTGCAGTCGCATCTTTTCGCCCCATCAGTATGAAGGGCTCATCAAGAAATCAAGACTTAAAGGAAAAGGCCGCTGATTGGATGATTAAACGTATCCGTCTTCTGCCCATCGGTTAAGGATAGACTATGCAGCTTATTATGCTAGGGCCTCCAGGGGCAGGGAAGGGAACGCAGGCGGAGCTTTTGGAAAAAAAGCTGAAAGTCTGCAAACTTTCGACCGGCGACATGCTGCGCGCTGCCGTTAAAGCGGGTACTGAAATAGGCAAACAGGCCGATGCTGTGATGAAAGCAGGGCAACTTGTCTCTGATGACATTATGATTCGCCTGATCCGTGAGCGTATCGCAAATATTGATTGTGCCAATGGCTTTATTCTTGATGGGTTTCCCCGCACCATAGCGCAGGCCGAAGCATTGGACGTTATGCTTGCCTCGATGAAAAAACCGCTTTCGCTGGTGATTGAATTGACCGTGAATGACGAAATTCTGGTGGAGCGCATCGCCGGGCGGTTTTCCTGCGCAAAATGCGGGGCAGGGTATCATGATACCTTCAAGCCAACCAAGGCAGCGGGCATATGCGATGTCTGTGGCTCCAAGGAATTTACCCGCCGCAAGGATGATACGCGCGAGACGGTGAAGTCGCGTCTTGAGGCCTATCATGCGCAGACGGCTCCATTGCTGCCTTATTATCAGGCAAAAGGGATATTGCGCAGTGTCGATGGAATGGCGGAAATAGGCGATGTTACGCTGGAAATCAATAAAGTGCTAGAAAGTACCTCAAAATGATTGACAGTGGGGAAAATATTCCTATTATTCCACGCTCCGTTGATGGGTTTCTGACATTTTGTCATCGTATCAACTGGTTTTTAAGTATCTGATTTTAGGAGATTTTGTGGCTCGTATTGCAGGCGTTAATATTCCAACCGGTAAGCGTCTAATCATATCTTTGCAGTATATTCATGGTATTGGTCCGAAAAAAGC
>JABDAT010000050.1:3994-4341 GCA_013288985.1 Alphaproteobacteria bacterium
AAAAAGCGGAAGAAATCTGCCATAAGACCGGTATCAGCGAAAGCAAGCGCGTACAGCTTCTGACCGAAGCGGAAGTCATAAAGATCCGTGAAACGATTGACCGTGATTATACGGTGGAAGGCGATCTGCGCCGCGAAGTGTCTATGAACATTAAGCGTCTCGTTGATCTGGGTTGCTACCGCGGCCTGCGTCATCGCAAGCGCCTGCCGGTGCGTGGCCAGCGCACGCATACCAATGCGCGCACCCGTAAAGGCAAATCCAAAGCGATTGCCGGCAAAAAGATTGCTACAAAGAAATAATACGTAAAGAATAATTAGAGGAAATCATGGCTCAGGCGCAAACAAACG
>JABDAT010000051.1:0-4007 GCA_013288985.1 Alphaproteobacteria bacterium
AGTGCTTTTTTAGTGGCGTGGGTGGGGCCGATGATGACGGCTTCGGTCCCGGTTTCCTGGTCGCAGGCGGTGACTTTGACCTGGTTGCCTACGCGCACGAATTCAATGAGGTAAGAATCATCCTTCACATCAGGCCTTCTCTATGGGGGCATCTGCGTCTTCTACGGCTAGCTTTTCGATCTTGAGCCTTGTGATTTGATTGTTTTGCTTATCGAGAATGGTGAAACGCATATCATGGAATTCAAAGCGTTCGCCGATTTCGGGAATCATCTGCGCTTCATGAATGACGAGGCCTGCAATGGTGGAGGCTTCCTTGTCAGGTAGGTTCCAGCCCAGCTCGCGGTTTACATCCCTGATGGTAGTGCTGCCTAACACGAAGTATGTATCATGACCGGCATGGGTTATCTCGCTCGCCAGATGTTTGTCATGCTCGTCGTCAATGCGGCCGACGATTTCTTCAATAATATCTTCCAGCGTTACCAACCCCAGCAACACGCCGTATTCATCGACTACAAATGCGAGATGCTGGCGTTCTGCGCGGAATGCATGCAGCTGGCTTTTGATGGTCGTGGTATCAGGGATAAACCAGGGTTTTACAAGAATGCGCTGCAATGCCTCATTGCCCAGTTTGCCCTCTGTTTCACGCAGATGCTTGATGAGGGTCTTAACATGCAGCACGCCGATAATATTGTCCGGCTCGCCCTGCCAGAGCGGTATGCGGCTATGGGTGCTGTTGACGGCGAGGGTGATGATTTCTTCCGCAGGCAACTCCGCATCAATTGTTTCCATATTGAGGCGGTGGGCTTTGATTTCATCCACCGTGATTTCCTGCATATCGAGAATGCTGCCCAGCATATCGCGGTCCTGTTTGACGACCTGGCCTTCATGATGGTGCAATTCTATGGTGCCGCGAATCACATCCGATGCCGAGGAGAGTGAGTTGGTCTGCGTGCTGTCGATGCCGAATAGTTTTAATATGTTGCTGACGATGAATTGCAGCGCGCTGTTAAAGGGGTGAAGAAATTTCAGCAATAAAGCGATAGAAGGTGCCAGCTTGAGCGCCGTGGCTTCCGCATTCTGAATGGCATATATTTTCGGCAGCACCTCGCCAAAGATGACTACTATCACGGTCATGATGGCGGTGGCATAAAACACCCCGTGGGCACCCCATTTATGGATGGCCAGATCGGTGGCAAGCGCCGAGCCTAAAATCGTGACGGTGTTGTTGCCGATCATAATGCCGCCAATCAGCAGCTCTTTCTTTTTACGTAAATTGCCTACTGCCTGTGCGCGTTTGTTGCCTTCGATGATAAGATGGTAAATACGCGCACGCGATATCGCCGTGATTGCCGTTTCCGATGCGGAAAAGAATGCCGACATCAAAAGGCAAAGGAAAATAGTGCAAAGTGTGACGAGAAGTTCGGTTTCCATAAGCTCTGAAAGCTACACTATCTATAATATGTCTGCAAGCAGGGCTTCAAGTTCTTTTCTTGTAACATCATGAGAGATAATAGTTTTTCCTATTTTAGGTGTAAGAATAAATGTCAGGCCGCCATCCTTGGCTTTTTTATCATGATAGCAATGCTCTATCAACCGGTTAGCATCAAACGTGACTGCAATATTGCGAGGAGACGTTGGCAGGCCCACCACTTTAAAATGGCGCTCCACGCGTTCATAATCTTCCTTATCGCATAGGCCGCGCTTAAACGATAAACGCAATGCCAGTATCATGCCGATAGCAACGGCTTCGCCGTGCAGCAGCGTATCGCTGTATCCCGTTTCCGCTTCGAGTGCGTGGCCCAGCGTGTGGCCGAAATTGAGAATAGCGCGCAGCCCTGATTCACGCTCATCAAGCCCTACGATTTGCGCTTTCGCCTGGCAGCTTTCCTGCACCATATGCGCCAAGGCTTTGCGGTCGCCGGACAAGGCTTTCATCCCATGCTCTTCCAGCCATACGAAGAAAGGATAATCATTGATAATGCCGTATTTGACGACTTCAGCATAGCCCGCAAGCAACTGACGCTCAGGCAGAGTCAGTAAAGCGCCGATATCGGCAAGCACGAGTTTGGGCTGATAGAAACTGCCAATCAGGTTTTTGCCGTAGGCGCTGTTGATGCCGGTTTTGCCGCCCACGGAACTGTCCACCTGGGCAAGGAGCGTTGTCGGCAGCTGGATAAAATCCACGCCGCGCAGCAGGATGCTGGCGGCAAAGCCGGTGATATCGCCGATAACGCCGCCACCAAGCGCCAGTAAAGTAGTGTGGCGATCAGGAGTGAATGAAAGCAATGTATCAAGCAGTTTTTGCAATTCGCCAAAGCTTTTGGTTTGCTCGCCTGCAGGCAACACAACCGTCTGGTATTTAATATTGCACGTATCAAGTGTCGCTTGCAGTGGTTGCAGATGCAGTTTTGCAACCACGCTGTCGGTTACGATGATGACGCGCGGGCGGCGCAACAGCGGAGCGATATATTTGCCGGCATTTGCCAGCATGTCCTCGCCAATGACAATATCATAGCCGCGTTCACCCAGATCTACGCGCAGACTGTTAATCATGAAACGTCTCCACTATAGGCTTTCACGCGTTGAATAATATCGAGCACCACAGTCTCATGCGCTCCTTCGCCGCTATCGACCGCCAGATTGGCCTCGCTGTAAATGGGATGGCGCTCGTTCATGAGACGGGTAAGGATTGCGCGCTTATCGCCTTGTTCAAGAAGCGGGCGCGTATTGCGTCGTGAAACGCGTTCCAGCAGCACCTCCAGTTCTGCGCGCAGCCATACCGAAATGGCGTTGCTTTTTATCATGTCGCGCAGCTCTGCATTCATGAAAGCGCCGCCGCCCGTTGCAATGACAGTCGGTTCGCTGCTCAGCAGGCGCAGGATGACGCGCTTTTCCAGATCGCGGAAAATAGTTTCGCCGTAAATCTCAAAAATATCGGGAATGCTGCAGCCTGCCGCTTCCGCGATCTCTTCATCGGAATCCACAAAATCAAGCCCGATGTCGCGTGCGAGCCTGCGGCCAATCGTCGATTTTCCGGCGCCCATGAGGCCCACCAATACTATGGGGCGCTTAAGTTCAAGCAAATTACGCCCAAGCGGATTGCGATCTTCTGGAAGTATGCTATTGTCTGTCATTCTTAAATCCATAGCTTAAACTGTCTGAAGAGTGAAGAATGATCATGAATCCACGTGTTTTTATTGTTGCCCTGGTTTTGATTGCTGCCATCGGGGGGGAGCGTATTTCTCGCCACCCATACTATTGCGGGCCCACACACAAAATAGAAAAAATTGTCAGCAATGATCACTTCTTTAAGTAGGGTCAGCCTCTTTTTGCTGTTGATGAGCAGTGCGGCGTTTGCGGCTCCTGCAACGCCGCATGATATTGCGCCGTCGCTTGACAACCAGACGGTGAGTGCCAGCGATGTTCCGGGGGACTCGGAAGAATCCCCGGCGCCTTCCATTTCCGTTGCGGCTGTTGGCAAACCTTCGATTGATGGATTCGGCACTCTGGAGGAAAGCAATGGCGGATTGTCGCCGGCAATATGGAAAGCAAGCGCCCGCGAATCAACCGATGCGCTGCTGCAGTATTTCCATTCCGGCGTTGCCAATGACACATTGCAGAGCCTGGTTACGCGCCTTCTCATGACGCAGGCTGTGCCGCCTGCAGGAACAGGGGAAGACTGGTTTACGGTGCGCGTGAATGCACTCATCGCCATGGGCCAGGACGATAAGGCGGAGCAGATGATATCTTCGCTGCCGCCGTCAATGACTACCGATGCGCTGCGCCAAAGGCATGCGGAACTCTTATTGATTCGCGGCGATACCGAGAGCGCCTGCCGTTTTGAAAAAACCATTGCCGATACGCGCGGTCCCAGCGAAATGGCATCTCCATTCTGGAAGCGTCTGAATATCCTGTGCCTGGCGGTTGCCGGCAAACATGCGGAAGCCATGGTGGGCATGGATGTGCTGCGTGAAGAAAATCAGTTGGGAGATGCTTTATTCCAGGAA
>JABDAT010000051.1:4017-4100 GCA_013288985.1 Alphaproteobacteria bacterium
GTTATTCGCAAATTGAGCGATAAAACCGCAACCCTAAAATCATTGCCGAAAAAATGGTCTTTGTTTGATGTTGCGCTTGTTCG
>JABDAT010000052.1 GCA_013288985.1 Alphaproteobacteria bacterium
CGCTTTGACGGCGACGTTCCTCCCGCCATGCTGGTTGCGCGCATGAATGATGCCGTTTTGGCCGATCGCAAAGGCGATGTGATAGTGCTGGCGGCATTGATTGTTGACGGTACGGAAACGGATAAAATAAGCGATCTGGCAATTCTGCCGGTAGTAAAGGCGCTCAAGGCGGCTGGATTTGAGAAAGAAGCGCGCACGATAGCTTATAGTGCGGTGAAAAGTTACAGTGGGCGCTGATCCGCTCATAGAATCCTTCCTTGAAATGATGACGGCGGAGCGTGGTGCAAGCCGCAATACCACAGAATCTTACGCGCGCGATCTGGCGGATTTCCTTGCCTTTGCACGCAAGCGTAAAACGACATTTGAAACGCTCGACAAGAAAAGCCTTGAGACCTATGTGCAGACGCTCAATCAAAACGGTTTTGCGCCCAGCACCGTTGCCCGCAAGCTTTCCAGCCTGCGGCAGTTTTTCCATTTTCTCTATACGGAAAATATCCGCCGCGATGATCCTTCCGCAGCACTAGACGCGCCTAAACAGACGCGCAGCCTGCCTAAAAGCCTGAATGAGGCTGATATCACGCAGCTGATTGAATGCGCGCGCGCGCAGGAAGATGTGCGCCTCGTGGCTATGCTGGAATTGCTTTATGCGTCGGGTTTGCGCGTTTCTGAACTGGTGACGCTTCCCATGGTGGCGCTGCAGCGATTGGAAGGGCAGGAGCAGCCGTTTCTCATCGTGCGCGGCAAGGGCAATAAGGAGCGCATTGTGCCTCTGCATAAAGGTGCAGTGGAGGCTATGCAGGCATATATTGCGCAGAGGAGTGAACCATCTGTCTGGCTCTTCCCTTCGCATGGCAAAGGCGGCTGCCTTACCCGCCAGCGCTTCGGCCAGATGCTCAAAGATCTCGCTATTAAAGCCGGCCTCGATCCGGAAAAAATCTCGCCGCATGCGCTACGCCATTCCTTTGCCAGCCATTTGCTCGCAGGCGGCGCTGATTTGCGCGTGATTCAGGAATTGCTTGGCCATGCCGATATTTCCACGACACAAATTTATACGCATATTGAGCAGGATAAGCTCACCAAGCTTGTGACCCAGCACCATCCGCTGGCGAAGAAGGGGAAGTAATTTTTACTTCTTCACCAGCCCAATCAGCATATCGCAGGTAAGTTTATCACCCATGTTCTGACGCATCATGAGGTAAAGTTGTTCGCTCAATTGAATCTTATTTTCCCATTTATCGCCTAAGCCTTTGTGCAGCGACGCCGGAATATCAAGCTTGGGGCCGTTTGGAGTCTGGGCAAAAACGAGACGGAAAATATAGTCCGTACTGTTGCTTGCGGGCATGGTCGCTTTTACGGTCACTATACTTCCTGTAATTTCCTCCTGCGCGTACACGAAATCGGTCGGCAGGCAGGGCATTAATTTATAGGACAGGAAGCGATTGAAAATATCATACGAATTAGGCGTCATGATGCTGCGGCAAAATACCGGATCATTTTGCATCACGCATTGCTTGAGATTGGTAAAACCCTGCATGCCGGGGGTGACGTCTTCAGCAAAAGCCGGGGACAGAAATAAAGATAATAGCAGCGATAGTAATAGAGATTTCATGGGAGAGAGATAATCGACTGTCAGGCTTACTGCAAGGATTGTAAAAATATCGTCACCCCGGCGCAGGCCGGGGTCTCATAAAATTGGGCCTGCGCCGGTATGACGATAGGGGCTTAGTTCGCCTTTTTGGTATCGATAAGGCCAGATTCTTTGCCATTAATCGGAATCATTCTTGGTTTTACCGATTCGGGTACTTCGCGTTTAAGTGTAATGGTCAGCAGGCCATCAGCCAGTTTAGCGCCCTCAACTTTTACATGATCGGCAAGATTGAACTTGCGTTCAAAGCTGCGGGTTGCGATGCCCTTATAAAGGAAACTGGGTTCCTTGGTCTCGGTTTTCGTCTGATGTTTACCGGAAACCGTGAGCTGGTTGTTCTGCGCGGTCAAGGTCAAATCCTCTTCCTTGAACCCGGCAACGGCCACTGCGATGCGGTATTCATCGTCTGAGAGCTTCTCTATATTATAGGGCGGGTAAGCCGGCGTGACTTCCTCGCTTTTAAGAGCCGTATCAATCAGATCGCTGAAACGGTCAAACCCGATGGTGGAACGAAATAAAGGTGTTAAATCAAAGCTACGCATAACCATATCCTCCTTTGTAAGCAAAATGGCTGTTACTGAATGTTAAGAATAACCGCCCGATTGGCGCGTTACCCGCATGAGACCATTGCTGCATCTCATATTAAAGTATATGGGTACGTTCTTTTGGGGTTCAAGGGGTATAAAGTGGAAGAAATCATCACGCTGACTATCGATAAACTGGCCGGTCTTGGCGACGGGGCGGGGGAATATGAAGACCATAAAGTCTTTGTGCCCTATACGCTTGCGGGCGATGTGGTGCGCGCGCGCATTCATAAACGGACAACCGATGCCAATTATGCGACCTTGGAAACGCTGCTGACGCCTGGAAAAGATCGCATCAAGCCGGTATGCAGGCATTTTACCCAGTGCGGAGGCTGCCAGCTGCAGCATGTGGGGCAGGGATCATACGCAAAATTTAAGCAGGAAATGGCTGAGGCGGCAGTGCGCAAAGCCGGGTTTGACGCTTCTGTAGTAAAGCCCCTGCGCATCATGCAAGTTGCATCACGGCGGCGCGTAGACCTTAAAGTCAAGAATGGCAAGGTCGGTTATTATAAAGAGCGCAGCCACCAGATAACCAATATTGAAGAGTGCAAAGTGCTTGAGCCCAAACTTTTTGCTTTGGTGCTGGAGCTTAAAAAACAGATTGCCTTATGGTCGCACGTTACCGCAATACAGATAAACACGGTGGATGGCGGCTATGATGCGGTGCTGGAAAGCAAGGAACCTGACGCTATACAAATGCGAAGCCTGGCATCCGTTAAAAGACTCTCTGTGCGCAATGGCTCGGCGCTGCATACCGTTTTTGCGTCCGGCCCGGTGACGGTTACACTAGGTGATGTTGTTGTGGAAGTGCCGCCCGGCGCATTTTTGCAGGCCGTGGCGGAAGCGCAGAATCTTATAGCAGGGCTGGTAAAAGAATATGTAGGGCCAGCGAAGCATGTGCTCGATTTATTTGCCGGCATCGGCACCTATAGTTTTCCGCTTGGCCCGCAGATGCAGGTAACTGCCATTGAAGGTAATGCCGCCATGGTAAACGCTATGCGCGCCGCCGCCCAAAAACTTGGCAAGAACTTCACTGCAGAAGAACGCGACTTGTTTTATAATCCGGTTTCCGCCGAAATACTGGCGGGGTTTGATGCCGTTATCATCAACCCTCCGCGCGCTGGCGCCAAAGCACAGTGCGAACAGCTGGCGCAGGTAAAAGTACCGACGTTAGTGATGGTCTCCTGCAATCCCGCAACCTTTGCCCGCGACGCCCGCATTTTAAAAGAGGGCGGATATACGCTTAAAAGCCTTACGCCGATTGACCAGTTTATCTATAGTCCGCATCTGGAATGTGTGGCCGAATTTGTCAGTTAATATATTGATTAATATCAACTATGCCGCTGCGCCTTGCATTCTGAGATGTTTTCTCCTATAGTCCGCGCCCTTATGCCAAAGCTGTCCTTGCATATTGGCCATGCGGCGTCCCAGCGCCGCCTGTATCTTGCCCTTTCAACAATCGCTTTTGCGCTAGCGGTTGCGTGTGGCGATCTGTCTTTAAATTCCCGTGGGTTTTCTACGGATGATACGGGAGTCATTATAACGGCTTTGCCGTCTGCACTTGAACTCAGAGTGCTTTCTGACGCGGACAAGAAACTCTATCATCAAGCGTTCTTGACTGAGCGCGCCAAGCACTTTGATGAAGCGGATACACTTCTTTCGCAGGTAAATGATCCTGTTTTAAAAGGCACTGTGCTGGCGGAAAAATATCTGAGTGCTGAATATAAAGCCCGCTATAGTGAGCT
>JABDAT010000053.1:0-990 GCA_013288985.1 Alphaproteobacteria bacterium
AGAATCGGCTGCATCACCCCGTTTTTGCGAATGGAATGGGCGAGCTCTTCCATTGCAATATGATCAAAATAACCGCGCGGATCGACGGTGTTCTTTTTCGATTTGCTCATTTTTTCCGAGCGGCCAATGGTGACAGGCTTTCCGGTCTTCTTGTCGGTCGGCTTGCCGCCTTCTTTTTCGATATCTTCAGGATATAGCCAGTTGCCCGATTCGTCCTTATAGGTTTCATGGCAGACCATTCCCTGCGTCATAAGGCCTTTGAAAGGCTCGTCGATATCAAGATACCCGCATTTTTTAAGCGCGCGCGTGAAGAAGCGCGCATAGAGAAGGTGAAGTACGGCATGCTCCACCCCGCCGATATATTTGTCGACCGGCAGGAATTTCTCCGCCGCCGCCTTCTCGAAAGGAATGTCAGCATGCGGCGAGCAGAAACGGGCAAAATACCAGGAGGATTCAAAGAACGTATCAAACGTATCGGTTTCACGCTGCGCGGCTTTATTGCAAGTAGGGCAGGGGACGTATTTCCATGTCGGGTGATGGGCAAGAGGATTGCCGGGCTTGTCGAATGTGACATCTTCGGGCAACGTTACGGGCAAATCTTTTTCGGGCACAGGCACGGCGCCGCAGTTCTCGCAATAAATAATCGGAATCGGGCAGCCCCAGTAACGCTGGCGTGAAACACCCCAGTCACGCAGGCGGTAATTGGTGGTTTTTTCGCCTTGATTCTGTGCCACCAGCGCTTCAATTGCGCGCTGTTTAGCCAGATCACTGGAAAGCCCATCTAAGAATCCGGAGCGCATCATTATGCCGTCGCCAGTATAGGCTTCAATCTGCGGGATGGGTGTGCCGCTAATTACCGCAAGAATCGGAAGCGCGTATTTTATGGCGAATTCGAAATCGCGCTGGTCATGCGCGGGGCAGCCGAAAATAGCTCCGGTGCCGTATTCCATGAGCACGAAGTTGGCGACATATATAGGCACTTCATGTTTA
>JABDAT010000053.1:1000-3534 GCA_013288985.1 Alphaproteobacteria bacterium
CGAGAGCATTACATTCTTTGATAAAGGTTGCGAGCTTTGCGTTACTGGCGGCTAGTGTAAGCGCGAGCGGGTGCGAAGGCGATATCGCGCAGAAAGACATGCCGAACAGAGTATCGGGCCTGGTCGTAAAAACTTCGAGAATGTCTGTGCTGTTTTTTATCGCAAAGCGGACTTTTGCGCCGACCGATTTACCGATCCAGCGCTCCTGCATGATGCGCACTTTTTCCGGCCATTCAGAAAGCGTTTTCACGCCTTCCAGCAGATCATCGGCAAAATCGGAAATGCGCAGGAACCACTGCGAGAGTTTTCTGCGCTCCACCGGCGCGCCTGAGCGCCAGCCGCGCCCGTCAATGACTTGCTCATTAGCAAGCACGGTATTATCAACCGGATCCCAGTTGACGCTTGCCTCTTTGCGGTAGGCGAGTCCTGCTTTAAGAAAATCAAGGAAGAATTTCTGCTCATGACGGTAATACGCCGGGTCGCAGGTGGCAATTTCACGCGACCAGTCATAGGAAAGCCCGATGGATTTAAGCTGGGCGCGCATGGTCTCAATATTTTTGTAAGTCCATTCTTTGGGGTGCACTTTGCGCTCAATCGCGGCATTCTCCGCCGGCAGGCCAAATGCATCCCATCCCATCGGGTGCAGCACGTTAAACCCGCAGGCGCTTTTGTAGCGCGCCACAACGTCGCCCAGCGTATAATTGCGCACATGCCCCATATGGATATTGCCCGAAGGGTAGGGGAACATTTCCAGGACGTAGTATTTATTGGGGGGACTAGCCGTCCCCATATGCACTCCGTGCAATAAAGCCGCGCAGCGTGAAACCGATACGTTTGATACGTTCTTTGAATCCTCCTGGTATTTTGCCCGTTTCTGCTCGGTTTCACGGAAGTTATAGCGGGAGATGTCGGACATAAATAAAGTGATTAGGAATTAGATGGTTAAACGATGCGCCCCAATTATTTGGAATTTTGCGCCAGGCGCATTTCGCGCGCCCGGGTCAGAATGGTGTTTTCCAGGTCGCGCGCAACATGGGAGTTTACTTCAACATCGCGCCAGTTGCCGTTGGCATCCATCTTCTGTTTGAACAAAGTGATTTTTACACCATCCGCCCGCAATGTCTTATCCAGGATAAGCGCATTAACCTTGAAACGTTCGCCTTTGGTTTTGGGGTCTTCGTACCAGTCGGTGATAATGACGCCGCCGAACGGATCGGCCGAAGCAAGTGGCATGAACGCAAGCGTATCAAGCGTGGCGCGCCACAGGAAGCTGTTGACCCCGATGCCGCCGCCATTGCTGTCTTTGTCTTTAGAGCCGCCCATGCCGAACAGGCCTTCGCCGCCGGTGACGCTGCCGCGGCTTTCTTTCAGCGCGAGATTGGAGTTAAGCGGCTGGTCGGCTTTGCTGCTGCTGCCAAATATCCCGCAGGCGGAAAGCATGCTTACAAGCGTGAACGCTACAAGAATAGAGAATATGGATTTTTGATGCATAGGAGTATGTGTATAAGGAAGGTTGGGGGTGCTTGGCAATAGCAAAGAAGATGGAGGTTAAGCAGTCAAGTATGAAAAAGCCCGGTTGACCCGGTAAAAGGCACAAAACGTAATAAAGTTTTAAGATTTGCATGGTAGGCTGCGAATAGCAATGTAAGGACAAGACAGGAATTGCGTCATGATGAAAATAGGGGATAACGATCCAATTATAAAATGGATACAAGATCTTGCCCGAGAAACCACCCAAAATCGCGTTTATGCAATAGAGCAATTGAAAAGTTCAAAAGATGTCAGGGCTATCGCTCCCTTAATGAAGTTACTAAAGGAGGATAAGAATCCTGCTATAATCACCACTATAGAGACGGCGCTTGCATGTTTCACAGACGATCATTTTATGGATTTATTGAGTGCAGAAATGGGAAATACCAACAATTCTTTTGCATTCCGCGCATCTTTGCGCGTTATATCAGACAGAATCGCTGTTTCCAGGACACCATCTCAAGGAATAGGCGGTGCCATCATGGATACAAGATTGCTGCAGGATCTCTGTGATCCCTACCAAGCCTGCCGTGCGGAAGCTATTGGTCAAATTGAAAATATTGTTAAAATGCGGCCTTTGAATATTGGTGGCATCACCTTGCCGACGGCAACCTATGAAAGGGCATTGGTCGAAGCATTAGCGGACTCGGATTCCGAAGTTCGATTAGCGGCAGCACAGGATATTCGTGATGATGTGATTGAACATAGCCCTTTGATACCACCAGGTATAAGGAATATAATTGATAGGAGATGATAAGTATATCACCACACCATATCTTGTGTGAAATTAGTTTTGAAGTATATTAGTAGGATAAACTAGCCATAAATTTATCATAAAAACTTCATCATTTCTTTAAACTTAGCTGTTATGATTTTTACGTAACCTACAAAAAATACTGTTATTTATAAGCCAAAATATGTGCCGTCAGATTTAGCGGGATCCCATCTCCCACCATAATATCTTCTGGCCTTACATTCTTGAACGCTCTTTTTATTGCCGGAAT
>JABDAT010000054.1 GCA_013288985.1 Alphaproteobacteria bacterium
GCGGTAGGTTTTGGCTTCGCGCGTGCGTTCGGTCTGCATGCGGCGGAAAATGGCATCGCTGTTTTCTTTGGGCAGGTCGGCCTTAACGATGCGAACATCGACGATTTCTATCCCAAACCCACTTTTGCTCTTGGGAGTCTGGTCAGTTTTATTATCTGCATCACTGTCAGGCTCGCCGGAAGACGAAGCTTGTTTAGCTACCAGCGCGCGAATCTCACGCATGACATGGTCGCGTTCTGGCGACAACAATGCATTGAGCGGCACGCTGCCTATGACCTGGCGCAGGCTGGAGCCCAGTAGGTTGGAAAGCTGCATATTCATCGTGGAAACGCGGTTGCCGCCGATGCCGGCTGTGCGCGTGGCGCGTGCAAAAGCGAGCGGGTCAACAATGCGCCAGCGCAGGAACGCTTCTAAGCGGATACGTTTCTCATCCGAGGCGTTGATTTCGATTTCTTCCGGCATGTCATATTCGAGAAGGCGCTTGTCGAAATATTCCACGGTCTGGATAAAGGGAATTTTGAATTTAAGGCCGGGTTCCGTTTCCACCGCTACCGGATTGCCGAACTGGGTAACGAGCGCCGTTTCCGTCTGGGTTACGATATAAAACACGTTATAGAAAACGAGCAGCACGACAACGATTGCTATCATGAATAATGGCGAGAGGCGCGACATTACTGCTCCTCCTTATGGTTTTTGACTTCCGGCAGCGGCAGGTAAGGCACGACGCCTGATTTGCTATCGAGGATAATTTTATTGGTTCCGGCCAGGATTTTTTCCATGGTTTCCAGATAGATGCGTTTGCGCGTGACGTCTTGCGCCTGTTTATACTGATCATAAACCGAGATAAACCGTGCGGCATCGCCCTCTGCTTTGGCTACGACTTCCTGTTTATAGGCTTCGGCTTCCTGGATAATGCGCGTGGCCTGACCTCTGGCGCGCGGCAGAATATCGTTGCTGTAGGCTTCGGCTTCATTGCGCGCACGTTCCTGATCGGCACGAGCGGCCTGCACATCGCGCGCAGCATCCACCACGGCTTGCGGGAAACTGGCGTCCAGCAGATTGACCTGGAGAATCTGAATACCGGCTTTGTAATTATCCAGAGTGTCCTGCGTCAGTTTGCGCGTATCTTCCTGCACTTTCGATTTGCCCTCGGTGAGCGCGGATTCAATCGTTGTGCGGCCGATGATCTCGCGCATGGCGCTTTCGGTTACTGCGCGCACGGTCTGTTCCGGATCGGGAATATTAAAAACGAACGCTTTGGCGTCGCGCACTTTCCATTGCACGTTGAAACTCAAATTGATGATGTTTTCATCTCCCGTGAGCATGAGAATGCCTTCATCGCCTGTGCCGAGAGAAAGATTGCGCGATGCCATAGTATCCCCGCCCAGCGTTTCCATGCGTATGGCTTCGCTGTTGATGACGTTGACGCTTTCAAAAGGGGTGGGCAGGTGATAATGCAGGCCGGAAGTGGCAATGCGATCAAACTTGCCAAAACGCAGGACGACGCTTTGCTCGCCCGGCTGCAACTGATAGATGCCGGAAGCAAGCCATAACAGGAAAAACACTATAAAGGCGACAATGAGCCCACGGTTATTATTGTGGCCGCCGAACAGATTATTGAAATGCTGTTTAAGGTCGCGCAGCAAATCTTCCATATCATTGCCCTGCGGGCTGCCTTTGGGGCCGCCTTTAGGCGTCCAGCCACCGCCGCCATTTCCGCTGCCGCCGCCACTGCCTTTGGGTTTACCCCACGGGCCCGGATCGACATTATGAATGATAGTTTTGCTGCTCACACGCTTCCTTGTTGCCGGAATCTTGCATCTAATACTATATAGTCTTTTAAACCCAATATCGATGGCGTCAACAGGTTCTAATGTCACAACTCACCCAGGAAGATATTTTACAGGCCCTGCGCGGCGTATCTATTGCAGGACATGCGCAGGATATCGTGAGCGCAGGAATGGTTTCAGGAGTCAGTATAAGAGGTGCCAAGGCAGGGTTTCTGATTACTATTGATGCGCAAGATAGAAACATAAAAGACTGGCTGGAGAATGCGTGCCAGAAGGCAGTGAAGGCGCTTCCGGGCGTGGAAAATGTTACCGTTGTGATCACGGCGGAATCACAACCGCATCCGTCTGAACCTTCGGCGCCTGCTAAAAGAGCGGTGTGGAATACGGAGCCGCTTGCCCATGTTGCGCGGATACTGGCGGTGGCATCGGGCAAAGGCGGTGTTGGTAAATCCACCACTGCCGTTAATCTGGCGCATGCACTGACCCGGCTTGGTAAACGTGTTGGGCTGCTCGATGCTGATATTTACGGCCCCTCACTGCCACGCATGATGGGGCTTTTGGGTAAGCCAGAAGTAAAAGATAACAAAATTATTCCGCTTATGTCTTACGGCATTGCCTGTATGTCTATGGGGCTGCTGATAGGGGAGGATGCCGCCGTAGTCTGGCGCGGGCCGCAGATGAGCAAGGCGCTGCACCAGATGCTGCGTACCGTAGCATGGGGCACGCAAGCGTTGCCGCTTGATATATTGCTGGTGGATATGCCGCCCGGCACCGGCGATATTCATTTGAGCCTGGTGCAGCAGGCACCGCTAAATGCAGCCATTATTGTCACAACGCCTCAGGATGTTGCCGTGGCCGACGCCCGCAAATGCATTGATATGTTCGGCAAAGTAAATGTGCCGGTTAGGGGCGTTATTGAAAATATGAGCGGCTTCCCCGATCCGGCAACCGGCAAAATCCATGCGATTTTTGGTGAAGGTGGAGGCAGGAAATTAGCACAGTCCGTGGGTGTGCCGTTCTTAGGAGAAGTACCCATTGATATCGGCCTTAGGGAAGCTTCAGACGCTGGCAGCCAATACGCCGATGCGCAAGGATTATACCGCGCCATCGCAGCCCAACTATAGAAAAAAGGCGCTCCCGCGACACAGGAGCGCCTTTTATTTTTAGCCGGCAGCGTAAATTAAGCGGCCGCTTTTTTCTTGGTAGATGTTGCAGCAGAACCGGCAGCATCTGAGAATTCCTGCACCTGTTCAGCAACACGCTTCTGGATAACATTGAATGCTTCCTTGGTCGATTTTGCGCTGAGTTCAGAAAGTTCACGCAGGCTGTTTACATTGAATTCCATCCAGGTTTTAGCGAAATCAGCTTGCTTGGAAGCAGCGGTTTCGGGTGAAGAAGAATGGTTAAGCAAATCTTTGGATGCTTTAAGCGCATGTTCAGCGTTAGAACGTAAAATTTCAGCCTGGCGACGGGCAATAGCCTGTGCGCTTTCGGTGAAAATCTGCATTACGGTGGAACCGGTTTCGGCATTGCGGCGGAAATAAGCAATTGCCTGCTCAGGGTTTA
>JABDAT010000055.1 GCA_013288985.1 Alphaproteobacteria bacterium
TGTGTAGTGATCCTGCTCATAGACGCTCTGCATCACGTCGCGAATGGATTTCTGTATTGAAGTAGGCGTAATGCCATGTTTTTTATTATAGGCGGTCTGGATTTTGCGGCGGCGATCGGTTTCGTCGAGCGCCGCTTTCATCGAACGGGTTATTTTATCGGCATATAAAATAACCCTGCTGTCGACGTTACGCGCAGCGCGGCCAATCGTCTGGATAAGCGAAGTCTCTGAGCGCAGGAACCCTTCCTTGTCGGCATCAAGAATGGCGACCAATCCGCATTCCGGGATATCAAGCCCTTCGCGTAGCAGGTTCACGCCGATGAGCACATCGAAGACCCCAAGCCTGAGGTTGCGGATAATTTCAATACGTTCCAGCGTATCGACGTCGGAGTGGAGGTAGCTGACCTTGATGCCGGTTTCCTGCATATAGTCGGTGAGTTCCTCGGCCATGCGCTTGGTAAGGGTGGTCACCAGCACGCGGTATCCGCTTTGTATCCGCTCGCGGCATTCAACGAGTAAATCGTCCACCTGGGTTGCCACAGGCTTGATAAAACAGGGTGGATCAATAAGGCCGGTAGGGCGAATGACCTGTTCGACGACCACGCCTTGCGTACGCTCCAGCTCGTATTTTCCGGGTGTGGCGGAGACGTAAATAGTCTGCGGGCGCATGGCGTCCCATTCGGCAAATTTAAGCGGGCGGTTATCAAGGCAGGAAGGCAGGCGGAACCCATGTTCCGATAGCACGGTTTTGCGGGCAAAGTCGCCGTTATACATGCCGCCAACCTGGGGAATGGTCACATGGCTTTCGTCAATGAACAAAAGCGCATTCTTGGGCAGATATTGGAAAAGAGTGGGTGGCGGCGCGCCAGGGGCGCTTCCGGTCAAATGGCGCGAATAATTCTCGATGCCCTTGCAGGCGCCCGTTTCCATCATCATTTCCAGATCGAACATGGTGCGCTGCTCCAACCGCTGCGCTTCAAGCACGCGGCCAATGCTGTGATAATATTCCAGTTGCTGCTTCAACTCGGCTTTGATGGTTTGTATGGCGCGCTCAATGGTCGGGCGTGGCGTCACGTAATGGCTGTTGGCGTACACGGCTACGCTATCGAAATCATGGGTTTTATTGCCCGTGAGCGGATCGAACGCGGTGATGGATTCTATATCGTCGCCAAATAACGATATCCGCCAGGCCTGGTCTTCAAGATGGGCGGGAAAAATATCGACAGAATCGCCGCGCACCCGGAATGTGCCGCGATGGAAATCCAAATCGTTGCGTTCGTAATGAAGCTCGATAAGCTTACTCAGTAATACGCTGCGTTCTATGCGGGTATTTTTTGTGAGCGTAAGGGTCATCTGCGAATAGGTTTCGGCCGAGCCGATACCGTAAATGCACGAAACCGATGCCACGACGATGACATTTTGCGGTTGTTCCAGCAAGGCGCGCGTGGCGGAATGGCGCATGCGGTCAATCTGTTCATTGATGGAAGAGTCTTTCTCGATAAACGTATCGGTGCGCGCGATATAGGCTTCGGGCTGGTAATAATCATAGTAGGATACGAAATATTCTACGGCGCTGCCGGGAAAGAACGATTTCATTTCGCTGTAAAGCTGGGCGGCCAGCGTTTTATTATGCGCCATTATTAATGCCGGACGTCCGGTTTTCTCGATAATATGCGCCATAGTGAACGTCTTGCCCGATCCCGTGACGCCAAGCAGCACTTGGTCGCGATCATGGCGCTCAACGCCTGCCACCAACTCAGCAATAGCCTGCGGCTGGTCGCCTGCAGGCGTATAGTCAGAAACAATATGGAAAGAGGAGGACATGGAGCTTAAGAGTAGTTCGAATTTTCGTTAAGGTGAGTTATAAAGCCTTCGTCTGCATAAAGAGTCTATGCCAATCATAGGCCTAAATAATAACAAAATACTTGTAAATCGTGCTAACGGCTAGCCATGACGGTCATGACTTTCAGGATTGCCGGTCCAAGAATAATCAGGAACAGGGCCGGCATCATGAGCACAA
Organism: Alphaproteobacteria bacterium; assembly: GCA_013288985.1. Taxonomy (GTDB): domain Bacteria; phylum Pseudomonadota; class Alphaproteobacteria; order Rickettsiales; family JABCZZ01; genus JABDAT01. The sequence continues at coordinate 2,021 of JABDAT010000055.1, forward strand.
TAAGGGGCAAGGTCATCATGACGGGCAGGCGCCCTGCTTTATCTTCTGCTACCATCAGCCGCGTCTGCCGGTAATCATCAGACAACACACGCAATGTGTCAGTAAGGCTGGTGCCAAAACGCTCCGATTGCAGCAAGGACGTGCTCAAAGACCGGAAAGCCATCATATCCGTTCGTTCGGCCAAATTGGTAAGCGCCTGTGGGCGGTTATTAAGCAATGTCAGTTCCAGCCTAGTGCGATTGAGTTCCTGAGTAATTTCAGGATGAGCATGTCCAAGCTCTTTGCACACGCGCGCCAAAGAGCCATCCAGCGCTAATCCGGATTCCACGCAGACCAGTAATAAGTCGAGCGCATCGGGAAAAGAGCTTTGTAATATCTTTTCACGTTTTGTGCGCTGGTTCTGAAGATAGGTGTCTCCGCCAAAGAAACCAAGGAACAGAAGAAGAATAGCCAGGAGCCAGTGCATTAACTTTATCATTCCCGTAGCATCGGAAAATACAAGATAGGCGGCAATCAGTACAAAAAATACAATGCCGATACGTTTGAAAAACAGGTAATAGGTGGGCGCGTTGTAAGAACCAAGGCCTGCGCGATAGAAACGCAATTGCGACTCTTTGCGGAACGTTTCTGTGTCCATACCCATTGCGCGCAGAATATGATCGCACATATTTGCCAAAGGCGATGAAGCTTCTACAACATCGTCATCAAACTCACTCGCGTCTCCTGCGTTGGACAATGCATTTTCTTCGCCAACAATCCGCTCCATCCGCTCACGTATATTTTCTTTTTTGTTGGTAAGCTGAGAGACTACCATAAAAAGCAGGAAGACGAGGATGGCTGCTATGGCTGGAAGTAACAAAAGATTTCCTGACATGGTTTAAATCTCAATTTTGATCATGGAATTTACAATCCACATGGCTAGTCCTATCAGGCCCATGGCACAGCCGAGAATAACGCGGCCGCTAGGTGTGGTAAATAAAACATCCAGATAAGTAGGGGTAACATAATATATTGCGCTAAATACCACAATAGGCAGAGCCCCAAGAATATAAGATGTTGCGCGGCCTTCAGAGGTAATGGCGCGGATTTTGAGCCTTAGCATGCGGCGCCTTCTGATGACTGCGGAGAGGTTGGTTAGAACTTCGGCAAGGCTGCCGCCGGTTTCCTGCTGCACTGACAACACCACA
>JABDAT010000056.1 GCA_013288985.1 Alphaproteobacteria bacterium
TGCAGGCGCAAGCAAAGCCACAGACATGACAATGCGTATGGCGGTGTCATAGGATTTAAACTCGCTGGCAATGATCGGAGTAGCAATGCCTACAACAATTAATGCTATGCATAACCATAGCGGACGCAGCCATAACTGTTTATTACCGCTATCAGAACCAACGGTAGCGCTGCCGATGCCGCCAAAAAACAACAGCGTGAATAATACTACGCTTAAGCCATATACGGGATGCCCAAGAAAAATCATCAGACGCTGCATTTGCGATATCTCAACCATCATAAACCCAAACCCTATAGAGGCAAAATAGAGTAAATGCGGCATTGCCTGATAGATTGGCAACTGCCCTGCAGCAGACAGAAGCGGCCACACAATAAACAAAACCATACTGACAAATGTTAAAATCAAAAGAATCTCAACAGTGCCAACCGCAAGATTATCACGCGAATCCATATCCGCTTTAAAGGACTCTCCTGATAAAATATCCTTGATGCGCGTTGTAAAAAAGAAAAAGGGCCTATTATCGGTAGGCGCCGTAATATCAAACGGCAAAGATGCATAAAATGCAGCATCCGCATGCCCCGAAACAATATCATGGCTGATACTATCCCAAGACGTGTCAGGATCATTCATGATACGGAATCCATGCTCCCTTACCGCCGCGCGCGCTTTCTCAATTTCTGCTGCTGTAAAAATTTGCGGGCTTACTGCAACGGTAATAATTCTTCCTACATTGAAGGCAAGAATATGCTTGCTAATATCTTGGGGCAAGACGCCTCTGCGGGCCAGCGTTTCTGATGCCAATGCCAGCAATCGGTAATACTCGGCCTTATGCCCGTCGGGAGTAAACCAGCGCGATACTACCAGCATTCCATGCGGAGTAAGGGCATTGATAAAATCCGTCCAGGCGTCCACCGTATATAATTTATTCTCTGACAATGTGAGGCCGCCCGCAGCCGTTGCCGCCCATGTATCAATAAGCGAAATTTGCACTAAATCGAATGACTGATGACTCTGATTTATCCAGCTGCGCGCTTCCGCATTGACGAGCGTTACGTCGTCGCGTTTTTCCAAATGCCCAGCAAAATCAGCAAAGTTTTGTGTCAGCGCCACAAAAATAGCCGGATTAAGTTCAATGCCGGTCACTTTTTCTACGCCGAAATAGAGTGCAGATAAAATATCGCGGCCGCCGCCCACTCCAATCACTGCCACATGCTGGGCAGGGCGGATGTTATAGCCCATATTGATGATGTCGTCCGCCAGGAATGCAATGGATTTCAGATCGCCGTCAAAATGCGAAATAACGGTCGCAGCATCGGCATCAATATCCAGATATAATTGTTTTATTCTTTGGGATGGTGTGCTTCCATACCCCCAACCATAGGGCACAAGAGAATCATAGGGCGTCACCCGCACGCGGGAAAATGCATTCCAGCGCTCAAACAATATATTTTCCTGCTTAAAAGACTTGGCCCATATTACCCTTAGATGATCCTGTCCGTTTAGGTATAGCCCCCCCTGCACAATGAATGCCACCAGCCAGACATATAATAAACCTTTTGCTAATGTTGACAGTGCAGGCAATGACGAAGAACGGATCATCCTCCAGGCTGAAAAAGCGGTAAGCGCCGCCAACCCCAATACGATACTGACAGGATCAAGAACAAATAGAATTCCCACCACGCCTAGACACCCAAGCGCCGCACCACACAGATCAGCCGCATATAGCTTGCCTACTGAAAAATCAATTTTAGTCAGTGTAAGGGTGATGCATATGCCGCTATAGGTGAAAGGAATGGCAAAAAGAATCAGTGACTCTGACAATATCAACAGAGTTTTTGAGGGCGGCAACAGAAGCGGGCAATACAGGAACCACAAAACCAATAGAATGCTGCTTACTGAAAAGCCAAGCGCGGCCTTTGCCCATTCTTTTGCCAGATGTCCGGCAGAAAAACGCTCGGCGTAGAGATGCACCTTTAATGCGCCGATGGTCAGCCCAAGCATCGCAAGCGATATACCTGCAAATGCAAAATGATAATATAAAACCACACTGAATATGCGGGTAAGCAAAACCTGATAGGCAAGCACCGCAAGCGCAATAATAAAAATTCCTAGAAGATGTGCGGAATTATTCACCGGCTTTACTGACATATCTCTCTTTGCTTTATAAATTCCGTTGTTTTTCCAATGCTCCCTGAAGGAACCCGCGCACAATGGTAAAAAATTCAGGCTCATCAAGTAAAAATGCGTCATGTCCTTTATCGGTCGTAATCTCTGCAAAACTGACATTGGCGGCAACGGCGCCAAGCGCTCTTACGATATTGCGGCTTTCGCTGGTGGGAAAAAGCCAGTCCGATGAAAAAGAAATTACCAGAAAGCGCGTTTTCGTGCCGACAAAATAATGCGCCAGGCTTTCTTTCTGGTTAAAGTTTTCTGCAGGGCCTGATGCATTGCTTTGCGTCAGATCAAAATAATCCATCGCACGCGTAATATAGAAATAGGAATTTGCATCAAAGCGTTCAACAAACGCAGCGCCCTGATGACGCAAATAACTTTCGACCTGAAAGTCGGCTTCAAATCCATACGATACTTTCTCACGGTTTTGCAATGTGCGGCCAAATTTACGGTGCAATGCATTTTCGGAAAGATAGGTTACATGCGCCGCCATGCGCGCCACTGAGAGGCCTTTAACAGGAAATTTCCTTTTCTCGTAATAGCGCCCTTCACACCACTCCGGATCAATCATAATGGATTGACGGCCTATCTCATGAAAGGCAATATTCTGCGCTGAATGCCTGGCGGAGGCGGCAATAGGAATTGCAGAAAATACGCGTTCGGGAAACAGAGCAGCCCACGCAAGCGTTATCATCCCTCCCATTGAGCCGCCCAGCACACAGAATAATTGTTCGATGCCCAGATAGTCAATAAGGAGCGCCTGTGCGCGCACCATATCATTAATCGTTACTACCGGAAAATCGAGCCCGTACGATTCACCGGTTGCCGGATTCAGGGATTTAGGCCCGAATGATCCCATGCAACCGCCAATCACATTGGTAGCAATGACAAAAAAATGATTGGTATCGATTGTCTTGCCATGCCCAATCAGTAATTCC
>JABDAT010000057.1 GCA_013288985.1 Alphaproteobacteria bacterium
CCAGGTAGTCATCTCCCCCAGAGCGCAAGCCTTTCACGCGCTCTTCCACCTTGGCAAGCGAGCTCAGCACCAATACAGGTGTTTTATTCCCCGATGAGCGGATTGCCTGGATGAGAGCCAGGCCGTCGAGTTTGGGAAGCATGCGATCAACAATAAGCGCATCATATTTCTGCTCGGTGGCAAGATACATGCCTTCCATACCGTCAGACGCCACATCAACATTATGGCCCGATTCAATCAAACCGTCTTTGATATATTGTGCATTGCTTTTATCGTCTTCAACAACAAGGATGCGCATAATAGTTACACTTCATTTCCGGTGGATTAGAAAATTTTAGCATATTGCCGTAACCTTAAAATAAAAATCCGCGCCAGACACGTTGCCTGGCGCGGATTCACTTCATTAGAACGTATCTAATTACTGAGCGGCCGGTGCGGGAGCAGCGGCTGCTTTAGCTTTTTTAGAAGCTTTTTTGGTCGCTTTTTTAGAAGCTTTTTTAGCTTTGTGCTTCTTTACAGGAGCTGCATCAGACTTTGCTGCAGCAGGAGCGGCAGTTTCAGTGCCAGCAGCAGGAGCTGGATCCTGAGGAGCAGCAGCGAAAGCGGTAGAAGCAGCGAGAACTGCAGCAGCGGCTACAGATGCGAGTAATTTATTCATGAGTAATCTCCCTCTTAGAGTTTGTGGGGTTAAATGCGGCAGCAGAAACCTTCCCTGCCCTGATATTCACTTAACTTAAGCATATCATACACTTTGATTGTTATGCCTCTTTCACCGCGACATTAATTTTTTGCAATGTTTCTAAACTGATAAAACCAATATCTGCTTTTCCACTATAAGCAGTAGGAATCTCCTGGCTTTATTAATAACAAAATACATATATAACAAAAATATTATGTTATTTGTTGTATTTTACAAAATAATGTTGCATAAATAGTCTGGCTAGGCTAGTTATCTGCCCCCTACAATAGAGAGAACCATGACCGAACCCAAATTATCCGGCAACGAAAAGATTAAGCAAGACAGCAATTATCTGCGGGGAAACATCGCAAGCGAACTTGCCGATGCCAATGCGTTTGTCTCCGATGAATCCTATGAACTGCTCAAATTCCACGGCAGTTATCAGGGCTATGATCGTGATACTGCTACGGAACGTAAAAAACAGGGATTGGATAAAACCTGGGAATTCATGTTGCGCCTTAAAATGCCAGGCGGCAGACTCTCAGCAGAGCAATATCTCGCACTCGATACGCAATGCGACACGCATGCCAACGGGACATTGCGTATTACCACGCGCCAGACGTTTCAGTTTCATTGCATTGTTAAAGACCATCTAAAGCCATTCATCGCCGACATCAACCGCATATTGCTTTCCACGCTTGGCGGCTGCGGCGATGTTGTGCGCAACGTCATCACCTGCCCGGCGCCCATTCGCGACAATATCCATGCAACATTAGAGAATGCTTGCTTCACGCTTGCCAAACACATGGCGCCCAAGACCGATGCCTACTGGGACATATGGCTCGACGGCGAGAAAATGGAAAATTATCCGTTCCTGCCAACGCCCGCCGCTGGTGAGCCGCTATACGGTGAAACCTATATGCCGCGCAAATTCAAAATTGCGCTCGGCCAGCCGGAAGATAACTGCATGGATGTATTATGCAATGATCTGGCACTGCTCGCGCTTTTTGATGGCCAGGAACTTCAAGGCTATAATATTGCCATTGGTGGCGGGCTGGGCATGAATCACAATAATGCCAAGACATTTCCCTATCTGGCAAAGCCTATTGCCTTCATAAAACCCGCTGATTTAGTGCGCGCCTCAGAAGCTGTGGTGAAGCTGCAGCGCGATCATGGCGACCGGGGCGACCGCAAACATGCGCGCCTTAAATATGTCGTAGCCGAAAAAGGCATGCAATGGTGCAAATCAACATTAGACGGCTATTTTGGCAGCACGCTCGATGAAGCCAAAGCCACGGCCAAATGGGCCATAGTCGATCACGTCGGCTGGCATGAACAGGGCGACGGCAAATGGTTTTTAGGTGTAGCGATTCCCAGCGGCCGCATCGGCGATGGGCTGGGTGGCGTCAATTACCGCACGGCACTGCGCGAGGTCATCAGCACGTATAAAATGCCGCTCGCGCTCACGCTCGATCAGAATATCATCCTGTGCGATATTGAAGAAGGTGAAAAGACGGCAATTGCACAGATGCTGCGCAAGCACGGCATCCGCCTGCGCGAAGAATTAACCGATCTGGCGCGCAATTTTATTGCCTGCGTGGCGCTTCCTACCTGCGGCAAGGCGCTTGCAGAAGCCGAACGCGTGCAGCATCCACTGGAAGCATCATTGCAGACACTCATGAATACGCATGGCATCGGCCAGGACAAAATCGCTGTGCGCATTGCCGGCTGCCCTAACGGCTGCCCCAGACCGTATGTCGGCGATATCGGCATTATCGGGCGCACTCCGGGAACCTATGCGCTTTACATTGGCGGTGATTTTGAAGGCACGCGCCTCAATGAGAAAATCTTCGATAAAGTGCCGTTTGAACATATCACTACGGCGCTGGAGCCATTGTTCATTACTTATAAAACCAATCGCAGCACGGGCGAAGGTTTCGGCGATTTTTCCCATCGTTACGGCATTGAAGCCATCAAGAAAATTGCCCTGGATACTCTTGCAGCCACTCACAAATGGGCGGCGTAACATGTATCCCATAGCACTTGATTTAACCCGTATACGCATTCTTCTGGTTGGCAGCGGCGAACTGGTCGCGCGCCGTCTTAAACAATTAAAAGATGCCGGGGCAACGCAAGTGATAGTGCACAGCGACCACTTGCCCGAGGCGCATGAAATCCGCCAAGCGCCTGTATTGATGGTTGTGGGTCTTGATGATGAAACCTCCGCCGTGCTTGCAAGCATCGCCCGCCTGCAGGGCGTATTGGTGAATGTGGAAGACAAACCCGATTTATGCGATTTCTTTTTCACGAGTTTTGTCAAACGCGGGGATTTGACTATCGCCGTTTCCACATCCGGCGCGAGCCCTACCCTAGCCC
>JABDAT010000058.1 GCA_013288985.1 Alphaproteobacteria bacterium
CTCACCGGCTGGCAGCAGCCAAAGGGTGCGCTGGAGAATATAGTGCCCGGTGCCATGCATTTTGATTACAGTGCCTACGATAATGTAGACGCCTTGTTTGCTGCCTTGCCGGCAGAACCGTCACTTGCCATCGGCTGGTCGCTGGGTGGGCAATTGCTCGTGCGCGCTATAGCGGGGGGGGTATACCAGGCCCAAACAATTACTATTGCTGGGCGTTCCATTCCAAGCGGTTGCTGATAAGTATTTTCCGGGTGGCATGCAGGCTGCAGATCTTAAAGAATCCGCGGATAATTATCGCCGCAATGCTCACAAGACTTTACTGTGGTTTAATGCGTTGATTGGTCTGGGCGATGCGCATGAATCGCAGATAGTGCGCACTTTAAATGCGAAAATCGAATTATGGAAAAATGGTTTATTCTGGCTTGAAGAACTTGAGCGCGCCAGTTGCCGAACATTGGATTTCTCTTCTTTTCCAGACACGATTATTATCCACGGCGCAGCGGATAAGGTAATCAATCCGGCTAATGCCCAAGCTTACGGGGAAGCATTGCCCAAATCGAAATTGATCCTCTGGCCTGACTCCGCCCATGCTCCCCATTTGCATGATGCGGAAGCCTTACGAAAGATTATTGCGCGCTATGTTTAATACCAAACAAATAAGCCGGGATTTTTCGGATGCTGCGGCGCAATATGATGCGCACGCCCATCTGCAGCAGCATGTGCAAAATACCTTGCTCACAAAGATTCAGCCTTTGTTGACTGCGCAATCGCGGGTACTTGATGCGGGGTGCGGCACCGGGCAATTGGCGCGCAGTCTTAAGAATCATTCAGTCACGCAACTCGATATCGCTTATGCTATGTGCAAAAAGGCGATGCTGCCGGGCAGGCCCGCAATCAATGCCGCAATAGAATCACTGCCCTTTGCCGATGCGACATTTGATGTCGTGTTTTCGTCGCTCGCCCTGCAGTGGGTCGCGGATCAGGAATTCGCCATAAAAGAAATGAAGCGCGTATGTAAGCCTGGTGCAATAGTTGCATTCAGCACATTTGCCAAGGGAACGCTGTGTGAGCTGCAGGAAAGCTTTGCTGTGGTGGATGCTTATCCGCATGTGTCGTCTTTTGTGTCATATTTGGGCGTGAACTCAAAACCGTTAGTCCCATTATCGTCATCCTGCGATTTAATCGCAGGATCTCAGGTAAAGCGCGGCGTGGCCTTGGATCCTGTGGTCAAGCCACAGGATGACGTAATGAAAGAAACCATTACTGAATATTTCCCCAATCTTATTTCGCTGATGCGGCATTTAAAAGCCATGGGCGCGCGCAATAAGCATGCCGATCGCCGAAGGGGGATGCTGACACCGCGCCAGATGCAGAAAGTGGAGGACTATTACCGCGAACATTTTGGTACGTCGCAAGGTCTGGCCGTGACGTGGAATGTGGTTTATAAAGTGATGCATAGATTATGAAAAAATACTTCATCACTGCAACCGGAACCGGTATTGGCAAAACGCTGATTACCTCTGCGCTGGCTTATCAGTTAAGTAAGCAAGGCAAACGTGTAAAAGCACTTAAACCCGTTATCAGCGGATTTGATGCTGCCAATGCCCACACTTCCGACACCGGCCAGTTGCTTGAGGCGCAGGGGTTGCCCGTTACGCCTGAGAATGTAAATATCGTTTCGCCGTGGCGGTTTAAAGCGCCGCTTTCGCCCGATATGGCGGCGGCAGATGAAAGAAAACGGATTGATTTTAATGCTCTCAATGGCTTTTGCAGGCAGCAGGAAGATTATGACGCCTTGCTTATTGAAGGGGTGGGCGGGGTGATGGTACCGCTGACTGAGAGCCAGACGACGCTTGATTGGATGCAAGCATTACAGTATCCGGTCATACTAGTAGCAGGCAGCTATTTAGGGTCGATAAGTCATACGCTTACCGCCTGTCAGGCGTTATTATCACGCGGCCTTGCACTCGATGCCGTCGTGATAAGCGAATCCGAAGTTTCTCCAGCGCCTCTTCAGCGTATAAGCGAGCATTTACAGCGTTTTTTGCCTGATAATAGTGCGATATACACTGTCACAAGGCTGGATTCTTCGCCCGAATTGTGGAAGACTGTCCCTGACATCACTCCTATACTTAAGTAATTGAGACTATGGCCGAGCCTGACACTACGCACCCCAAATACGCTACATTCAATGTGCGAATGCTTGCCACGGCTATTGAAATAGGGTTGCTGCTTATACTCATTGTTCCGTCGGTCAATTGGATAGTAAACCAGCTATTCGTACCGATAAATCCCAGCGATATGCTGCCGATCATCAATAACTGGAAAGAGCAGCGTGACATGCAGCAGCTATCCTCAAATTTATGGGGCTACGTTAAAGATCATAGCATACTGCAACGTATGCTGACCGATAATATTCTGCAGATCATGTTAGTAGCCGCGTATGTGTTGCCTTTCTGGTTTAAATATTCGACCACGCCAGGGAAAATGATTTTCCGCGCCTCCATCAGGGATGCCAAAACGGGCGAGCGTATGACGCGCAGGCAGTGCGTTATCCGTTTCTTAGGCTACATTGTTTCAGGCCTGCCACTTACGCTTGGATTTGTATGGATACTCCTTAATAAAAAACATCGCGGATTTCATGATATGATTGCGGATACAGTGGTCGTCATACAGCCCAAAAAACCAAAAACTGAAAATGAGCAAGTCAATGTCTGATCGCGTATATCTCTATGATTCAACGTTGCGCGACGGCGCGCAGGCAAGAGGTGTTGATTTCACTGTTGCCGACAAACAGGCTATCGCGCGCGAGCTTGATAAATTGGGTATCGATTATGTTGAAGGCGGGTGGCCGGGCGCCAACCCTACGGACGATATGTTTTTTGCCGATCCGCCGAAATT
>JABDAT010000059.1 GCA_013288985.1 Alphaproteobacteria bacterium
GCGCAAAAGAATATGGCATTGAAGGCGGCTGCCAAGGCAATACGTGCCGATAAACAGAAAATTATGGCCGCCAACGCCAAGGATATGGCCGCCGGGCGCGCAGCAGGCATGAGTAAAGCCATGCTTGACCGGCTTGCACTGACCGGAAAACGCATTGAAGCGATAGCGCAATCTATTGAATCTATTGTTAAACTTCCTGATCCCGTCGGCAAATCGCTCGCGCATTTTAAACGCCCCAACGGCCTGCTGATTGAGCGCGTTTCGGTTCCCCTTGGCGTCATTGGCATTATATATGAGTCGCGCCCCAATGTGACGGCTGATGCGGGCGCTTTATGCCTTAAATCCGGCAATGCCGCTATTTTACGCGGCGGTTCCGATAGTTTTCACTCTTCGCAGACCATTGTAGCGGCCTTGCAAAAAGGCCTGCGCGCCGCAAAATTACCTGCCGCGGCTATTCAGCTGGTTCCCACCACGGACCGCGCGGCCGTGGGCATCATGCTGACGATGCACGGCGTAATTGACGTGATTGTGCCCCGCGGCGGCAAGTCGCTCACTGAGCGGGTGATGAAGGAAAGCCGGGTGCCCACGCTGCTGCATCTTGATGGCAATTGCCACACCTATATCCACGCCAAAGCCGACCCTAAAATGGCGGTTAATGTGCTGCTCAACGCTAAAATGCGCCGCACCGGCATTTGCGGAGCCACCGAATCGCTGGTGATGGATAAAGCCATGCTGCCGCTGTTGCCCCGCATTACCGATGCGCTGCTGAAAGAAGGCTGCGTAGTGCGCGGCGATGCGAGCGCGCGCAAAACCGATAAACGCATTAAGCCCGCAACGGAAGCCGACTGGGGCACGGAATATCTCGACGCCATCATCTCGGTGAAAACCGTGGACGGTATTGATGAAGCGGTTGATCACATCAATCATTACGGCTCGCATCATACGGATGCCATCATCACGCGCGATACGAAAGCGGCGGCACAATTCCTGAAGCAGATTGATTCGGCGATTGTGCTGCATAATGCATCCACCCAGTTTGCCGACGGCGGTGAATTCGGCTTTGGCGCCGAAATCGGCATTGCCACCGGCAGGCTGCATGCGCGCGGGCCCGTAGGTGTGGAACAACTCACTACCTATAAGTATGTGATACATGGCAATGGCCAGATACGGCCTTAAGTAATTTGACTTGATAAAATATGATGGCTAATGCCTAATGCCGCTTTCTTATTCATATGCTGATTGCTGATGTCTAATCCCTCACTTCGTATCGGCCTGCTTGGCGGTTCTTTCAACCCTGCGCATGGCGGCCATTTGCACATCAGCATAGAGGCGCTTAAACGTTTGGGCCTTGATCAGGTATGGTGGCTGGTATCGCCGCAAAACCCTTTGAAACCCATAGAAGGCATGGCACCTTACGCAGAGCGGTTCGCATCGGCAAAAGAAGTGACTGCGGGTGAACGGCGCATTATCGTCAGTGATTTTGAACATCATGCAGGGCTGCATTTTACCTATGCAACACTGCGCGCACTGAAGAAACGTTATCCTCATATACAATTCGTGTGGATTATGGGCGCCGATAATTTAGCGGGCTTTCACCGCTGGCAGCGCTGGCGGCAAATTGCCAGAATGGTGCCTATGGCCATTTTCGATCGCGCACCGTTTTCACATACGGCTCTGCATACCAAAGCAGCGATTGCGCTTAAGAATTTGCGCCTGAAAGAAACGGATATCGCAGGACTGGCCAATCACCCCGGTCGCTGGGTGTATATATTGCTTAGAAGGCATTCGGCATCTTCGACAGAAATAAGACAACAACAAAAACGAAATTAAAAAATCTACTGCCCCATAACATATCACCAAATACTAAAATTTGGCATGTCTCTTGCTTATATATTTGCGCCATCAACATATAAGGAGAAGCACTAATGGTAACTACAAATGCTATCTTAACAACAACATTAGCAAATACGTATAGCACAACCACAAACAATTCATCCTCCAATCAATCGTTCCAATCTCTGCTCGATAACGATATCGAACAGATTGCTTCCCAGAACAAAAAATTCAATACATTGTCTGCACCTACAACGAATGTGAGCATTGGTGCAAATCTCAATGCAAACCAATCCATATTTCCAGCAAGCGATTACTCTGCATCCGATCCTTCCAAAAACATGGCATCTGGGGCTGTCACACCTGACTTTACCCGCAATGTTACCGTGTTTGATTCGAATGGCAACCCACATACATTCACTATGGGTTTTCTAAAAACAGGAGCTAATGAATGGTCGGTTGAAGTATATGCTTCACCTGCATCCGATGTAACAGCTCCCAATGGGCAAATTGCTTCTGGCACCGTAAGATTCAATGATAATGGAACATTCAAAAGTGCCAGTCACTCGCTTACAGATCCTAAAACCATTCATTGGACAGGTGACACCAAATCTTCGCACATTACCTTCGATCTTGGCACGCATAACAAAACCGATGGATTGACCCAATATGCCTCTTCATACAATGTTACATCCGTCAATCAAGATGGTGCCCCGCTTGGTAAATTAACCGGTGCAGATGTAAATAAGCTCAATCAAATTGTGCTTACTTACAGTAATGGTCTGACAAAGAACATTGCATTATCACAATTGTTATAAGCCGTAGTCATTATTAAAATCGTACGTCAGGGTTAAATAGTGTATATTCATGCACTGCATGAAAGCTGTTTAACACCTGGCCGTCGACTAAGCGTATTTTTCCTTCCGCCAGTACTTTAAGCGTGTAAGGATATATCTGGTGCTCGGCTTTAAGTACGCGTTCGCCTAACATTTGCGGAGTATCTGCTGGAAGCACAGGTACTGCTGCCTGAATAATAATGGGCCCGGAATCCATTTCCGGCACAACGA
>JABDAT010000060.1 GCA_013288985.1 Alphaproteobacteria bacterium
CATAGCTCGCATCAGCGGTATTGACCACGATGCGCGTACCGGTTTCAATAAAAGGGGGCACCATCACGCGTACCCCGTTGCTAAGTATGGCGGGTTTATAAGAAGATGCTGCGGTCTGGCCTTTTACCACGGGCTCGGTTTCAACGATTTCCATAATAACGGTTTCGGGTAATGCAACGCTTAAAGGCTCACCTTCATAGGATTCAATGGACACATTCATATTTTCCTGAAGAAATACAATTGCATCGCCAACGAGCTCTTTATTCATATGAATCTGCTCATACGATTCATTATCCATGAAGACCAGCATATTTTCTTCAGCGTAGAGATATTGATATTCTTTCTGATCAAGCTGTACGCGCTCTACTTTTTCGTCTGAGCCAAAGCGGTAGTTGGTTTTGGTGCCGGTTTTGATATCTTTCATTTCCACCTGGTTGAAGGCGCGCAGATTGCCTGGCGTACCGATTTTGATATTGGATACCACCACAAGCTTGCCGTTATATTCGAGCACCATGCCGGGGCGGATAGCGGAGCCGTCGATTTTCATAGGAGAGAGTCCTTATAAGAGCGTTTTTCGGCGCGGAACCTAGCAGATTGCCGCGTAAATGCAATGGGTTTACAAAAGAGGGGTTTGCGCCTAGAAATACGCTATGTCACATCTCCCCATTATAGGCTTTACCCTCGATTACGAGACCAAAGAAGGCTATTCTAAGCTGCCTTGGTACGCGATTCGCGAGAATTACATGACTTCGGTGAGCGCCGAGGGCGCCATTCCCATCGCTTTGCCGCATGAGCCGGAACTTGCCGCACAATATCTTGATATTATTGATGGTTTGGTGATTACCGGCGGAGCTTTTGATGTACCTCCGGAACTTTACGGCAATAAAACCGTGCATAAGACCGTAACCACCAAAGAGCGGCGCACCGCATTTGAATATGCCATCACCAAAGGTGCTTTAGCTCAGAATAAGCCTATCCTCGGCATATGCGGCGGCGAGCAGCTTTTAAATGTTATACTGGGCGGCACGCTTATCCAGCATATACCTGATACTATTAAGAATGCATTGGCACATGAACAACCCAATCCGCGCACCGAACCCGGCCACATAGTGCATATCAAGGAAAATACGCTGCTTCATCGCATCGTCGGCAACCAAGAGATTCCTGTCAATAGTGCTCATCACCAAGCGGTCGCTACAGTGGGTGAGGACGTTGTGATAAATGCCATGGCACCTGACGGCGTTATTGAAGGCATTGAATACCCTGCGCATCCGTTTTGTTTAGGGGTAGAATGGCATCCTGAATATCATATCAGCCCTGCTGACACTGCTATTTTCAAGGCTTTCGTAGCGGCCTGCCGAAAATGATAATCGATTATTGATGTCCTCGCACGTAAGGATGAACAAATTCATCTTTTCAGGAGAAAATTTATGAACATCAAATCTTTTTGCCTGCTGTCAGGCATGCTTTTTATCATTGTTGCGGTGGTGCATCTTGCACGGCTTGTGCTTGGCTGGCCGCTTCTTATAGGCGCCATGTTCGTGCCAATGTGGGTAAGCGTAGTGGGATTGATCGTGACGGGCGCACTCGGAGTATACGGGCTGCGTTTTGGTGCCAGGAATTAAAGCTATCAGGCCTGCAGTGCCACTACACCCGGCAATGTCTTGCCTTCCAGCCATTCAAGAAAAGCGCCGCCTGCCGTTGAAATATAGCTGAAACGCTCAGCAAGCCCTGCATGCGTTAGTGCGGCCACGGTATCACCACCACCAGCAATGCTTTTAAGCTTATCCTTGCGTATATGGCTTGCCACCGTGCGTGCCAGCATCACGGTAGAGACGTCAAACGGGCTGGTTTCAAATGCGCCTAGCGGGCCATTCCACACAAGCGTTTTAGAGGTGGCGATGCAATCGGAGAAATGGCGGATGGTTTCCGGCCCCACATCAAGAATCATGCTCGCCGCTGGAATTTTACCCACCGGCACCACATCGCACGGCGCTTGCGGTACAAGCGATTCCGCTACCACCACATCCACTGGTAGATGAATTTCACAATTTTCTTTTTCTGCCTTAGCCAGGATGCGCGTGACAGTTTGCTTGAGGTTGGGCTCACAGAGCGATTTGCCAACTGCGTGGCCTTGGGCAAACAAAAATGTATTAGCCATGGCGCCGCCGATAATCAGCCTGTCCACTTTGCGAATAAGGTTTTCCAGCAGCTCTAATTTGGTCGATACCTTCGAGCCCCCGACAATAGCGGTAAGAGGCGGTTTGGAATCTACAAACAATCCTTCAAGATTATTGAGTTCTTCTTCCATCAAACGCCCGGCAGCGCTCGGCAAATGTTTGGCAATTCCCACGATGGATGCATGTGCGCGATGAGCGCAGGAGAATGCATCATTGATATAGACCTGGCCGTGAGCCGCCAGAGCCTTGGCAAAAGACGGCGTATTTTTTTCTTCTTCGGCGTGAAAGCGCAAATTTTCCAGTAACAATATTTCACCGGATTTAAGCGCCTTCAACCAGGTGGAAATGAAAGATATCAAAACCGGCACCAAAACCAACTACCGCGACACCGAATTTAATCGTCACGCCTTTGAGCACTTCGCTTAGGGCATCCACCAATGGGGCAAGCGAAAGACTCGGAACATAGGTTCCTTCAGGGCGGCCCAGATG
>JABDAT010000061.1 GCA_013288985.1 Alphaproteobacteria bacterium
CGAGAATCTGGCGGAACGCGAATCCGGCAACTATCTGGAAGTCATAGCATCGCAGGTGAGGCAGTCCCTGCCCTCCTTAACCCATTCGGACGATTTTCTTATCGCCTATGAACCGGTCTGGGCAATAGGCTCGGGACGGGTGCCCGACTTGCAATCCATTTCCGAAGTGCATAAAACTATTGCCTCACTCTTATCTTATGCTACATCAGGGGCGCGCACGGCGATTCTCTACGGCGGTTCGGTAAAAGCCGCCAATGCACGGGAAATATTGTCCGCTGAAGGCGTGGACGGAGTGCTGGTCGGCGGTGCGAGTCTGAAAGCAGATGAATTTTGTGCTATTATTGCGGCAGCACAGTAAATAAAGGAACGATATGTATAATATATTACTGGTTATTCATGGAATGGTGACGCTGGGATTGGTCGGCATCATACTCGTGCAGCGCAGCTCAAGCGATATGGGGCTTTCGGGAAGCTCGTCTACAAGTTTTATGTCAGGGCGCGCAGCCGCAACATTTGTCACGCGCACAACCGCAGCGCTTGCGACCGCCTTCATTCTTTTAAGCCTAACGCTTGGCATATTGACGGTGCGCAATCATCCTACGCCTGTATCGATTATGGATACAGACGATAAAAAAGACGCCCTGTCTCCCAAAACGAATGCGCCTATCCCCACGACTCCTGCTAAACCCGCTGTACCGCGTCCGGAATAAATTATGAGTAAAATACCTGCCAAGCCGCGCTTCATCTTTATCACGGGTGGGGTGGTGTCTTCGCTTGGCAAGGGTTTGGCAGCCGCCAGTCTTGCGGCTTTGCTGCAGGCGCGCGGTTTTAAAGTGCGCATGCGCAAGATGGACCCCTATCTCAATATCGACCCCGGCACCATGAACCCCACTCAGCACGGCGAAGTGTTCGTGACCGAAGACGGCGCCGAAACGGATTTGGATTTAGGCCATTACGAACGTTTTACCGGAGTGGACGCCAAACGCAGTGATAATGTAACCGCAGGGCGCATCTATTCCACTTTGCTTTCCAAAGAGCGCAAGGGTGATTATCTGGGCGGCACGGTGCAGGTGATTCCACACGTTACCGATCTCATCAAGGAATTTATTCTCAAAGATACCGATCAGGAAGATTTTGTGCTCTGCGAAATCGGCGGCACGGTCGGCGATATTGAAGGCCTGCCGTTCTTTGAAGCCATCCGCCAGATCGGGTACAAAATGGGCCATTCGCGCGTGCTTTATATGCATCTGACATTGGTGCCATATCTCGCCGCCGCCAAAGAACTTAAAACCAAGCCGACACAGCATTCGGTGAAAGAACTGCGTTCCATCGGTATCTCACCCGATATTCTGCTCTGCCGCGCCGAGCGTGAAATTCCGCTCGAAGAACGCAAAAAAGTGGCGCTGTTCTGCAACCTTCCCGAAGAAGCCGTGTTCCAGGCGCTTGATGCCAAATCCATCTATCAGGTGCCGCTGGCCTATCATGAGCAAGGGCTCGATAATCAGGTGCTTAAGCATTTTGCGCTCGAAGCCCCCGCCCCCGATCTCACGCAGTGGCAACATATTGTCAGCCGTTTTGAGCAGCCTGACGGCGAAGTGACCGTGGCAATTGTCGGCAAATATACCGGCATGGGTGACGCCTATAAATCACTCAACGAAGCGCTCGATCACGCTGGCATTGCCCATAATGTGCGCGTCAACCAACGCTGGATTGACGCCAAGGGTTTTGAAAAGCACGATGTTGCCAAAAAGCTCAAAGGCGTGGATGCGATTCTGGTTCCCGGCGGCTTTGGCGAACGCGGCGTACTCGGCAAAATCGCTGCTATTACTTATGCGCGCGAAAATAATATTCCCTATTTCGGCATCTGCTTCGGCATGCAGGTGGCCGCCATCGAGTTCGCCCGCAATGTGCTTGGCATTCCTGACGCCACCTCCAGCGAATTTGGCGCTTACGAAGGCAGCGATGCACGCGGCTCACTCATCGGCCTTATGACCGAATGGGTCAAAGGCAACGCCACTGAAAAACGCAGCCACAATGATGATCTGGGCGGCACAATGCGTGTTGGTGCTTATGAATGCAACATCGCACCAGGCAGTTTGGTTTCCAAAATTTATGCCAGCAAACATATCAGCGAACGCCATCGCCACCGCTATGAACTCAATATCGCCTATAAGGCTGAATTTGAAAAAGCCGGATTAAAAATCACCGGGCTTTCACCCTCCGGCGCATTGCCTGAAATCGTGGAGTTGCAAGGACACCCCTGGTTCATAGGCGTCCAGTTCCACCCCGAACTCAAATCCCGCCCCTTCGCCCCGCATCCGCTATTTGCTTCCTTCGTGGAAGCTGCCATCAAGCATTCGCATAAAGTGGAGAAGGCGGCATAAATAATTATCGCACAACAGTGCACTCTAAGGATTTAGCTTGCGAACAAAGAATGGGCTCAAATTTTTGTTCATTGCAGAAATTTATGACCACATCCCCACAACCAAAATTACCGTCTGGATTTGCTGATTCCACGGATTGATTGAGTTGACGAGCAGTTTCTTTTCTATCATGCAAACGATGGTATAATCTTACAGGCAAAGATTGTTTATTTTTTGCAGCAATATCATCAAGCCATTTTTGGGGTAGTTCTGTAACTTT
>JABDAT010000062.1 GCA_013288985.1 Alphaproteobacteria bacterium
TCGGTGCGCTCAGCATTTATCGTAGCCAGAGCATTAAACTTACGCCGCAAAAGCGAGATACGTTGATTGAGACAGCTCTGCAGGAATCAGAACGGCTTGATAGTTTTATCACCAATATTCTTGATATGACACAAATCGAAAGCGGAAAAATGGACTTTAAACTCGAATGGTATGATGCCCGCACGCTTATTCAGCAGGCATTAAAGCGTCTTGAAAACAAGTTACATCAACATCACGTTATTATTCATTCTCAGCCCGTTAGAATTGAAGTGCTGATGGATGTGATGATGATGGAGCAGGCATTGCAGAATGTACTGGATAACGCAGCAAAATATACACAAGCTGGCACCAAAATCGAAATACGATATGGCGCGAACGACAATAAAATGTTTTTCTTTGAAGTGCATGATCACGGAGCCGGACTGCCTACGGATAAACTGGAGCGCATATTCGATAAATATGCACGATTGCAGAAAAAAGATTCACAAGTTGCAGGAACAGGACTTGGGCTTGCCATATCAAAAGGAATGCTGGACGCCCATTCAGGAAATATCATTGCAGCCAATCATCCGGATGGCGGAGCGATATTCACGCTTTATTTGCCGCAATGGCGCGAAGCAGATACCACGAAATATGTGGCCTGAAATCAAGGTTATTTTAATTTCTTTCTTAGATTTTTAGCACTCCTTTATGGAAAGCAAATAGAGCTCATATGGCTGCCTTAGGCCTATTAGGATAGGTTTTAGCTGCAATAAGAGGTATTTATGAACTTTATATCAAGCATTGTAAGACCCACATTTCCTTCTTCTAGTGAATGGCATGGCAAGGAAAATAAATGGCAGGTTCGCAAGACAGGAGGCGATAAAAATCCGGAGCGTAATCCGCGGCAGTATAAGGATTGGTTAAAAAAACAAGGAAACGTTTATAATATATATTGTAAATGGGAACCCTTTCGCGCTCAAATCCTGGCACAATGGAGTAGGCTTACGCCGGCAGAGGTTGATAAAGTCGGGCCTAATCGCAGCATGCTTGCGCAGTTGATTCAGAATAGATATGGTGTCGACGCATATCTTGTGGAAAATTACCTGCGTAATTTTGAACGTACTTTACCTTTAATATAAACACGTTAACCCATAACTGACAGGTGTAATTATGATTCTAGAAAATAAAAATATTATTGCCGCAACGCTTGCAGCGTTAATACTGTGCTTTCAATCTCCTGCCATTGCTCAGGATTTAAATAGCGGTGATGCTGCAAGCACACCTCCCACGGCTCCGGCTATACCTATGTTGTCTGGTGGGGTGGGTGATGAAGAACTGGCACATATGCAGTCGGTGGAGAAGCAGTATAATGTTAAATTGCTTTTTACTGATACTACCGGGATTTTTGTTTCTTCAGTGCCTCTGCGTATTGAAGATAAAAAAGGCGATATTGTAGTGGATACCGTTACCAAAGGGCCCGTATTCTTAATTACTCTGCCGGCAGGAAGCTATAAGGCCGTTGCACAGCTTGGCACGGAAAGCAAAGAAACTAAAATAATAGCCCAGAATAAAGGATTGCGCACTTATCAGGTGCATTTCAGCCAGCAGGCAGCCGATACCACCGGTGAAGTGGATTCTAATCCTAAGAGCCAATAGACTCAGAAACAGCAACTACAGTGATTTATAGGAGGCCGCCCTTCCAAAAGAAGGGTGGCTTTTCTTTATCCTCTGCACATAAAAAAACCGGCATCGCATGATACGATGCCGGTATAAAATATGGTGCCCAAGGGAGCGTAGGAAGGCACCATTACGGGGACACTACTGACTCTGACAATCCAGAGAATTTCTTTGAAACGATCAATTGCATTCCACACAAGCAGAATGCCTTCTTTTAGTTCAAGATACTATGCGTATCGAATAGAGAGCATATAAAGAAAAGATAAATGCATTATCTATAGCGTTGTTGGCGGCTTATAATAAATATGAATGAGATGCTTATAAAAATTATCTCTAATGCACAGAAAGAAAGCAACCCATTGGCAGCTGCATCAGTGAATCCATAACTATGCAGGCCTACGCTCAGCAGGTTTACTCCCACCCAGGCAAGCGCCACTACGATATTAATAAACGCTATGCCTACTGCGAACCCCAGATGCCCCATTTGTCCAGCAATGCGTCCATGCAATACCCAGATAAGCCATAGTACAATCCATAATGCGCCGTTTTCCTTAGGATCCCACCCCCAAAAACGTCCCCATGACTGATCAGCCCATATGCCACCCAGCATAGTGCCAACGGCAGTAAAAAGAAGCGCCACAAGCGCAACCGAGTGGATGCGGCGCTGAAGTGCAATAAGCTCAGCTTCCTTGCTTCTGCCGACAGCGCGCTTGAATAAATAAAGCTGCCCCAGCGTGCCCGCCACAAGGGAAGAACCATAGCCGGTGGTGATGCATACAACGTGCGTGGCCAGCCAGAAATTGGTATTAAGCACGGCAACGAGCACTTCAAGCGTATCACTGCTGCCGGCAAATACATCCGCTGCAGCCAGCAAAATACAGGCAATGGCGCTGCTAATTAATAACCCGTCCGCTCCTTTTCTTTTGC